>DHIQ01000127.1:5600-15108 GCA_002403895.1 Candidatus Neomicrothrix sp. UBA4742
GACCGTGCGGCCCTGTCCGTCGGTCAGCCGCCCGTCGTCGAGGACCTGCAGCAGCACGTCGAAGACGTCGGGGTGGGCCTTGAGCACCGACTCGACCTCTTCGGGGAACACCTTTTCGCCGCCGGTGTTGATGCACACCGAGCCCCGCCCCATGAGGGTGATGCGACCGTCTTCCTCGACGGTGGCGAAGTCGCCGGGCACCGAGTAGCGCCGGCCGTCGGCGCCGATGACGAACGTGGCCGCCGTCTTGGCTTCGTCCTTGTAGTAGCCGATCGGGATGTTGCCGCCCCGCGCCACCCGGCCGATGACGCTCGAGCCGGGCTCGACGATCTTCAACTCGTCGTCCAGCACCACGGTGTCGGCACCGGGCGAGACGGTCGGCCCGCCGCCCTTCATGGCGGTGTCGTCCTTGGCCACCATGCGGATGCCGGTGAAGCCGCTCTCGGTCGCCCCGATCGAGTCGGTCAGGATCAGGTTGGGGAAGCGCTCCAGGAAGCGGTCCTTCACCGTGGGCGAGAACACCGCGGCGCTGGAGCTGAGGCTGATGAAGCACGAGAGATCGAGCTCCTCGCCGGCGGTCTCCATCTCGTCGAGTGCCTCGATGAGGGGGCGACCCATGGCATCACCCACGATGAGGATGGAGTTGATACGGTGCCGGTCGACCTGGCGCCACACGTCGTGGGCGTCGAACTTCTCGACCAGCACGTTGATGTTGCCCTGGAAGAACTGCATGAGGCTGCTGGCGAAGGCGGCGCCGTGCATGAGCGGCGGCGTGTTGAGAAACACGAGTTGACCACCGGCGTTGGCCGCCTTCTCGGCGTGGGTGAACTCGGAGGCGACGCGCTCGTGGGTGAACGGGTCGGTGCCGCCGATGAGGGCGAAGAAGATGTCCTCGGTGCGCCACATCACGCCCTTGGGCATGCCGGTGGTGCCGCCGGTGTAGATGATGACGATGTCGTCGTTCGACCGGGCCCCGAAGTCGCGCTCGGGCGAGCCGGAGGCCAGGGCGTCGGCGTAGGCGACCGGCTCGAGCCCGTCCTGGGTGGCACCTGAGGCGTCGGGGATCATCACCAGGTGATGGAGCTGGGGGACCTCGTCGATCACCGCGCTGACCCGGGGTCCGAACTCCTCGCAGTAGACGAGGGCGACCAGATCGGCGTTGTCGAACAGGTAGCGGAGCTCGTTCTCCACGTAGCGGTAGTTGATGTTGATTGGCACGGCCCGGATCTTGAAGATCGCCAGCATGGCCTCGATCCACTCGATGCTGTTGGCCGCGTAGAGGCCCACGTGGTTCCCGGGGACGATGCCGGCATCGGACAAGTGGTGGGCCAGCCGGTTGGCCCGCGCCTCGAGTTCAGCGAACGTGCGGGTCTCGTCGCCGCAGATGAGCGCGGTCTTGTCAGGGATCACGTCGACGGAGTGCTCGAACAGATCGGCCATGTTGTACGCCATGGAGGCAAAGTAGAACACGTTGCAACACGCCGCTCAACTACGACCTGACACTCCGTCAGATCCGAAGGTGTGGCGGCCGTCGGGCGGGTGTGATCAGGCCGGAGGCGGGCTGGGCCGCAGGCTCGTCCTTGCTGATGAACCGGTCGGGGGCGCTGGGAGAATCGATGGTTGGTGCGCGACCATGAGGGCATGATCGCTGCCTTCTCCATCACCGCGCTCGGCACTGGTGACTCCGTCAGCGGCTCGGTCGCCGATGCCGTGCGCCTCGTCCGCGACAGCGGCCTGCCCAACGAGACGAACGCCATGTTCACCAACGTCGAGGGCGAGTGGGACGAGGTCATGGGCCTCATCAAGGCCTGTGTATTGAAGGTGGGCAAGTCCGCTCCCCGGGTCAGCGTCGTGATCAAGATCGACCATCGGCCCGGGGTTACCGACGGCCTCCACGCCAAGGTCGACGCGGTCGAGGCTCAGCTGCGCCAGCCGCCGCCCGGCTAGCGCCTCACGAGATCAGCTCACCGTTCGAGCCGCTTCCAGCAGCTCGGCGAAGGCCGGCCTCACCTGGGCGGCAAGATCCTCGAGGTCGGGGACCAGGTTGGTGGCGGCGATGAAGCCGACGTCGACCGAGTCGCAATAGCTCAGCACCGTGATGTTGAGTCCCGCCCCTTCGAGGACGGGTCCCATGGGGTAGGCCTGCTCGAGCTTGGCCCCGGCCAGGTACACCGGGAAGCCCGGTCCGGGCACGTTGGACACCACCACGTTGTGGACCGGCGGCATGCGGTCGGCCAACTTGAACCGGGTCAGCACGTCGGTGGCGAACGTCAGCGACCGGGGATCGGCAACCTCGGCCCAGTCGCCCAGCATCGAGGCACCCAGCTGGCGCTGCTCGGTCTTGGCGGCGCCGGCCGCCGCCGCCGTCGACCGCAGGCTCTCGGCCGGGTCGTCGAGCTCGCTGTGTAGCTGCGAGAACATCACCGACACCCGGTTGCCGAACGCGCCGGTCTGGTCTTCAGTGCGGATGGACACGGGGCACGACGCCAGCAGCGGTCCCTCGGGCAGGCAGCCGTGGTCCAGAAGGTAGCCACGCAGGGCGCGGGCGCAGGTGGCGAGCACCACGTCGTTGACGGTCACGCCGAACGCGCTCTTGACCTCTTTGACATCGCTCAGCGAGAGCTGGGTGAACGCCATCGACCGCTCGGGCCCGATGGACCCGTTGAACGGTGTCTGGGGGGCCGCGAGAGGCGTGCCCCCGCTCGGCCCCTCGCTGGACGAACGGCTGCGGATCACCCCGGTGATGGCGTCACCGGTGCGCCGGATCAGGCCGGCCATGCTGGCGTTGGCCCGGAGCCGATCGCCCACGGCCTGGAGGACCAGCGCCAGGTCACTGGGCCCGCCGTCAGCGGGCTCGGCTGCATCGGCTGGCTCGGTGGCCGGCGGGGGACCCTGCGTGGAATCGGGTTCCAAGTCGAACAGGGCGTACAGGATCTCGATGCCGGCGCTGCCGTCCATGGCGCTGTGGTGCACCTTGATCACCAGCCCGATGCGCTCGTCGGCCAAGCCCTCGACGACCGTCATGTCCCACAGGGGCCGGGACCGGTCGAGGGGAACCGACGCGATGGCGGCGGCAAGGTGGGCGAACTGCTCCCGCGAGCCGGGCCCGGGCAGCTCGGCCTCATGGACGTGGCGTTCGATGGCGAAGTGGGAATCCTCGATCCAGACCGGGTGATGGATCTGGAACGGGACGTCTCGGACGATCCTGCGAAACGGGGGGATGAGCGGCACCCGTGACTCGACCTGGCGGCGGATCACCTCGAACGAGTACGGCTCGGACATCGTCGACGGGTCGAGTACGGCGGCCAGGCACACGTGGGTGTGCATCGTCGGGGTCTCCATGTACAGGAACGAAGCGTCGAGCCCTGACAAGCGGGTCATGAGCCCAGTCTGACGCGACCCGATCCGTCTGTCCCCGCGACGGTCCCACCGGGGAGGTGCCGCGCCCCATCAACCTGGCCCGTTCGAGTAGCGTCCGCCGGCAGTTCGACGGATCGGGGCGTGATCGGGGCAAACTGGAGCGGTGTCCTGGCTCCTCTTCGCTCTCGGCTTGTGGTGCACCCTGCTGCTCGCCAACGCGTTCCGCCCCGTCCGTCGCAACCGCGTGCTGTTCTTCGGCAGTTTCGCCACCGCGTGGCTGACCATCGAGGCCGCACCCGTGTGGCTGGTGGTGTGGCCGGTCCTGACCGGGCTGCTGATCTGGACCGGCGCCCTCGACAGCTGGCCCGGCTGGGTCGGCTTGGCCCTGGTGACGGCATGGTGGATCGGTCTCGTCGTGCTTTTCGTCCAGGGCCGGGCGGCCACGGCCAGCGCCACGGCGGCCCTCGGCGACTTCGGCCACGACGTGCTCGGCCATCGGGACAACCCGGTGCGCTTCAAGGTGCAGGTCGGTCGCAACATCGAGTACCGCAAGGTGGCCGGGAAACGGCTGAAGCTCGATGTCTACCGTCCGGACGCGCCTCCTGGGCCTGGTGTGCGGCGCCCCGTCATCCTTCAGATCCACGGCGGAGCCTGGGTCATCGGGGACAAGCGCGAGCAGGGCATCCCGTTGCTCAAATACCTGGCGTCGCATGGTTGGGTCGGGTTCAACGTCAACTACCGGCTGAGCCCCGGGGCCACGTTCCCCGAGCACCTGGTCGATCTCAAGGCGGCGCTGGTCTGGATCCGCGCCCACGCCGATACCTACGGCGTCGACCCCGACTTCGTGGTGGTCACCGGCGGGTCGGCCGGTGGTCACCTGACCGCCATGATGGCCCTCACCGTCAACGACCCCGCCTATCAGCCGGGCTTCGAGGATGCTGACACGTCCGTCCAGGCGGCCGTGCCGTTCTACGGCGTCTACGACTTCACCAACCGCACCAACACCAGCTCGCCCGAGCTGCGGAACTGGTTCCTCGAGCCGATGATCATGAAGGCGTTCTTTGACGACGATCCCGAGGCCTTCCGCCGGGCGTCACCGCTGGATCGTATCCACGCGGATGCCCCGCCCTTCCTGATCGTCCACGGGGACAAGGACACGCTGGCCCCGGTGGCGGACGCCCGGCAGTTCGCCGAGGAACTGCGGGCGACGTCGCATTCCGACGTCATCTACATCGAACTGCACGGCGCCCAGCACGCGTTCGACGTCTTCGGCTCGCCCCGTACCCGACGCACGGTGAAGGCGGTGGAGCGGTTCCTGTTCGCCGTGCACGACGCCTATGAGCACCACCCGGCCGCCCCGCTGGCCCCTCCGGAGGATCCCTCGGCCCCCGAGGCCGGCGCTGCTCCTGACCACGAGGCGCCGGCCGAGCCGTCGTCACCGCTGGCCAGTCGGTAAGTTGCGGCCATGGCCGACGAACTCCGCACCGAACACGTACCCACCCACGACGGCGGCACCATGTCCGGCCGCCTCGCCCTGCCTGACGACGGTAGCGGACCGGGGGTGTTGCTGATCCACGAGATATTCGGGGTGAACGACTACATGGACGCCGTCCTGGACCGGCTGGCCGGGTTGGGGTACGTCGCCCTCTGCGTGGATCTCTTCTGGCGCATCGATCCGGACCATCCGCTGCCCCAGACCGAAGCGGGCATGGGCGAGGCCATGACCCGCATGGGGTCGTTCGAAGTCGCCGAGGCCACCCGGGACTGCGACGCCGCCCTGGCCTATCTGTCCCGGCTCAGCGAGGTCACCGGCTCGGTCGCCGTGCTGGGTTTCTGCCTCGGGGGAACCCTGGCGTTCGCCACCGCGGTCAGCAGCGAGCCCGATGCCGTCGTGTCCTACTACGGCTCAGGGGTCGGGGATCTTCTCGATCAGGCCGAGGCCGTCCACTGTCCCGTGCTGTTCCACTTCGGTACCGAGGATCCATTCATTCCCAACGAGCTGGCTGATCGAGTCGAGTTGGTCTTTGCCGGCCGTGACGATGTGGAGCTGAAGCGCTACGCGGCCGGCCACGCGTTCGACAACTCGTTCGCGGAGATGTTCCACCAACCGGAGGCCGCCGAGGAAGCGTGGGGCGTAACCGCCGACTTCCTTCGCCGGACCCTGCCCGCCTGAGATCGCGGCCCGATCGACCGGCGCCGCCATACCTAGGGTGTGACGGGCGTACTCGGGGTGATGAGCCGGGCCAGACGCAGGAGGTGGCGGTCATCCCCCCGGGCGCCGAGCAGCGAGATTCCCACCGGAATCCCGTCCCTGGTGCGCGCCGCGGGGACGGCGACCTGGGGGAGCCCGGCCAGGCTGGCCAGCGCGGTGAACCGCATGGTCCGGGCCCGGTAGTTGACCAGCTCGTCGTTCGTGGCGGTGAGGGACGGGGCCACGGTGGGCATGGTGGGCAACACCAGCGCCACGCCACCGGCGGTGAGCCCTTCGAGTCGGGCGGTGATGGCGGCGCGCTGCACCTTGGCCCGGGCCTCGTCGTCGGCGGTGAGGGTGGGGAGCATCTCGACCCGCCGGGCGATGTCCGGACCAAAGCGGGGGTGGACCGCCTCGATCCAGACCCCGTGTTCGGCCCACATCTCGCGGCCCTGGAGCACGCGGAAGGCCTCGCCCCCGCCGTCGAGCAGCTCGGCGCCGAGGGCCTCGACCTCGTGCACCCGGGCGTGGATGCGCAGCGTGGCCAACACCGGCTCGAGGGCGTCGGCCACGTCGGGATCGGCAGGCTCGAACAGGTCCCGGGCGATGAGCAGCTCGGGCACGCCGGCGACGGGCGCCGGCACCCGCCCCGGTGGGTCGGGGCCAAGCAGAACCTCGCCGACCCGCTCGAGGGTCGCCGGGTCGCGGGCGAACCAGCCGCAGGTGTCGAAGCTGCGGGCCAGGGCGAAGGTTCCCGCGAGGCTGACGCGGCCGTGGGTGGGGCGGACGCCGTACAACCCATTGCAGGTCGCCGGTACCCGGATCGAGCCGCCGGTGTCGGTGCCGAGGGCGACATCGACCAGGCCGTGGGCCACGGCCGAGGCGGACCCGCTCGACGATCCGCCAGGGATCCGGTCCGCGGCGGCGCCGTTGCGAGGCGTACCGAAATGCACGTTGCGGCCCACGAGACTGAACGCCAACTCATCGGTGATGGTGCGTCCCCCGAGCGTGGCCCCAGCAGCGAGCAGGCCTGCCACCGCGGGCGCGTCCTCGCCGGCCGGCTCGTGGGTGCGGGCCCAGTCGGGATTGCCGGCCCCGGTGACCAGCCCGGCCAGGTCGAACAGGTCCTTGGCCGCGAACGTCAGGCCGACCAGGGGGCCATCGGCGGCGCCGGCCCGGTGCACGGCCGGACCGGGGACGAACGCGCCCGGGTCGGCGGGGTGCCGTTCGGGAGCATCGTGGGTCGGCGCCGCCAGCACCTCCGCAGCGACGTCGAGCCTGGTCGGGGTGGCATCCACCGGGCCATCCTGCCAGGCCGGATGGTTGCACGAACTCTGCAACGGAGCTGCGGTAGGGTGCGCCAGCCTTCGCCAGGCACGAAGGCGTTGCCCGAGGGGGAAGTCGTGGAGTACAGGCGTGCGATCACCCGGCGGCGCTCGGTCATCGGCTTGCTGGCGATGATGGCGGTCATGGCCGTCCTCGCTGTCGGGTGCGGCAAGAAGTCCAGTTCGTCGACGGGGACGACCGAGCCGGGCTTGGCCAACGGCACCAACATCACGGTGGCCAACCCTGGTGAACCCAAGCCCGGCGGCACGTTGAAGTTCGGCCTCAACGCCGAGACCGACGGCTGGAGCCCCATCAAGAACCAGTGGGCCGGTTCCGCGTACATCGTGGCGGGCGCCATCTTCGATCACCTCACCGAGTACGACAGCAATGGCGTAGCTCAGCCCTATCTGGCCGAGTCGCTCACGTCGAACAGCGACTTCACCGAGTGGACGGTGAAGATGCGGCCCAACGTGACGTTCCACAACGGCGAGAAGTGTGATGCCGCTGCGCTGAAGAAGAATTTCGAGGCTCAGCAGACGTCCATCCTGACCGGCCCGGTGTTCGCCAACCTGTCGACGATCGACATCGTCGACGCCCTCACGGTCAAGCTGAACATGAACCAGCCGTGGTCCACTTTCCCGGACCAGATGACGACACAGCCGGGAGCCGTCGCCGCTCCGGCCATGATCGATGCCCCCGACGGCGGCGTGCGCCAGCCCATTGGCACCGGGCCGTTCTCCTTCGTGGACTGGACGCCGGACAGCAAGCTCGACGTCAAGAAGTACGACTCGTATTGGCGCGTGGGCTATCCGCTGCTCGATGGCGTCCAGTTTCAGGTGCTCCCTGACCTGAGCAGCCGCAGCGCCGCGCTGCTGTCCGGCGCGGTCGACGTGATCGAGCAGGGCGACCCCCAGCAGATCAAGTCCCTCACCGAGGATGCGCAGAACGGTCAACTGCAGCTCTACACCGATGCCGGGCTGCAACAGAACGAGACGTTCACCGCCCTGAACGTGTCCAAGGCGCCCTTCGATGATCCGCTGGCCCGCCAGATCCTCGCCTACGGCAGCGACCGCGACCTGCTGTCCAACAGCGTCTACCAGGGGTTGTTCAAGCCGGCGCTCGGGCCTTTCGGCGAGGCCGAGCCGTTCTACGTCCCGACCGACATGCCGACCTACGACAAGGTGAAGGCCCAGCAGCTCTCCGACGAGTACAAGCAGAAGTACGGCCATCCCCTGCGGTTCAGCCTCTTGGTGACTCCCCAGCCCGAGGTGATGCAGATCGCCCAGGCCGGCCAACAGACGTACAAAGACATCGGGGTGGAGATGACCATTCAGCCCGAGGATCAAGCGAAGTTGATCGCCGATGTGATCCTCGGCAACTACCAGGCCACCGGCTTCATCCTGTTCGGGACGAACACGCTGGACGTAAACTACGTGTTCCTCCACGCCAAGACGGTGAAGCCCAACGGGCAGCTCTCGCTGAACTTCACCCGCAACGACGACCCGGTCCTGTCCAAGGCGCTCGACGACGCCCGCAAGACGAACAACCGGGACGAGCAGATCGCCCAGTACAAGATCGTCCAGGACCAACTGGCCAAGGACCTGAACTTCATCTTCCTGGTTCACAACCTCGAGGCCATCGCGTACTCGAACTCGACCCACGGCCTGACGGACCAGACGCTGCCCGACGGGCAGCCGATGCAGATCAGCGTCGTCCCTACGCTCTACGGGGCGTGGAAGAGCTGACCGCCCGGAGCGGCGGCGGGAGTCCGCCCCCGACGAGGTCGATCGGGCCGCCGAGCTGGTCGCCGCCTTCAACGGCTGACGAGGGCTCACGTGAGCTGGTCGGCCAGGATGCGGGCCAACTCGAGCGGCTGGTCCCCCTGGATGCTGTGCCCGGCGGCATCGACCACCACGACGCGAGCATCGGGACGGCGGCGCTGAAGCTCGGCCACGTCCTCGTCGTCGACCACCGGCGAGAGGCCGCCCTGGACCAACAGCACGGATGCATCCGCGTCCGAGACGGCGTCCCACAGGTCGGCGAAGCGCGTGTCGAGGGCGCCCAGCCGCTCAGGATCGCGGGTCGGTCGGTCGTAGCGCCATTCCCAGGCGCCATCCGGGCGCGGGCGGGCGTTGTGGAGGATGCCCCGCCGCAGCGACGAACGAGACCGGGTCGGGTTGTGGGCCATGGTCCGTTCCAACAGCGCATCGAAGCTCTCGAACTCCGTCGGACCATCCACGAAGGCGACGATGGCGGCCGCCTTGTCCTGGTTTACGCCGGGGGTGATGTCCACCAACACCAGGTGGTCGGCGGTGGCTGGCTCGGCAGCCACCGTGGCCAGGGCGGTCAGCCCACCGAGTGACATCCCCACCACGGTGCTGGCGGTCGGGGCCAACGAAGCGATGACCGCGGCTACGTCGGTGGCCATGGTCTGGGGCCGGTAGTCGTGATCGGGTCGCCAGGCCGAATGGCCATGGCCCGGGAGGTCGATGGCCAGCAACGGCCGATCGAGCGCGAGAGCCACCGTGTCCCAGGTGTGGGCGTTCTGGGCGCCGCCGTGGACCAGGACCAGTTCCGGCGCCTCGTCGCCCCACGCCAGGCTACTCACTCCGAGGCCCGACGGGGCCATGA
>DHIQ01000245.1:0-7202 GCA_002403895.1 Candidatus Neomicrothrix sp. UBA4742
CACGTCGTCGCGGTTGTAGGCCTCGATGTCGTCGAGGATCTGCGGATCCTGCGAGTGCAGCCAGCGCTCGTACTCGACGATGCTCGAACCGCCCGTGCCGATGTCACCCTCCCTCGGCCGCATGTAGAGCGGCTCGAGCTTCTTGATCGAGTACGAGGGGGTGCCGATGCGCAGGCCTTGGCGGACCACCCGGTAGAGGTCGACGAACACCCCGCCTCGCAGCAGATCGTCGACCTCGTCCTCACGGGTGCCGTAGCGGCCCATGAGCTTGCCGATGGCGGTCGTCTCGTAGGGGGCGTAGTGGTACACGTGCATGTTCCGGTGGTGCCGGCGCCGCTCGACGATGAAGTCGATCAGCCTCTCGAACACCAGGCGCTCGGCGGCCGGGGTGTGGGCCCACCAGCCGTCGAACACCAACTCGCCGGCATCGTCCCAACCGATGCCGTGGAGGTACTCGAGCCCGTGCTCACCAACGTAGGGATGCCCCTCGATGTCATAGAAGAGATCCCCCGCGTCTGGCTCGGGAAGCCCGGATAGACCCATGCCGGGCTCGACGGGCAGTATCGGCTCGACCGGCGGTGGTTGGCCCGGCTCTCGCTCCCACTGCAGCCGGGCCTGGGTCCGGAGTCGATCGACAACTGCGCCGCTGAGATCAGGAATCGAGGTTCCCTCGGGGACTTTTGCCAGCGCGGTCAAGGTGGTGATGCCCGCCGCCTCCAGCCGGCGGGTCTGTTCGCCAGTGATGTAGGCGACCCGACTCAGATGATCGTCGTCATCCCAACGCTGATGGCATCGTCCCGCCCATCGGCAGATGGCGCAGTGCTCGCACGGCAACGGGTAGGACTCGACCTCGACGCCGAGTGCCCCGAGAAACTGGCGCCTGACCGCTCGGTAGTAGGCCGACACTTCAGCCAAGCGGACCGACACCCGTTCGTTTCCACCGAGAATGACGTGGACCGCTTCGGCAGGCGTTCCCTGGAGACGCTCGACCTGCTCGGCGTAGAAGCAGAGCTGGAGCACGGCGGAGGCCTTGGCGTGGCGAGAGAGCTTGGTGTCCTCGGGCTCGTAGGCCCAGTCACCGAGATCACTCGGTGAATCGACCCGCCGAAGAAAGTCGGCGTGGCCCCGCCACCAAGGCTCGGCCGACTGATCGAGGAACGTCGCCTGGTACACGACGCCAACTCCCTCGGCCATCGCCTGTCGTGTGGCGGCGTCTCGGCGGAGCAGCGCCTGCGCTCGGTCGGGCTTGCCCTGGGCCTGGTCGCTTTGTGGGTCATCGGGGATCTCGACAACCGACGTACCTTCGTCTTTCAGGAGTTCGAGGTAGGCCGCCTCGTGGTCCAGCCCGCGAGCCTGCAACAGCTCGAGCATCGGGTCATTGCGCTCCGGCTTGTTGATCGCTCCGCTGGCGGCGAGCCGGTCGAGCCAGGTGACGTGCCCGCACGCCAGGTAGGCGACCAGATCGGTGGCACTGACCACCGGGACGTCGTTGATCTTGTCCATCCCGCCCTCACTGCTCGAAGCCGTTGTGAGACAAGTAGATCAGGTGTGTGACAGCAGCCGTGGTGGTCCTCCCGGAGGCGGCGGCCGACGGCAGCCGGTCCCATTCAGTCCGGCCGTACCGGACACTTGTCCGTTTACAACGGACATTGTGATTGTGGGTCGCACCGTCGAGTGCCTTATGTGGGAGGACTGACGACGGCCGGCGGCGGGGGGTTGAGCGCGGCGATCTCGGCTCGGATCGTGGCGATCAGCTCGTCGGCGGTGTCGGTCGCCCGGGCCACGGCCAGGTCGAGCCAGAAGCGAATGAGATCGGCGTGCCCGGCGTCGTAGGCGATACCCGAGGTCTTCTGCCGGTTCGACACCGCGATCGCCGTCCACGGCGCGTCGGCCTGGTGCTGGACGCTGATGAGCTTGGCCCACGACCACTCCCGCGTCTGCTTGGCCCCCACGAACACCGCCCGCAGGTTCGTCACCGTGAACTCCCCCTCGTCGATCGGGCTCGGCACCTCGGCCCCCTGCACGAAGGTCCCCCGCGACGCTGCGACCCGGTAGCGCATCGACTTCGTACCCGGGATGTGGACCGACACCCCCTGGCTCGCCCCCTGCCAGTGCCCCGCCTGGCGCCTCGGCTCGATGAGCAGCGCCCCCGTCATGGAGACCAGCATCCGCTCAACCTTCTTCAGCGCGATCGGCACCGGCGCGCCGTCCTCCGGCCGCACCCCCTGGAAGGTCAGCGCGGTGTCGAGGAACAGTCGCAGCTCGTCGAGCTTCGACGCCCCTGGTGGCGGTGGAGCATGGTGCTTGCCCGAGAAGAACCCCACCGGCACTCCTCCAGTCTCGCCCGGTCACAGCCAACCGTCCGGCCCTCCGCGACCGTACTCCGTTGGCGTGTCCGGACGATCACACGGCGATGCGCCGGTCGTAGTCGGCGGCCAGGTCGAGCAGGGCGGCCTTGCAGTCGCCGGTGTACGCGGGACCGTGCATGAGGGCCAGCGTGGCGATGTCGAGCTCGGCCAGGCGGCGCAGCGTCGCGCCGCTGGCCGGAGCGAGCGACGAGGCCGAGTAGAAGTCCTCGGCGGCGATGGCCGGCCCCATCAGATCGTCGGTGCTGCTCGCGTCGTAGGCGCCCTGGCGGGTGAACAGGTCACCGCAGAACAGGGTCCGGGTCGTCTCGTCGTAGAGCAGCCCGGCCTCCCAGGCGTGGGGCACGTGGGGGGTGTCGATCCACCGGAAGCGGTGGCTCCCGGCGTCGAGCACCTCGCCATCAGCCAGCGGGCGCGGAGGCCGGTCGGCGAGATCGCCCACCGACACCATGCAGCCCGTCATCGACTGCACGACGGTGGACTGCGGCGCCAGGCCCAGCCACTCGTTCATCGACCCGCACTCGTCGGCCTCCACATGACCGAACGACACCCACCTCAACTGCTCCGCGGGCACGACCCGCGACACGGCATCGGACACCAGCGGGAACATCTGGCGCGGGCCGGTGTGGAACAGCAGTGGCTCCTCCCCCGTCACCAGGTACTGGTTGAAGCTGAAGCTCATCTCGGCCACATGGGTCGTGAGCTGGTGCACGCCCTCGGCGATCTCGGTGACTCGGGTTTCCATCAGAACGGAACCTCCTGGGTGAGCAGGCCGCTGCCGGTGGCGCGGCCTGAAACGGTTCGGCAGAACTCCACGGCGTCGACGGTGATCTCCTCGCCTCCGGTGTCGTCGGTGCCGGAAGTGAAGGTGCCGCCGGCCGGCCCCTCGAGATGCAGCATGAACGGCTGGCCGTGGCGCCGCGCCCATTCGGCGACGACGTCAGCCACCAGGCGGCCATCGTGTTCCGCGGTGAGCACCATCGGTCGCCCCGTCGCCCGGGCGATGTCGACCCGGTGCATCCACGTATCCCGAGTGAAGATCACGTCCATGAGGTAACCCAATCGCCACGGCTCCATGACCCCGGCGACCTCCACCTTCATGGGTATCCGGCGCACCAGGCCGGGCACCCGCCGCCGGGCGCGTGCCGCCTTGGGGGCGATCACCACCAGACGCTCGGTGATCTGCTCGGGCCCGAGGTCGGCCCGCTCACGCACCTGCACCTCGGTCATGCCATCGATGTCGGGCCGGTCGCCGGCGGCCTTCTTGCCCGCCCGCAACTGGTGGATGAACTGGGGAATCGAGACGTTGGCCTCCATGGCCCCCAGCACGTGGGACGTGAGGGCCCGGACATCCCAGTCGGTGCAGTCGGTGGGCTTGGTCCAGTCCTCCGCGTCGAGGGATCGCACGAGGTCGACGAAGAGCTCGTTCTCGTCCGCGGCGAGAACCGCCGCCTCCTGAGGGCCGAGGGTCGGCACCTGCTCGACGGATGTGGACAGGGTCGTCATCGCTTGCTCCTTGCCTTCTTGGTGACGCGGGTGGGGACACTGCGGTTGGACACGTGGGCGAAGAACATCTCCATGGCCTCGTCGACGAGACGGACCCAGCGGTCGCCGCCGGGGTCGTTCGAGATCTGCTGATCGGTGAGGCCGGTGCCGATGGCGGTGAGCAGGTCGAGCACCTCGGGATCGGTGAACCCCAGGCTGGCCAAGACGTCGCGGGTCGCCTGCAGGCCGGCGATAGAGATGGCGAAGGACTCCGCCGACGGCTCGAAGTCGGGGATGGTGCGCTGGAACATCAGCTGGTAGCGGACCGGATCGCTGGTGCAGAACCCGACGAAGTAGTGCATGCCCGTCTTGAGGTCGGCCAGCGGGTCGCCGGTGAACACGAGCTGGAGCCGGCCCTCGAGATGCTCGGTGGCGCCCTGGGCGAACATGGCGTCGTAGATGGCGTGCTTGGAGTCGAAGTACGAATACAGCGACGGCGCCTGCATGCCCACCGAGCGGGCCACCTCCCGGAGCGAAAGCCCGGCCAGCCCTTCGGTCCGGGCCAGGCCCCATGCCGCGGCGAGGATCTCGGCCCGGGTAGCCGCATGGCGCTCAGTTCGCCTATCACGAGTCGGTTCTACTAACACTGCTCGGAGTATCTAGCGCCGTTCGAGATCTGTCAAGCGCTTACCATCGCCAACGCGCATCACACCGGGAGGTGGGTCACATGGCGACGGCCGAGGTCAACGGGACGACGCTGCACTACACCGAGGTCGGCGACGGCCCGCTGTGCCTGGTCATGCACGGGGGCCTGGGCTACGACCAGACCATCTACCGCACGCTCGACCCCCTGGCCGAGCGGCTGCACCTCGTCTACTACGACCACCGCGGCAACGGCCGCTCCGGCCGCCCGCCCATCGAGACCCTGACCATGGCCCAGCTGGCCGACGACGCCGCCGCCCTGGCCGACCACCTGGGCGCCGAGCAGTTCCTCCTGCTCGGCCACTCCTACGGCGGCTTCATCGCCCAGGAGTTCGCCATCCGCCACCCCGACCGCCTGACCGGGCTCATCCTGCTCGCCACCACCCCCGGCCAGCTCGACGAGGGCGAGGAGCCCGCCCCCGAGGGCCCGCCCATCCCGCCCGAGTTCCTGGCCCTGATGGGGAACCCGCCCGAGACCGACGAGCAGTACGAGGCTGGGTTGCACGAGCTCTTCCCCGCGTACATGCACTCGGTCGACGCCGCCGACGTGCTGCCCCACCTCGAGGGCACCATCTACGACGCGGCCGCCATGCGCCACGGCTTCGAGATCCTGGCCCAGTGGAGCTCGGTCGACCGTCTCGACCAGGTCACCGTGCCGGTGTTCCTGGGCGTCGGCCGCCACGACGCCTTCACCGCCTTCCCCCAGTCGTACCGCATCGCCGGGCGGCTGCCCGAGGCCGAGGTGGTCGTCTACGAAGACAGCGGCCACTTCCCCTGGCTGGAGGAGCCCGGCCACGTCTTCGCCTCCATCAACGCCTGGCTCACGCAACACGACCTGGCGTAGCCAGGATGGACGAACTTCAGCCTCTCAGGATCAGACCTTGAAGGGTGCGCGCAAGCCCTTGAACATCGGGAAGTGCTTCACGTTGAGTGTCGCGAGGGTCAATCCGGTCGACTCGGCCGTCGCCGCGATCAGGTAGTCGCCGAGACCGATCCCGACGTTCGAACGCCGATGGGTGCGGATCAGTTCGCCCGCGCGTCGACCAATCACCTCGTTGACCCCCTCGACCCGGAAGCTCCCCAGAAGATGCCAGACCGCCCTGCGCTCGCCAATACGCATCCCTCCGGTGATCTCGGCTACTGAAACTGCACTCACCGACAGCGGACCGGATTCAGTCCGGGCCTGAAACAGCCACTCGCGAGCCACGGAGAGGCCTCGGAGATGGGCGATGAGGATGTCGGAGTCGACCAGGATCACGCGCCAAGCCGCCGGACCCGTTCCAGATGAGCCGCCCGATCGTCGGGACCGCGCTCCAGCTCGAGATCACCCACATCGGCGAGGACGCCGAAGGAATCGTCGATCGCGGCCAGGTCGGCGGCGAGGTCACGATCGTCTCCACCGAGTGACCGATTCAGGAGCCTGCGAATGACTTCGGCCCGGGAGGTTCCTTCCTCCCGTGCCAGTCGATCCAGCAGCTCGCGCTGAGCATCGTCGAGGTAGATGTTTGTCCGGTGCATACACCAGAATATACACCACCGTGCCCGGCCCATCAACGAGTTAGCCCGGGCCGACTCCTGGGGGGAGGGCTCCCTCGAAAGAGACGCCGGCCGGCGGCGGGATACGTCAGCGCGGACGAACGAGCACGGCGACGCCGCCCAGCACCCGACCCTTGCCCGCCGCCTCGCGCTGAACCAGGTCGACGGTGAACTCCTCGGTGATGCCGGGCGGCACCCGCAGGGCCAGGCCGAAGGCCAGTTGACCGGGCCGCGACGGCAACTTCACCTGGACCGCCTCCCCTGGCCCGAAGGCCAGCCCCTTCACCTCGGGCCGGGTCGTCGCGCCCGCCGACCACCGCTCCGGGTCGAGACCGCGGGGCAGGGCCAAGCGTCGCGGGTCGATGACCTCGGCGCCCGGCAGCTTCAGCGCGGCGCGATGCACGAGGGTGGCCTCGAGCTCCTTAGCGATGGCTGGGCGGCGCAGCTCCAACACGGTGGCCCGCCGCTTGAGGCTGGCCGGCACCACGAACGGCAACGTCCACCAGCGGTTGGGCTCGAGGTCGACGATGGTGAGGTTCTTCTGGGCCAGGCTGTTGCGTTCCCATGTGCGCGCCCCCGCCGGTGGCTGGCCACCCCGGGTCAACACCGACGCCAACCAGCAGGCATGCGTCCCTGGCGGTGGCACCAACGCCCGAGGCCACCGCGCCGACACCACCCGGTCCTGCCCCGGAGCCAGGTCAAAGCCGGCCACCGCGGTCACACAGGGCAACCAGTCGACCGGGTAGCTGAACTCCACCCCGGCATGGGGCTTGATGGCGAACGTGACCACGAAATGACGGGCCGTCCCCGAGCCCCGATTGCGGACCCGGGCGTAGAAGAAGTTGTCCTGCCCGTACTCCGGGTCCTGATGGGTGGTGCCCCCATCGTCGGCGTGACGGCACCACAGATCGGGCGAGTCCCAGAAGCGGCCACCCCACGGCTCGGCCCCGGTGTCACCCGGGTCGTCTCGCAACCACAGGTCCGGTCCCGGCGACGGGTCGGCGAAGCCGTAGACAAACCGGTGGAAGGCGTCCGCCAGCTCGGGGCGGCCGCTGCGGGCCACCAGGTGCTCCTCCAACGCCTCGGTCGTGGTCGGCCGCGACACATGCGCCG
>DHIQ01000245.1:7380-14376 GCA_002403895.1 Candidatus Neomicrothrix sp. UBA4742
GGTGGCCATGGCCGCTAGCCGCGCTTGCGGGTCGACTTGGTCGCCTTCTTGGCCGGGGCCTTCTTCGGGCTGTCATCGGGGAGGATGCCGGCGAAGCCCCGCAGGGCCCCGATCCCGTCACCTCCGGCGGCCAGGGCCGACGCCGCCTGCAAACGATCCACTGCCTCGGTGAGGTGGTGGGCGCCGCCGCCGAGGGCGACCCACTGGCCCACCTCCGGGTGCAACAGGGCGGACGCCACATCGTTGTCGGTGGCCGAGGTCGGGTAGCCGACGAACACCGGGGTCTCGCCCTTGATGGTCAGCGGCGTGCCCGCCACCGTCCAGTCGACGGCTACCTCGATCGTGTAGCGACCGGGCCGCTCGAAGGCGAAACCGTTGCTCGACCAGAACACCCGCTGACCGGCTTCGAGCGACTTTCCGTCGTCCAACGCCTTGATGCTCGAACGCTCGCAGTCGATGACGAACGGGGTCACCACCCGGCGGCGACCCATGGCATCGAGGACGGTGAGACGGGCGTAGGTGGATTGGGTGGTCACCTCGCTGGGGACCGACGCCGGCTTGCCGCTGGTGTTGGTGAGCGTCCAGTGCACCGGCACCGGCTCCCCCAACGCGACCGTGTCGACCGCGGTGTCCACCGTGAGCGTCAACTGCTCGGGGCCGACCTCGAAGCGATCGGCCGACGGCACCGTGACCGACGCCCACGACGCGAACGTGTGGCCGCCGGGGCGCACCACCGGGTCAGGGAAATGGGCCAGGTGATGACGCACCTGGGTGTTCATGCCCAGATGGATCTGGTCGGGGAAGATGCCGGGGTCACCGGTGGTGGCGGTGCCCAACACGTCGGCCACACTGGGTGTCGTCGTCATGATCGAGTTGTCGGCCCCACCCTCCTGCTCCTGGTGGATCTGGTTGAAGCCGTGGGTGACCTCGTGCGACGCGCTGCGCAGGAACGCCCGGGGGAAGTCGCGTTGCTTGCCGTTGGCCGCCAAGCCGAAGTTGGACGAGTCGCCGGTCGGGTAGCCATCGTCGGAGTAGCTCACGACGCCCTCCCGGGGAACGTCGATCATGTCGTACATCTTTCCCCGCGAGCAGCCGAGGTGACCGGGCACGACGAGCACGTGCATGTGCCACTCGTTGTCGAGGTTCGTGCTCGGGCTGCGCACGGTTTGCATGAGGGCATGCAGGTCGGCGTCGCTCCAACAGTCGGTGGCGCTGGCGGGCGAGGCGGGCTTGGGGATGGCGGTCTGGTCGTAGGTCACGGTGGCCTGCCAGCCGGCAGTGGCCAGCACCGTCTTGAAGCTCTCGGTGCCACTACCACCGATGGCCGGCACCGGCTGGGGCGAGACGGCCCCCACCACGGTGTCGACCTCAACCGTGCAGCGCCGAAACGAGCTCGACACCCAGCCGAGGGTCACGGTGCCCTTGGACACGCCGGCCTCGGACCACTCGCCCTCGTAGTAGTTGCCCGGCCACAAGAACGACGGGGCCGGCTTGGGGGCGAACGCCACCGTCACGGTACGACTGCCGGGCGACGCCGGGAACGACCCGTTGAACGACCCGGCCGGCGGCTGGGCGTAGTCGTACTGCTCGAATGTGAACGAGCCCTGGCACGGCGTGTGGCCCCTCGAGCTGGTACGCACCTGCGTGGCCTTCAGGTACGAGTGGTAGCGGTTGCGGGGGTAGATCGGGATGTTGAACCCGCGCAGCAGCCGTACCCCGGGGTCGAGGACGGCCAGAGGCAGCTCCCTGATGGGAAGCAGGTCGGGCTTGTCCGCTCCGGTGGGGAAGAAGTACAGGTCACCGCTGACGATGAGCGGACCCTCGGCCCGGTCGACGCGCAGCGTGCCCCGGAACGTGCCGTTGCCCAGGTTGGGCGTGAACGTGATGCGGTAGCAGCCGTCGGGCAGATCCACCAGGCAGAAGTGCACGCCGGGGTCCAGGGGGAACTTGGGCAGCGGCTCCAGGATCACGGGGATCTTGGGGATCGGGGGCGGTCCCGGCAGCGGGAGGGGCGGGAACGGACCGGTCGGATCGGGATCGGGGTTCGGCGTCAGCCCGACGGGCGAGTCCGGCTCGTCCGTGATCGGACTCGCCAGTGGAACGGAATAGGGGTGCACGTGCATGGGGTCTCAACCTCCTGTCGGGAGCGGCCCACCGCCGCTACCCAGGTGAGAGGTAAGAGCCCTCAGTCCTCGTGCTGATACACCGTCTTGTGGCCCGATCCGTCGGTCACGGTGAGGGTGTCCGAGCCCAGCTCCAAGCCATAGGTGGCCCAGGCGTCGTTGGCCAGGGTCAGGTGCAGACCCTCGCCGTCCACCCGGTAGCTGCCCACGTCCCACACGGTGAATCCCTGCCCGGGGGACGCCTTGGCGGCAAAGCGCGACCCGGCGAAGGTGATCTCGCCGGGCAGCAGACCCGGGTCCTGGCCGAAGGGCACCGACTCGTCGGTGGCCGGGGCGGGGCGCTCGCCCAGTCGGCGCCAGCGCCCGATCAGCGGGCTGGCCTCGGTCTCGTCCGTCATGGCCCCACGGTAGCCATTGCACCGCGGGTGTATCTCCGCCGTCATGGCGGCGTCTGTAGGACGTCACGACACTCGCCGCGCCGACGCGGCGGTCAGGAGGACGGGTGATTGCACCCCTCAGGACCATCGAGGCTCCCCGGGCCACCCGCTCTAGGCTGCGGCCCATGTCCCCCGCCGCCCGGCACCTCCAGAGTGCCGACTTCGACGCGCTGGTCACCCTCGCCCTCGATGGTGAGCGGGCCGCCTGGGAAGAACTCGTCGAACGGCTGCACCGGGTGGCGTGGCGGGCCATCGGCGGGTTCGACCTCGCCGTCGAAGACCGCAAGGACGCCTTCGCCGCCACCTTCTGCCGGCTGTACGAGCGCCTCGACACCGTGCGCGAACCGGTCAAGCTGCCGGGCTGGGTGGCCACCACCGCCCGCAACGAGGTGCTCACCCTGCTGCGGTCGCGCCAGCGCGACATCCCCACCGACGACGTCGACCTGCGCCTGCCCCTCGTGCAGCCCGAGTTCGCCGAGGGTCTGATGGACGCCGAGCTGCGCGACGCGCTGGCGGGCGCCCTGGCCCGCCTCTCCCCCGCCTGCCAGGAGCTGCTGCGGCTCCTGACCGTCGACCCACCGCTCTCGTATGCCGAGATCGGCGAACTACTCGACATCCCCCACGGCAGCATCGGGCCCACGCGTCAGCGTTGCCTCGAGCGCCTGCGAGAAGCCCCTGAACTCCGACCCTTCCTGCGGGAGGCTCACCAATGAACCACGAACCCGATCGCCCCGACCTGCACGACGACGACGAACTGCTGGCCCAGCTCGGCCTCGCCCTCGACGAGACCGACCCCGTGCCCGACGACGCCCTCGACGTGGCCAAGGCGGTGTTCGACCTCGGCAACGCCGATGCGGAGCTGGCCGAGTTGGTGTTCGACTCGCTGCTCGACGAGGCGCTGGTCGTCATGCGCACCGACACGCTGGCCGAAAAGGCCCGTACGTTGAGCTTCGCCATCGGCAACCACCGCGTCGACATCGAACTGTCAGCCGACGGCATCACACTCCTCGGTCAGGTCGACCCCGCCGAACGCACGCGGGTGGAACTGGAGACGACGAGCGGCAGCCGTGAGTCCGAGTCCGACGACCTGGGCCGGTTTCGCTTCAGCATCGAGCGCGGCTCGTTGCGGCTGCGGGTCATCACCGAGGACGGCCTCATCGTGACCACCCCGTGGATCATCTGGTAGCTGATCAGCTGGTAGCGCGCTCGTTGGCGCCGATGCACACGAACGTGGCCGCCACCGCCCGGGCGTAGGCATCGTCGCCCAGCGCGGCGGTGGCATCGGCCAACGCCACGCTCGGCCCCCGGCCCCGGCGCAGGCCGTGGTGCAGCGCCACCATGAACGGGGCGGTGGCCTCGTCGGGCACGGCCATGACCGGCACCACCACCGACGCCACCCCCAGCCCGAGCATGGCGATGGCCGTGCCCAACAACTCGTCGCCGTCGAGGACGTCCACCTGGGCGGCGTCGCAGGCGGCCAGCACCACCGTCGACGGGGTGGAACGCAAATGCTCGAGCTCGTAGACGGTGAGGGTGCCGTCGGCCAGGCGCAACGACGAGAACAGCGGGCTGTCGGCCCGGAACGTGCCGTGGGCAGCCAGGTGGACGAGGTCGGCCTGGGCCAACGCCCCCAACACGCCGGCCACCGTGGCGTCGCCGCCGCGCAGCACCGTCGCCCCCCGGTACTGCTCGGCCAGACGCACCACCTCGCCGTCACCCCCGGGCAGATCGGGGCCGGCCACCAGGGCGGTGCGCCGGCCGGGAACGGCCTTGGCCTGGCGACCCCGCCGGTGCCACAACTCGGCACTGGGGGCGATGGTCACGGGCCGGTCGGCCAGCGAGGGCAACGACGACCAGCTCAGCCCGTGCAACGAACCGGTGGGCACGATCACCACCGGACCATCGGGCAGGTGCAGGGGACCGAGCAGGATCGCGTCGAGGCGCCGGGCCACGGCCAGCAACGTGACGGCGTTGACCGGCTCGGCCGCGGTGCCCGGTGAGGCCAGCACGCGGCGCAGGGCGAACAACAGGTACTGCTGCTCTTCCTCCACCACCTTCACCGGACCCAGTTCGTGCAGCCGGGCCCGGCCGGCCACCACGGTGACGGCAAAGAGGCGGTCGTCGAAGGTGACGAACTCGACCAGCGTGGCGTCGTCGAGGGCGCCACTCAGGCCCGCCTGATCGAGACGGAAGCGGGCCACCGCCGCCCGACCGTCAGCTTGGAGCGTGCGGCCCCGCACCACCTCCTCGAGCTCGGCGATGCGCTGGTCCGGCGTGGGGGATGGCTCGCCGGCCAGGGTGGCCTCGCGCTGGGCACCGCGCGCTTCGCGCAGCTCCTCGAGCGCCGCGGTCAACGCCGGATCGTCGGGAGGGGTCACCGGGGGCAGGCGCAGGGCGCCCGCCCGCCACCGCTCGGCCCAGCGCAGGATCTCCCACGCCCGGCCCTCGGCCATCGACAAGCGCAGACCGAGACGGGCCAGGTCCCGGCCCTGAGCAGCGATGCCGGCTCGCAGCTCGGTGGCGCCCAGGCCGGCCCGGTGCTCGTCGATGACGTCGAGACCCCGCCGCAGCGCCCGCTTGGCCCCGGAGCGGTCGTCGTCGGCCAAGCGCAACAGGGCGGTGGCGTGCCAGGCCTGGGCCCGCAGCTCGGCCGGACCCCGCGACCGGGCCCGACCCACACCGGTCAGTTCGGCCCGGGCCACCTCGGGGCGGCCCAGGGCCAGGGCGACACGGGCGTGGAACGTGCGCACGTGCATGGCCTCCACCGGCCAACCCTGGGCCTCGAGCAGACGGGTGATGCGTTTGGTGCGGGTCAACATCCCCGCCGATGGCGGCCGGGCCAGATCTTCGGTGGCCAATACCTCGGCCTGCATCCCCACGTAGTCGGCCACCGCCGCCCACGGGGTCCGACCGGCGGAGCGGAAGGCGCGGGCCGCCTCCTTCGCTTCGCGGCCCGCGGCGGGAAGATCGCCCTGGGCCAGACAAGCCCGGGCGAACAGCAGCCGCGACTCGCTGAGCTGGGCGGCGTCGCCCGCCTCGCCCAGCACGGCCAGCGCCCGCTGCGCCGATTCCTGGGCGTCGCGGGTGAGGCCGACGCTGAGCAACACCTCACAGCGGTCTGATGCCAGGCCGGCCACCAGGCGGGGCGGGCCGCCGAGCGCGGCGTAGGCCACCTCGGCCCGATCGAAGGCGGCCAGAGCGGCGGGAACCTGCCCGCGCCGGCCCTCGGTGAACCCCTGGTTGTGAGCGGCCATGGCCACCAGCACCCACAGTTCGAGGGCGGTGGCCAGCCGTTCGGCCTCGGCCAGGTCGGCCAGCGCCGCGCCGAACGCGCCCTGGTAGGCGAACAGGGTGCCCCGGTTGATGAGCAGCCGGGAGATGTTGGCGTCGTCGCCGCCGCGGCGCAGGCGGGGCAGGGCCTGGGCATACCGCGCCAGCGACTCGTCGAGGCGACCGGTGCGCTGCAGGACCAATGCGGCCAGCAGGTCGACCAGACCCCGGGCCGATTCCGGTGCGATCTCGACCGCTCGCGTGATCTCCCGGTCGGCGGCGGCGGCGTCGCCCAAGCTATGGAGGGAAATAGCCATGGAGGCCCGGGCCCGCGACTCGGTGTGGACGTCGTCGCTGCGCTGGGCCAGACGGACGGCCTTGCGGTACTGGCGCACGGCGTCGGCGGGCTGGCCCAACTCGTGGAAGGCGAGGCCGAGCACCCAACAGCCGGTGGCCCGCTCCCCGTCGGTGAGACCCTTGGTGGCGAGGATGGCGTTGGTGCGATCGCGGACGGTGGCCGGCTCCCGATGTCGGAGATCCGCCAGCTCGGCCAGTTGCGTGAGGGTGCGACTCTCGGGTTGGGTCGAACCGACCGCCATGGCCCCGCACCCTAGTGGTGTGCTCGGAGAATCTTGTATCTACGGACCCGCCTACGCTTCTGTTCCCAGACCAACCGGGAGGGTGCAGTGTCCGAAATCGAAGGTGCGGCGAGAAGGCCGGCGGCCAAGGCAGCAAAGACGACCAAGAAGGCGGTCAAGACGACCAAACGGGCCGCGGCGAAGAAGCCGGTGAAGAAGGGATGGGCTGGACGGGTCACGTTCGCCCACGGTCACAAACGCTTCGCCCTCGTGCCTCACCAGGTGCTGACGACCGGCGGGGCGGCGGCCGTGGCCATAGTCACCAAGGTGTTCCCCGGGGCCGAGATCACCGTCGAGGAGCTCGAGGGTGCGGTCGGGTTTACCCAGCTCAAGGGCATCCCCAACCCCCTGCGGCTCATCGCCGAGTTGGAGCGGGCCGGCATCGTGGCCCAGCCCAACCACATCTTCTTCCTCCACAGCGGCGACTGTTGCTGCGGGCCTCACCCGTCGTTGGGCTGGGGCGCATGCGGACCCGTCCTGGGCTCACCGGCATACGCCAGCCCGGCCTATGCCAGCCCCGCCTACGCC
>DHIQ01000068.1:0-190 GCA_002403895.1 Candidatus Neomicrothrix sp. UBA4742
CCGGGTTGCGGTCGAAGAAGCCGAACGGTGCGAGCAGGAACCCGGTGTACTCCACGGGCATCACCGGCCAGTCCTCGGGTCGGGGGATATGCGTGACGCCGAACGTGTACCAAACGACGATGTCGGTATCGACGAGGTCACGGTCGGCAGCGGTCCACTCGGGCAGGCCGGCGCCACCGGCGTGCTGGTT
>DHIQ01000068.1:412-2552 GCA_002403895.1 Candidatus Neomicrothrix sp. UBA4742
GCCGGCGCCACCGGCGTGCTGGTTGGGGTAGTCGCCCGCAGCCCGACGCTCCGCCGGGTGATACGGGGTGACCCACAGGTTGTGGCGAGCGAACCCGGCCCGCTGTGCCACCGACGACTCGGGTCGGGCCAGCAACGTCGGCGTGGACATGGTGGGCACGAGCCGATACCCGACCGGCTGATCGAGGCCGTTGCGGACACCCGGGTTGGTGACCCGCCAGCTCCGGCTGGTGGCGGCCCGGGTCTCGCGCTGCGCCTCGGACTCCCGGGCCAGCAGCGATGCCCGCGCCACGAAGGCGTTCCCCCACGGGTTCTCCTCCCCGACGGGCAGGACCTCGGCCTCCACCTCCTCGATCCGGTTCGTCGTCCCGTCCACGTCGAGATCGAGCCGGGCGCAGAAGAGGTGCTGGTGGACCGGGGCCGCCACCCCGTTGGCGACCGTGGTGGCGAACAGGCTGTCGCCCCCGGCGGCGAGGCCCTGGGTCGACATGATGCCGGTGAGCTTGACCTCGAGTTGGATGTTGCCGTCGAGGTACAGGTACCAGTAGAAGCCGTACTCGTAGTTGCCGACCGTGGCGATGTGGCTGATCACCAGCCGGCGGCTCCGCCGGACCTCGTGGGAATTTGACAGCAGATCGACGTGCTTCCATCCGATCCCGTAGTCCTCCTCGTGCATGCAGATGGCGTCGGGGATGACCCACGGCTCGCCCTGTTCGTTGGCCATCGTGACGTCGACGTAGTGGATCTCGCCCAGGCAGTCGCAGCCGAGCGTGAGGGATTGGGTCATCCGCCCGAGGCCCCACTCACCGGCGTCGAAGGCGTTCTTCCAACCATGGATCTCGCCCGGGTCTCCATAGGGCACGACCATCTCGCTGATCGAGGCACGGTGAAGGATCGCCCTCGTCCGGCCACCGTCGTCATAGCCCACCTGGTGGAGCACGAGCCCCTCGTAGGGATCCCACCCCAACCGCAGCGACCATTTCTGCCAGCGCACCAGGTTGCCTTCCACGGTGAAGCTGGGACCGTCGGGCTGGGTGATCGAGATCGGTCGGAGATCGGTACGCAGAGGCCCGACGTCCCCGGCTCCGTAGCGGGCACCCGCCGTCGCAATCGGCACGGGTTCGGCGCCGGTGCGCAGGGCATGATCGATGACCTCGATGACCTCACCCCGACCCAGGTCGACGTGCACGATCACCCCCTCGACCGGCCGGGCATAGCCGTTGTCGTCGTCGGTCTCCCGCACGAAGGAGATGCATCGGGCGATCCGTCGGCCCTCCTCGGCCGGGTAGCCGAACCCACCGGCGGGCCAGGGATCGATCTGCACCCTTGCCATGTCGGTGATGCCCCGCCGAGCCAGCGCGGCGAGGTAGTCGGGGTGCTCGACACAGGCGATGATGGCGCCGAACGCCTCCCCGAACAAGAGAGCTGGGCGCATCCCCTCGACGACGCGACGCTCAAGGACTTGCCCATGCGTGACCGAAACGACGAGCTCGACCATCGTCAGCTCGGGGCCGGGCACGACCAGGGCGCGAACGGTCCGGCCGATCGGGTCACCCGGCTTCCAGGCGGCCAGCGCCTCCTTCGTCGGCTCCTCCAGCACGACATGGGCGACGACGGCCCCTTCGCCCAGCTCGCCGGCCGACGCCATCACGGCGCGAGCGGCCGTCACCTCCTCGGCGCTGAGCAGGCTCAGCGGATGGTCGACCCTCACGGCGCGGCCCCGGGTCCGGCCGGGAGATCGAGTCCCAGAGCGTCAAGGCGTTCACGGGTGTAGAGCACGCTCCCTTCCAGGAATCCTTCGAGGTCGCCCGCCTTCACCGGCGGCAGATCGGCGAACCACAACGGCACGAAGGTCTCGAGAGCCCCGGACTCGAGGGCCGCCAGCACCGGCTCGACGATGGCCGAGGGGGGCAGCGCCTCGATGTCGGCCATCGACGGATCATTGTCGGGGAGGGCGAAGAGCTCGGTGGCGAGCACGCCCGGCTGGACGACGTGGACGCCGATGGGGCTCCCGGCGACCCGCAGGTCGACCGAGAGGCACTCGGCAAAGGCGGTGATGGCCGCCTTCGAGGCGGCGTAGACCGCCTCCGACGGTGGCGCGAGACGGGCGGCCACCGAGCCGATGAAGACGACGTGACCGG
>DHIQ01000068.1:2802-7965 GCA_002403895.1 Candidatus Neomicrothrix sp. UBA4742
AGCCCGCCGAGCTCGTCCACCACCCGGCTGGCGAAAGCGTCGATCCCGTCGAGATCGGACAGATCGACGACCCACGACCGGCTCTCCGGGGTGTGGACCCGGACGTCGGCCAGCACGTCGGCCAGTCGATCGGCCCGCCGGGCGCACAGGCCGACGGTCGCTCCTCGCTCGGCGAACCCGCGGGCGATCTCGGCGCCGAGACCGGACGAGGCACCGGTCACCAGCACTCGCTTGCCATCGAGGCTGCCCATGATTCCCCCCCCCAGAACTGACGTCGGCGTCAGCGTAGTTTCCGTTCCCGCCCACGGCGCAGGGGGGAGCGCAGCCGCGGCGATCAGCTCGCCCAATCTCCGACGAGGTCCAGGAGGTCGCGGGCGAGCCACCACGAGCGGGGACGGCCCAGCCCCTTGGCCCTGACGTCGATCGGGGCCACGATCCCACGTTCGGTGAGCGCGTCGAGCGCGCCGCGGGCCGCTCGCTCGGAGGTGTCGAGTCTCTTGGCGGCGACCGCGGCGTTGATGACGGGATGCTCCGGCAGCAGTCGGACGAGGGGGCGGGCGGTTGCGTCGGCCCGGAGATCACCCACCCGCTGGTCCCAATCCGCGAGCAACGCCTGGATCCGTTCACCGAGAACAACGCTCGCGTCACCGGCGCGGGTCACTACATCGGCGAACCAGCCGACGTACGCGTCGAGAGGGCCCTCGCGGAACTGGTAGAGGCCCGACAGATACCCACCCGGGTCGCGGGCGATCAAGACGCTGATCGGTGGAGGTAACGCCACACGGAGCCGGCGGGCGAGCAGCCAGCTGATCAAAACCCGGCCAAGACGGCCGTTGCCGTCACCGTAGGGATGAATGGTCTCGAACTGGGCGTGGAGGACCGCCGCGTGGGTGACCGGGTCGACATTTGAGCGGTTGGCGAAGGTGATGAGGTCGGCCATCAACTCGTCCACCCGATCCGGCGGCGGTGGCACGTACATCGCGTCAACCGGGCTTGCGCCACCGATCCATCCCTGTGCGTCGCGGAATCGGCCCACCATCGGAGACGGCAGATCGCTGTGACGCATCAATCGCTTGTGCCAGCGGTTGAGCGTGGCGACGCTCAACCGCGTTCGGTGCGACGCCCGGATGGCTTCGGTCACCACAACCAAGTTGTCGGCGATCGACGCCGCGGTGGCGTCGGCTGCCGTGCCGTCGACCTCGGCCGCCGCGACGGCTTCGATCGGCGCGCGCAACCCCTCGATGTTCGACGACGCCACCCCCTCCGTTCGTAGCAGGATCCGAGCGATCGGCTCCCACGTTCCCGGCAGGCGCTCATCGGCGCGGCGCACCGCGGCCGCAGCCCGCTCGGTTCGCCGGGCGACCCCGACCCCCAAAGCGCACGCGTCCGTCGCGATCGGATCGGGCAGCCAAGCACGGGCTTTGCGCCCCTGCCAGGTGATCTGTGACCAACGTCCACCCATGCGACCCTTCCGAAACACCAGATGTTTCGGAAGGATAGCCGATCACTCCGCCATAAACTCAGCTCACCGCGGTGGAGGCTCCGACACTGGCCGGAGCTTCCGTCGCTTGGCGGGCTGCCGGTCGCCGAGGAAGAACAACTCGTGGGGATCGAAGGAGATCGCCTTCGTGACCGCGGTGGGCGGAACCACCCTGAACGTCGATGCCGCCAGATAGCCGTACTTTCCCCCACGCTGGAACACGCCGGGGTCGCCCCCGGCCCGGATCGACTGGATCACGTCCACCGGCACGACTTGGTCGTCACCGATTCGCCCACCCTCAGCCAGCACGAGTCCGAAACGGGCCTGGTCGCGGGTGGTGACGGCCAGGCCCCCACCGCACACCGGCGTCGCCGAATCCGAACGCGTCGCCGACGCTGGGCGCCTCGCCCGCGTCGAGGTAGTCCTCGTCGTAGCCCACCGACACGGTCATGTCGGCCACCTCACCCACCGTCGCGTCGGCGAACCCGCTGGTGGCCAACTCGCCGATGCGGTCGCCTACGCGAGCCGATCGGTCCAACCGTCCCTCGGCCACCGCGCTGGCCGCCAGCGTGCCGGTGAACGACCCTGCGTCCCCCTGGGGCCCGGCCGAGGTCAGTACCGCCCGGCGGTCTCTCGACCGCGACGCGACACGGCATCGATGGTGACCGCGATCAGCAGCACCGCTCCGGTCACCATGAACTTCACCGACGACTGCACGTTGAGCAGATCCATGCCGTTGGCGATCGAACCGATCACGAGGGCGCCCAACAGGGCCGACCAGGCCGAGCCGCGGCCGCCGAACAAGCTGGTGCCACCGATGACGGCGGCGGCGATGGCATCGAGGAGCAGGTCACTGCCACCGGACGATTGATTGACGGCCAACAGGCGTGAGGCGGCGAGCACGCCGCCGACGGCGGCCATACCGGAGCACAGGGCGAACACGCTGAGGCGTACCCAGTCGACCGAGATGCCGGCCCGGCGGGCGGCCTCGGCGTTGCCGCCGACGGCGAAGAGGTGCCGGCCATACCGGGTGCGTCGGGTGATGATGTCGAAGATCACGACGAAGCCGACGAGCAAGACGGCGGCCAGCGGGAGGCCGCGGTCGCGGTTGAACATGATCGTCGCCCCGAAGACCACGAAGGCGATGGCGACAATCCGAACCACCACGACTCGCACCGGCACCAGGGGCACCCCGACGGTGCTGCGGCGCCTCCGGTTGAACAGCACCGACGCCACATAGACGACCACCACCCCGATGGCGACCACCCAACTGGTGGCCGGGCCGAAGAAGGTGCTGGTCAGCCCCGTGATGCCTTTGTCGGTGATGTTGACCGTGCCGGTGTTGCCGAGCACGTAGAGCAGGGCGCCCTGCCACGCCAGAAGACCGGCCAGGGTCACCACGAACGAGGGGACCCGGAGCTTGGTGATCCACCATCCCTGGAAGAGGCCGATGGCGACGCCGGCCACGATGGCGGCGCCGATCGCCGCCGGTGCCGACCAGCCATGCTTCACGTTCAGCACGGCCATGATCGCCGCCGTCAACCCGCTGACCGCGCCGACCGACAGGTCGATCTCGCCCAGCAGCAAGACCAGCACGATGCCCACGGAGATGGTGCCCATCGCGGCGATCTGGAGCACGAGGTTGGTCAGGTTCACCGGCGAGAGGAATCGGCTGTTCAGGAATTGGAAGACCGTCCAGATCACAAAGATGCCGAGCAGCACCGGGAGGTTGCCGAGCTCACCCTGACCCAGACGACGGCGGAACGCCCGGGCCGCACCGGCGACGCCGGGTTGCTCGACAATCAATCGGCTATCCGGTGCCATCGCCTCCGCGTCGGTCAGATTGGCCATCAGGATGCCTCCCGAGCGGACGTGGTGGCTGTCGTTGGATCGGTTCCGCTCATGGTGCGCTCCCACCGGTCGGCCCGGGTCGGTGATCCGCTCCGTTCGCCGGAAGGACGTCAGTCGACAGATCCAGTTCGACGGCACCGGGGTCGGACATGACCTTCTCGACCTCTCCGGTGTCGAACGCGCCGGTCATCGCCGCCACGACCTGTTCACCGGTCGACTCGGCCGCGTCGTAGCTCGCCACCATGCGACCCAGCCGCAGCACGGCGATCCGATTGGCCACGGCGAACACGTCGATGAGGTTGTGGCTGATCACGATCACGGCCAGGCCCTGTTCCCGAAGCCGGCGAATGAGGTTGAGCACCTGCCGGGTCTGGGGCACGCCCAGGGCCGCGGTCGGTTCATCGAGGATCACCAGTTTGGGCTCGCCGATGGTGGCGCGAGCCACCGCCACGGATTGGCGCTGCCCCCCCGACAGTGACGCAACCGCGATGCGGACACTGGGGATCGACACCGCCAGTCGCCGCAGCAGCATCGTGGCATCCCGCTCCAGGTTGGGCTCGTCGATCAGTCGCGTCACGGTGAGCGATTCGCGGCCCAGGTACAGGTTGGCGACGACGTCGAGGTTGTCGCACAACGCAAGATCCTGGTACACGGTCGAGATCCCAAGCGCAGTGGCCGCCGCCGGAGACTGGAGGTGGCGTTCGACACCGTCGAACCAGAACGAGCCGGAGTCGGCTCGGAAAATCCCCGACATCACTTTGATGAGGGTCGACTTGCCGGCGCCGTTGTCGCCGACAAGAGCGACCACCTCACCGGGAGCAATGTCGAAATCGACCTCGGTCAGAGCTTGGACGGCACCAAACCGCTTGCTGACCCCCTGCAGGCGAAGCATCGGCTCCGTTGTCATGCGTTGTTCCCCCCTGCGGTTCGGGGCAGGATCGATGAGACCCTGCCCCGACCGAGCACGGTAGTGCCGTCGTCCGGACTGGACGTCCGATCAGCTGATGCCGGCTGCGGTGCAGGCGCTCTTGTAGGCGTCGGTGCAGATCTGCGCTGCGGTCCAGAACCCGTCGGCGACCACCGTGGACTTGACGTTGTCCTTCGTGACCGCGACCGGGGTGAGGATCACCGAGGGCACGTCCTTGGTCTTGTTGTTGACGCTCGTCGCGACCAGGCTCGCGTCGGGGGTCTGGCCCTGGACGAGCGCGACGGCCAGCGTGGCTGCCCCTTCGGCTTCCGGCTTCACGGCCTTGTAGACCGTCATGTACTGCTCACCGATCAGGACACGCTGGATAGCGGCAAGCTCGGCGTCCTGGCCCGTCGTCGGCGGGATCGGGCTGATGCCGGCCCCCTTCATGGCGGCGATGGCCCCGCCACCGGTGCCGTCATTGGCGGCGTACACACCGACGAACCCGTCCTTGCCGAGGCTGGTAGTGGCCTGGTCCATCTCGGCCTGCGCCTTGTCGGGGCTCCAGTCGGGGGTGTCGTACTCCGCGCCGACCTTGAGACCGCTGGAGTCGATGACGCTGTGGGCCCCCTTCTTGAACAGGGTGGCGTTGTTGTCAGTCGGCGAACCGTTGATCATGACGATGGTGCCGTCGCTCTTGCCATCGGACTTGAGCTTGTCGACGAGCGCCTGGCCCTGCAGCTTGCCGACCTGCTCGTTGTCGAACGAGATGTAGTAGTCGATCTCAGCGTTGTTGATCAGGCGGTCGTAGCTGATGACCGGGACCTTCTGCTGGTTGGCCTTGGTTACGATGGCCGCGGCCGACGCCGAGTCGACCGGGTCGAGCACCAAGACCTTGGCGCCGTTGGTGAGCGCGGCCTCAGCC
>DHIQ01000068.1:8178-16937 GCA_002403895.1 Candidatus Neomicrothrix sp. UBA4742
GATCAGGACACAGGCAATCGCCCCCAGGCTCACGAGCCCACGCCGATGATTTCCGAACATGTTGTCCCCCAGATCGAGGCCGAGAACCGGCCAGCTCAACTCGGGCGGCGAACTGCCGCTTACCGGCATCCTGAGTCAGATTTTGTGAACAAAGAGTGAATACTGCGGTAACAGCGTGAACGACTTGTGAACGGACCCTTGATGAGCCGGTCAGTCGGTTCCGTCGTCATCGGTGACCCCGACGAACCGGTAGCCGGCCCGGGGCTCGGTGACGATCAGGGTCGCACTGCCAGCCTGCTCCAGCTTGGCCCGGAGCCGCCGGACGTACACCCGGGTGTACTCGGTCTCGGTGGCGTAGCCCGGCCCCCACACCCGCCGCAGCAGCGTGGCGTGGCTCAGGAGCTTCCCGGGGTTCAGCGCGAACTCGCGGAGCAGGGCGAATTCCGTCGGCGTCAAGCGGATCTGCTCCCCACCGCGGGTGACGGCTCGCGCGTCGAGATCGATCTCCAGATGACCGAACACCAGACGCGGCTCCGGCTCACTCGGTTCGGTGAGCGGACGGGTACGTCGAAGGGTGGCGGTGATCCGAGCCAGCAACTCGTCGATTCCGAACGGCTTCGTCATGTAGTCGTCAGCGCCCAGATTCAGCGCCCGGACCTTGTCGCTCTCACCGCCGCGGGCCGACACCACGATCACTCCGATCGAGTGGCGCTCCCGGATGGCGCGACACAACTCGAAGCCATCGGTGGCCGGCAACATGAGATCGAGCAGAGCGATATCGGGCCGTTCCTCCTCAACCAGGCGCAACGCGTCGGATCCGTCGAGCGACACCACGACCGAGTAACCCCGGACCGTGAGATTCGAGCGGATGAGATCAACGATGTTGCGGTCGTCCTCGACCACCAACACACACGTGGCGTCACCCACCGTCGACCCTCGATTCGAGGGTCTCATCCGGCTCGATCGGCAGGGAGATCAACATGGTTGTTCCCGTCGCCGACGGCTCGAGCGCCAGCGTCCCGCAATGGGCATGCACGATCCCTCGCGAAATAGCCAAGCCGAGACCATCACCAGACGCGGTGGTCGTGCCGCGGACCTGGGCCTGGAACACCGCCTCGGCCAGCTCGGCCGGGATGCCGGGCCCGTTGTCGCTCACCCGGACCTCGACCATCGCGGTGGACGTCGACAGCTGCGCCTCGACCCGGGTGCCCGTCCGGCCTTCGCCATGCCGTGCCGCGTTCTCGAGCAGATTCACGAAGACCTGCTCGAGTCGATCATGGTCACCCCAGATCGGGCCAACCGCGGGATCGACCGCGATCACCACGTTCTCCCCACCCCCCGGCACGCAGGCCGCCGCGGCCTCGATCACGAGCGCGAGGTCACACCAGTCGCTCTGGAGGCGTAGCACCCCGCCGTCGAGGGCCGAGGAGTCGAGCAGATCACCCACCAGCCGTCCCATCCGGGCCGACTCGGTGGCGATGAGATCGAGGAAGCGATGCTGCGCCGGCTCGTCCCACGTCACGTCGGGTTGGTTCAGGCTCGACGCGTAGCCCCGAATCGCGGTAAGTGGGGTTCGCAGTTCATGGCTGATCCGCGAGAGGAACGCCCGCTGGTGAGCCTGCGAGCGTCTCAGCGCCTGGGCTTCCTGGTTGACCAGTTCGAGCGCCTCGCGCTCGATGGCCAGGCGCACGGAGCGGGCGGCGTCGTCCAGCAGGTCGAGGGAGTCGCCACTGATCGCGGTGGCATCAGACCACCATGCGGCCAGTACCGCCCGGCCCTCAGGAACCGTGAAGGGCGCCGCCACGACATCAGCACCGACCGGGCGAGCCCGATCGAGTCGGGCCGGCCCCGACAACACCGCCTGGGCCGCGGCTGACAGGGTCACGGCGGCGAGCTCGGCGCCATCACGCGACGCACCCAGGCCTACCTCAGCTCGACACTCGATCGCGCCGTCGAGGTGGACGAACAGCGCCACCGCATGGGCGCCCAGACCTCGGCCGAGCGCCAAGAGCGCCATCTGCAGGCCGCCACGGAGCTGCTCGGGTCCGGCCAGCGTTTCGAGGACACCGCGGAGCGTCTCCAAGATGTGATTGCGACGGCGCACCTCGGCCAGCAGCCTCTCCCGCTCGATTGCGGCGGCCGCATGGCCGGCGTAGAGCGAGACCAGCTCGAGTTGCTCGCTCTGGAGCCGGCCCTGGGCCGGGGACCAACCCGACACGACGCCCAGCACTCCCTCGGCACCGAGCACCGGTACCGCCCAGGCCGACACCACCCCCGCCTCCACCGCCGCGTCGGCCAGCCCGGGAGTGGCCGGCTGGACCCGCAGATCATCCACGATGACGTACCTCCCCAGCGCGGCCGCCTCGCCCACGGGACCGCCCGCTGGGCCGAGCGGGAGTTGTTCGGTCACGGCCATGATCGGGGCGGGGAGACTCACCGCCGCCCGTCGCACCAGGCCGATCGAGCCTTGCTCGTCGACTGGCTCGAGCAGGTGGACGCACACTTGCGGTTGGCCCAGGGCATTGGCAATGGCCGACACGATCAGCGGCAATGAGGCCGAGGGTTCCACCTCGGACAGCTGGTCGACGAGACTGTGCAGGCGGTGCAGCTGCTTGCGGGCGGTCGAGTCGGTTTCGATGCCGGCCATGAGGTCGACCACGTCGTCGGGATGGACCTCGAGCGGGGACACATCAGCCACCAGCCGTCCTCGGCGCATCACCACGATGCGGTCGGCGAGCTCGAAGACCTGGTCCATCCGGTGCGAGACCAGGAGGATGGCGATGCCAGATCGGCGAAGGCGACGGAGCAGGTCGTTCACGTGTCGCGTCTCGGTCACGCCCAGCGCCGCGGTCGGCTCGTCCAACAGCAGGACCCGGGGTCGGGTCACGAACGCCCGGGCGATGGCAATCATCTGGCGCTGCCCGCCAGAGAGCAGGCCCACCCGGCGGCTCAGGTGGGGGACGTCGATGGCCAGGTCCGACAGCAGCCGCCGGGCTTCGGCATACATGCCGGCATCAGAGAGTAGGGGGGTACCCCACTCCTGGCCGAGGAACAGATTGGCGACCGCGTCGAGGTTGTCGCACAGGGCAAGGTTCTGCCAGACCACCGCCATACCGGGGACCTGCCCACCGTCGGCCACATCCTCGAGGGGTTGGCCCTCGAAGCTGACCTCGCCGGCCTGGGGCACCAGCGCGCCGACGAGGCAGCGGATGAGGGTCGACTTGCCGGCCCCGTTCTCACCGACGAGCGCCACGAGCTCACCCGACCCCAGGTCGAAGTCGAGGTCGCGGAGCACGGTGAGATCACCGAACCGGCACGACAGTCCCCGGGCCGCCAGGATCGAGGGCGTCTCCGGGGACTCTGTATGCCCGGTCAGCGTCGAACCCCCCGGTCGTCCCATGGCCCCAGTGTGACCTCTGCCCCGACCGCGTGGGCGCTCGCCCCGGCCGGGCCGGGATCAGCCGAGCTGGTCGATGAACTCGCTCGCGCTCATGGGCTCGGAGAACACGCACCCCGTCCCCGGCGGCGAGGAGCTCGGCGAAGCGCTCCGCCACCGACCGGGTGGCAGCGGCGATGTCGACCCGATCGAGAGCGCTGGCGTCGAAGCCACATTCCGGGCACGGGCGTTGCAGTACCCACGTCCAGTCTTTGGTGTCGACCATGGCCCAGTGTCCCATTGCAGAATTCGCCCGCCCGCACGATTTTCCGTGAGCCCTCGCGGCGGCACCGACTGGCACCGCCGATCGACCGTGACCCATCCTGGGCGTTTCCTGATCACGGATTCCGGGGGGTGGATCATCGACATGGCCAACTACATCGTCGGGGCGATGGCCATACTCGACGGTCTCCTTCCTGCGCTGGCCCAGGGGTGCTGTTCGTGGACGGCGGATCCGACGCCCTTCTCCGGCCGACCGCCATCTGATTGACGAAGGAGAGGGACCGACCACCGTGACCGATCGCAGCAGGTACGCCGGAATGCGGATCACCGACGACGACGAGACCATCGCCGCCGCCTTGGAGGACCTGAGCATCCCCACCCTGCTGTTGTCCATGATCCACATGAGTGGCGACGCCAGCCTGCTCGACGGCCCGTTGCGGCCGGTGGGCATCTACCTCAACGAGGTCCAGGGTTTCATGAGCCCGGAGGACCAGGCCGCAGTCCGGGCCCAGGCACTCGACGTGATCCGCGCCTACCGCGACGGCGGCAGCGTGCTCCCTGCCCCGCCCGATGCCGAGACCATCCAGGCGATGATGAGCTTCATCGTCGCCCAGGACATCCCCGACGAGTACGTGCCCATGATGTTGGAGGAACTGGAGTTCGACGGCCACGACGCCCGGGACCTCGGCTGGGGCGACATCATCGCGGACGCCGCCAAGCAGGACTTCCCCGTCGTGGTCATCGGCTGCGGGATGTCCGGACTGCTGGCCGCCATCAAGCTGGACGAGGCCGGAATCCCGTTCACGGTCATCGAGAAGAACGCCGGTCCGGGCGGCACCTGGTTCGAAAACCGCTACCCAGGCTGTCGGGTCGATGTCGGTAACCACTTCTACTGCTACTCGTTCGAATCCAACAACGACTGGACCGAGTTCTTCTCCCAGCACGCCGAGCTCCAGACCTACTTCGCCTCCACCATGACCGCCCACGCCGTCACCGATCGCATCCGCTTCGAGACGGAGGTCGTATCGGCCCGCTGGGACGAGGCCGCCCACCGCTGGTCCGTCGAGGTGCGCAACGCGGACGGCCGCCTCCAGGTCATCGACGCGGCCGCGGTCATCAGCGCGGTGGGACAGCTCAATCGCCCCAAGCTCCCCGACATCCCCGGGCGGGAGACGTTCGAGGGGCTGGCCATGCACTCCGCGGAGTGGCGAGACGGGGCCGACCTCACGGGCAAGCGGGTGGCCGTGATCGGCACGGGTGCCAGCGCCTTTCAGATCGTGCCCACTGTGGCCGGGGACGTCCACCACCTCACCGTGTTCCAACGATCGGCGCCGTGGATGTTCCCCAATCCCCACTATCACGACGCGGTGGGCGACGGGGTGAGTTGGGCCCTGCGCCACCTCCCCTATTACGGGCGGTGGTACCGCTTCTTGTTGTTCTGGCCGGCCTGCGACGGTGGCCTGGCGGCCATGACCCTCGACCCCGACTGGCCCCACCCCGAACGAGCGGTGAGCGCCATCAACGATGCCGCCCGGGAGGTATTCACCCAGTACATGGCCGATCAGATCGGCGACGACCCCGAACTGTTGGCCAAGGTCATCCCCGACTACGTGTGCCTCGGCAAGCGAACCCTGCAGGACAACGGCAGCTGGCTGGGAGCGTTGACGAGGGACAACGTCGACCTGGTGACTGACCCCATTGCCGAGATCCGCGCCGACCGCGTCGTGTGCGCCAGCGGAGCGGAGCATCCGGTCGATGTGATCGTCTACGCCACCGGCTTCCATGCCAACCGCTACCTGTGGCCCATGGAGATCACCGGCCGCGACGGCGCCGTGCTGTCCGAGCAGTGGGGAGACGAACCAACGGCCTACCTCGGCATCACCGTGCCCGGATTCCCCAACCTGTTCTGCCTCTATGGGCCGGGAACCAACCTGGCCCACGGCGGCAGCCTCATCTTCCATTCCGAGTGCCAGATGCGCTACGTGATGGGCTGCCTCGCCGCAGTGCTCACCGCCGATCGCACGGCCATCGAATGTCGCCAGAACGTCCACGACGCCTACAACGAGCGACTGCAGGCAGCCCTGGACCAGATGGTGTGGTCGCACCCGTCCATCAAGAGCAGCTGGTACCGCAACTCCTCCGGGCGCATCCACATCCTGTCGCCGTGGCGTCTGGTCGACTACTGGACGTGGACGAGGGAACCCGATCTCGCTGACTTCACCCTCGGATAGCACTCGACCTTCACTGACAAAGGACTTCTGGCTGGTGCCCTGAGTCCGGCCCCCCGAGTAACGTCCGGCCATGACCGAGCCCGAGAAGCCGTCCGTCTACGTACCCCCTGGCGAGGCACCGCCCGCTGACCTCGTCATCGAGGACCTCGTCACGGGCGATGGCGCCGAAGCCAACCCGGGCCACGACGTCGAGGTCCACTACGTGGGCGTGGCTTGGAGCACCCGCAGGCAATTCGATGCGTCGTGGGATCGCAACGATTCGTTCACGTTCGGCCTGGGCGGCGGCCAGGTCATCGCCGGATGGGACCAGGGCGTGGCCGGCATGAAGGTCGGCGGACGACGCCAGATCACCATCCCGCCGCACCTCGGCTATGGCAAAGCAGGCGCCGGCGGGGTGATCAAGGGGGGCGAGACGTTGGTGTTCATCGTCGATCTCCTCGGGGTCCGCTGACCAACCCCCCGAGCGCCCCTCAGGCGATCGTGATGGCCCCGATGACGTCGTTGACCAGCGGCACCGTCCGGATCCGGCGGGCGTACGAGCCCAACACCACATAGAGGCAGAACGCCCGTTCGGCCTCGGTGAAGAACTTCTGCGCGCCACCCTGGCCTTCGATGACCCGCTGCATCGACTGCGTCCCGAAGTCATCGGGGGTGAGTCGGGGCACCCCCCGGCTCGCGAACAGCGCCTGGCCGATGCTTGACGGACCGAACTCGCACAGCACCACCAGCAGATCGCGATTGGTCATGGTCTCGACCGCGCCGCCCCCGTAGTCGGCCACGTCGGGGGCCAACGGAAAGTTGGCGACGTGCATCACCGTGTTGGTTCGTTCCGCCGGCCCCGAGGTCACGGTCGCCACCGCTGCCTCCGCCGTTCGGCGGTAGATCCGCCCCTCCCACCCGGCTGGGAGAGCGATGGCGATGCCGGCCTGATCGAGGATGGTCATGATGCTCCCAGGAGGACAGTGGCGGCGGCGCAGACGATCAGCGCCTCGACCACGACGGTCAAATGTGAAGCGGCGCGGGCGCGGGTGGCGAACGCCCGGTGCATCCGCGTGAGCTGTTCTGGCCGGTGGACGCGGACCCCGAGGAAGACCATGAGGCCACGCACGAGCCCGAAGGTGAGACCGATCAGCACCCCGCCGAGAACCGACCCGGTGAGCACCGCGTCGGCCACCGCGGCGTACACGGCGGCCGTGGTGACGATGGTGACCACGCCGAGGCCCAGCTGGAAGCCGAACCCCAGGCCGTACACCCACCCGCGGTAGGCGGTCAGCCAGTCCTCGTTGACCTGGCGACGGACGGTGAGAAGTCGCAACCCCCCCAGGGAGAGGTCAGCCGCCACCGCGGCGAGGGCGACGATCGCTACCAGGACCACCGAGAGCGGACCCGAGGGACCCAGGAGCCACCCCAGCCCGCCCGCCAGCGCTCCGAGTGTGAGCCCGCCGAGCGCAGCACCCACGACGTAGGCGGTAGCTGTGGAGGCGAATCGGTTGTTCCGTCCCCGCTCACCGAGCGGGGTGATGCTGGCGAGCATCGACTCACCTCAGGGTGACCAGGTCGAGCGGATGGCTCCGACGACGGCGGTGACCAACCCGGCGACCAGGGCGACGACGTTCACGATCCACCGGGTTGGGCCCCAGGGTTCTGGGGCAGGAACAAGCTCGGGTCATCGGACTCGATGCCAGCGGCGCGGAGTTCGGCGTCGATGCGCGCCTGGCGCGCAGCCCCGCCGTGTCGGGCAGCCTCCGCCCGGGGACCGCCTGCCACCCGCCGACCCCGCTCGGCGGCCAGACCGGCGTCGGCCAGCGACTGCTCCATGAGGTTGCGGACCTGGTCCCAGCTGGTGGCCGCCCCTTCACCGATGATCCGTTGGGTGACGCCATCCACCAGAACGAAGTACGGCGCCACCGGCACTCCGTAGTCCCGCCAGGCCTCGCTGGAAAGAACGGTGGTAATGCCCCGGGGGGCCAGCTTGCGGAGCGCAGATTCGCTCTCGGCCTCGATGCCCTTGGTCACGATGACCGGCCGGGCGCCGGCGGGGACGTCGAACCCGCGGGCCCCCAACGCCTCCCAGAACCCTCGACAGGTGAGACAGGTGCTGGAGAGGAAGGCGAGCAGGGTGAAGTGTTCGGTTCCGACCACGGCCACGGTGACGGCCTCCCCGAAGGGATCGGTCCCCGCCACATCGAACGCGCCGGTGTCGGCGTCGCGGGGTTCGGGCACCCCGGGTTGCGTCTCGAAGCGCCGACGGGAGGGTGCGGGTCTGCCTCCCCCCTCGACTGCGTCCGGATCCAGGTTCACGCCGAGGTCGTGCAGCCCGCGCAGGATCTCGGCGTGGCTGCGCAACAGACCGGCGACGAGCAGGCCGAGGAACCCCACGGCCATGGTCAACAAGACGATGAGCGCGACCACGTCAGCGACCCACGCCGGGGGCGGAATGGCCCACCACCCACCGGCCGGCGAACGGGAGATCATCGGGCTCGCCATAGGTGAGGGTCACGTCGGCCACACCGCTGCTGTTCGCGTTGCGCAGGTACCAGGTCGTGCCCCGCACCACGCCGGGGGTGTCGATGCCGTCCCCGTTCCAGTCCCCCACCACCGGCACATCACCCGGGTTCCCATAGCTCACCACCAGATCGGCGACGCCGCTGGTGAGGCTGTTGCGCAGGTACCAGACGCCGTTGCGCACCACGCCGGGCGTGTCGATCGTCGCCGACGCGGACCACCGACCGGCGATCGGATGGTCCCCCGGGTCGCCGAACGAAAGATGGATCTCGGCGGTCCCGGTGGTCAGCGTGTTGCGCAGGAACCAGACGCCGTTGCGGAACACTCCAATCCCGTCCACACCGTCCCCGTTCCAGTCCCCCACC
>DHIQ01000068.1:17198-17342 GCA_002403895.1 Candidatus Neomicrothrix sp. UBA4742
GTCCCCCACCACCGGCACGTCACCGGGGTTGCCGTAACCCACCACCAGATCGGCGGCTCCGCTGGTCAGCGTGTTGCGCAGGTACCAGACGCCGTTGCGGAACACTCCGATCCCGTCCACGCCGTCCCCGTTCCAGTCCCCCAC
>DHIQ01000068.1:17549-21459 GCA_002403895.1 Candidatus Neomicrothrix sp. UBA4742
GTCCCCCACCACCGGCACGTCACCCGGGTTCCCGTAACCCAGCTGGATGTCGGCGACCCCGCTGGTGACCGTCTTGCGCAGGAACCATCCGCCCGCCAACAGCGTGCCGGTGCGACGGGGCGTAGGCGGAGGAGGAGGCGGAGGCGGAGGAGGGGGGCTCTGATGCAGACAGGCTGCGTCGTGGAACAGGGTGTTGTTGTCCACCAGCACGTCGGTGGTGCAGGTCGGGTCGAACAACCACGGTGGGGTGCACGTCACCACGCGGCACATGATCGCCCCCACCTGGGGGATCTCCTGATGGCACTGGCCGTAGCGGAATTGGGTGCAGCACGTGACCCGGTGGTTGCAGTCGTCGAGGGCGCACTTGCACGAACAGGGATTGAAGCCGGGGGCGACGTTGCAGTCGATGTAGTACCGCGGCCCGCCGCAGAACCCTGACCCGTCGGCCTGCCACCACCCACCCGGAATCGTCCCGCTGGGGCAGGTGTTGAGCCCGTTCAGCGTGCAACAGAAATCGGTATAGCCATCGCAGCAGGCGGTGCCGCAGACGCACGGCTGGTTCCGACACTGGCAGGTGGCGGCGTAAGCCGAAGTCGGCTTCAGGACGTAGTCAAGCGGGTTGGTGGCCAGAGCCGACCCCACCACGGCCGTGCGGGCCAGGAAGCCGCGGCGGCTCGTGCGGGCCCCCAGCAGCTGGGTCGTCTGTTCCTGGAGCCAGCGGCTCACGGCACGGCTCCACCCGGCGGGCGGGCGGGGCTGGTGCCCGACGACAGCGCCAGCGGGAGCACGGCCAGAGCGAGGTAGACGAGGTACACCGTTACTGCTCCCAGCAGCAGGAACGGCAGTCCGGCGGCCGGTTGGTCGGCGAGCAATGTCCCCAGGGCGGGCACGCCGACGACGGCGGCAGTGCCGACGACCGCGGCGAACAGGAGGTTGATGACCACGTGGACCAGCGACGGCGGCGTGTCGATCGTGCCAAAGCACCCACATGACTGGATGTCGGTGCCGGCCCGCGACGCCGCCACCACGAAGCCAGCGAAGGCGATGTAGGCGAACCCCACCATCCCGAGCAGCAGCGACGCGCCGGTGAAGATGGCTGCCAGCCCCAGGATCAGCTCGCCCAGGCCCAGGGCCTGCACCCCACGTAGCGGGCCCGGGAGGTGCAGGGCGCGCAACGCCCCTGAGGTCGGGACGGGCCGCACCAGCTTGGCCAAGCCTCCCAGGCTCAGCACGGTGGCGGCGACGGCCACAGGTCCACAGAGCGCATCCACCCTCAGGATCATAGAGAAGTGCCGGCCCCGCGAGCCGCCCCGGGCTTGGTCTTGGGCGGCAAGGGCCGCTCGGCTCCCGACACGGTGTGCAAGATTGACTCCATGCTCGAACGTTTCTCCCTCACCGACAAGGTCGTGATCGTGACCGGCGCGGGGCGCGGCATCGGGGCCGCCTGCGCGCGGGCCGCCGCCGAGGCTGGAGCTGACGTGGCCCTCACCGCCCGGTCGCTGGATCAGCTCGAGTCGGTGGCCGCTGATGTGCGCGCCGCGGGGCGACGAGCGCTGGTGGTGCCGTCCGACGTCAACGATCTCGAGCGGTTGAGGGAGCTGGTGGGTCTGACCGTCGACGAGTTCGGTGGGATCGACGTCGTCATCAACAATGCGGGAGGGACGCCGCCGCGCCCCCTGCTCGACACCACGCCCGGCTTCCTCGAGCGCTCCTTCCACTTCAACGTGACGACCGCCTTCGAACTCACCCGCTCGGCGGCACCCCACCTCCTCGAACGTCGCGGCGCAGTGGTGAACATCTCCTCTGCCATCGGCCGCCTCCGGGACAGGGGCTTCGTCGCCTACGGCACAGCCAAGGCGGCCATGACGCACATGACCCGGCTGTTGGCCGCGGACCTCGCGCCGAAAGTGCGGGTGAACGCCATCGCCGTCGGTTCCACCGCTACCTCCGCCCTCGAAACGGTGCTGGACAACGAGGAGATCCACGCCGAGATGGTGAGCCGCACCCCGCTGCGGCGCCTCGGAGAGCCCGACGACATTGCTCTGGCGGCGATCTTTCTGGCCTCCCCGGCTGCCTCGTGGGTGACTGGCAAGGTGCTCGAGGTCGACGGCGGCCTCGAAGAGGCCAACCTCGCCCTGGGTCTGCCAGATCTATAGGGATCCGACCCTCTGAACCGCCCTTTGGGGGACGTCCAGCGCCCCTCTGAGGGGCATTGCGCGTAGGCCGTTTGACTCAAGAGCCGGGGGTTTCCAGCCGATGGGTTGGGGTTCGATCCCGCACCTCAGCACGGAAGGCACCACCGGCATGGATTACGACGGCTGGCCACGGGCACCTCGCACGATCGCGGAGCTCGGCATCCCGCCCGCTCTCGTTCAGGACCTGGCGCTGCGTCGCGCCCTGTTCGAGGGCCGGACCTCCACCGTCCGCCTGAGTGAGGGGCTCAACCTCAGCCTGGCGGTGATGACCAGCGTCATCGAGGAACTCCGCGACCTGCGTCTCATCGATCTGCTGGGCCTCAACGGCCGTGACTACATCTTCGAGCTGACCGAACTAGGACGGGACAGCGCCCGTGAGCGCATGGGCCTGTGCCGCTATGCCGGCTCGGCGCCGATCAGCGACCGCGACTACAACGCCATGATCAAGGCCCAACAGGCCCCGCCGCCGGTGACCCACGAGAGCATGCGCGCCGCCTTCGGCGACCTTGTCGTCAGCGACCGCCTGATCGACGAGCTGGGCCCCGCTCTGTTGACCGAAGGGGCCATGTTCCTCTACGGACCTCCCGGCACCGGCAAGACGAGCGTCGCCGAACGCCTCATCCGCACCTACAGCGACCCCGTGCTGGTCCCTCGCACCGTCGAGGTCGACAGCCAGATCATCACGGTCTTCGACCCGGTGATCCACGTGCCGGTATCGCCCCAGCCCCGCGAGCTCGACCCGCGCTGGGTGCTTTGCCATCGCCCCAGCGTGGTAGTCGGTGGTGAGTTGACCCCATCGATGATGGACCTCACCTACGAGGCCAGTAACGGCGTCTACCTGGCACCAATCCAGATGCAGGCCAACAACGGACTGCTTGTGATCGACGACTTCGGCCGCCAGACCGTCCAACCGGAGGCCCTGCTCAACCGCTGGATCGTGCCACTCGACCGTCGGGTCGACTACCTCTCACTGAGCTACGGGGTCCGCTTCGAGATCCCCTTCGACGTGAAGGTGGTCTTCTCCACCAACCTCGACCCGGCCAGCCTGGGCGACGAGGCCTTCTACCGGCGCATCCAGAACAAGATCCTCGTGTCGTCGATCAGCGACGCCGAATTCGACACCGTGCTGCGTCTCGCCGCCCACGGTCACGGCATCACCATCGTTCCTGGTGCTGAGGAGCATCTGCGCCAGGTCAGCCGTGACCTGGGCGACGGCGACCTCCGTCCCTACCTCCCCAAGGAGGTGTGCAAGATCCTCAAAGCCGTGTGCGAGTACAACAACACACCGCTGATCCTCGACCGCGAGTCGGTGGACCGGGTGGCGTCGATCTACTTCACCCGGGCGGGCACCTTGCGTTCCGCCGAAGCCGAGACGGCTGCGGCGGCGGGGGCGTTCAATGCTCCTGAGCCCGGGGGTATGGCCGGGGCGGCAACGCCGAGCTGATCGGCACACTCGTCAGCGAGGGGCGCCTGCGTAGCATGCGTCCCCATGAACTGGATGAACCGGTGGCCCGGCCCGTTTCCGGTGTTCGTGGCCGAAGCCCAGGGCGCCCGCGTCACCGATGTCGACGGCCTGGACTACATCGACCTGTGCTTGGGCGACACCGGGGCGTTCAACGACCTTGAGGCTCTCGAACGGGAGCTGGCGACGGGAGATGTGGCCGGCGTGCTGGCCGAACCGGCGCTCACCAACATCGGCATCGTCCTGCCCGACG
>DHIQ01000068.1:21729-21869 GCA_002403895.1 Candidatus Neomicrothrix sp. UBA4742
GGCGCTCACCAACATCGGCATCGTGTTGCCCGACCCCGGCTTCCACACGGAGCTCCGGCGCCACCCCGCAATGGTGGGCAGGCGGCGGCCGCCGTCGACCACGAGCTCGACGCCTTGATGCACCTCTACGCGCTCAACCG
>DHIQ01000032.1:0-11374 GCA_002403895.1 Candidatus Neomicrothrix sp. UBA4742
ACGCGTTCCTCGCACAGAAGCCAGGTGTCTGACCACCAATACGACGCCGACCATCTGGGCTACACGATCTCAACCAGCAGGCGACGAACTCTGCGCAGTTCTCCACAGCCCCACCTCGCCGTTGAGGCGATGACATCTGCCGGGAGTATCTCGCTGCGCGTCGGGGCGCTGGCGATGTCACTCAGCCGCCTAGCTGCGGTAGCGGGTCCGTTGGTGCGCCCAGAACGCGAGACCGTTCGCAACCAGTAGGACAAACCAGAGTACCCCGTTCAGGGGGAACCAGCTTGGTCGCAGCCATACGGAAAGTAACGCAATAGCGAGAACCAACTGGAGCCCTGCCAGTAGGTAGCTCGCTGTGGTGCGTCGTGGGCGGGGTCCACGCGCCCCGGTCGACCGAGGCAAGCCGTCCCGTAGCTCCCGAAGCCGCCGATGGGCCATCTCGCTGCCTGCCTGTCGGTCTTTCTGAGGCGCTGAATAGACCACGGCGGTGAGAATGCCGAAGAGCACCCAAGCCCCTAGCAGCGCCGTCAGGACGCCGGCGGCTGGCGGCACCTGACGCAGGACAACCACGACCGCGCCCAGCACCAGACCTACGAGGACGCTGCCAAGCCACCTGACGTTTCGCAGCTCCGGGTCGAGCGACGCCCGCCAGTAAAGCCGACGTGCAGCCAGTGAAAGCCGACCCGCAGACCGATCGGCGGGGACCGGCCCCGGTGCTTGAACAACAACCTCATGGTGCGGCGGGGACCCCTCGCCGCCCACCTCGGCCTCACCGGATTCGTCCACCCTCAGAAGGTACCTTGCGGCACCAATGCGGCGTGTATCGCTCAGTTGTCCCCAGCCCGACCTCGCCAGCGATGCGGCGCACTTTGCCGGTTGTTACTCGCTCGGGCGGGAATCGGGAGTTGAAGATCGTCTTCACTCCAAGCCGGCGCCGGTGGATGAGGCAGATCCTGGCGCGCGGATTCGGTCGAGCCGGCGATGGGGTTCGTCGGGTCGCGTGTCAACCGATCGCGACCGTCGTTCGGTAGAGGGGTGAGATGCTGACGATGACGGCGAACAGCGAGGGTTCCTTGGCGAGCTTCGATGACGAGTTCGAGGATCTGTGGACGGTCGCCTATCGGGTCGCCTTCCGAGTGCTCGGAGTCCGCGAGGACGCTGAGGACGTCGCCCAGGATGCTCTGGAGCGTGTGGGTGTTCACTGGAAGCGGGTCCGGACCTACGCGAGACCGTTCACGGCGCGAGTCGCAGGCCAACGAGCCATCGACGTGTGGCGGCGCAGGACCCGTCACCTCGGGAACGAAGCTCAGGTGGGCGTCGACCACTTGGGTGGCCGGGGTGACTCGGCTGGCGGGGTGGAGGACCGTGACGACCTCGTCCAAGCGCTACGGGTGTTGCCGAAGTGTCAGCGTCAGGTCGTGATCCTCCGATACCTGGGCGACTTCAGCGAACACGACACCGCGACAGCGCTGGGTTGCTCGGTCGGCTCCGTGAAGACCCACGCGTCGCGTGGTCTAGCTGCGCTCCGTATCAGTGTGCGGCGACCTGAGGAGGTCGAGTGATGTTCGAGCACCTGGACGACCCCAACCCGCCTTCACCCGACCCGCACCGCAAGCGGGCAGTCCTCGAAGGGGCCGCCCGCCACCGCCGGGCGCGTGCGCGGCGCGTCGCCCTGGTCGCTGCCGTGTCAGCGGTGATCGTCGCCGGTGGCGCGGCCTGGGTCCTGGTGAACCGCGACACGACCACCGGGGTCACGGCCAACTCGACCGATACCGTCCCGCTCTCGTTCTGTGAGGCCGCCCAGCAGATCCAGAGTGACCACCAACACGAGACCATCACCGGCAACAGCGTGTCGGTCCCGAACTTCGACGCCGACTACGCCGCGCTCACCGAAGCCGCACCCGACCCGGGACTCCAACAGGCCCTCCACGACGCCGCCGGGCTGCTGGCGGCGCCCCTCAGGCCTCTGACGCCTGTCGAAACTCACAGCGCCAGGATCGTCCAGGAGGGCCTTGTTCGCCGATGTGGTCTCTCGACCACGATCTTCGGGCTGATCGTGAACCGCACCAGCGTGACCCTGCCAGCCCCGACCGCCCCGGGCGCGAACGACCAGAACGCCTTCCAGTTCGCCCTAGTCGGCTTCACCGAAGCCGAAGCCAAACGGGTCGCCGAGCAGTCCGGCTGGACCCTCCGGGTGATCGAACGGGATGGGGTCTCCATCCCCTTCACCTCCGTCCGGGTCGGCAATCGGATCGATGTCGTAGTTCAAGACGGGATCGTTGTCGCTGTCTCAGGCTTCTACTAGCCGAGACCCGCGCCACCACGCGGCGTGTACCGCTCACTTCTCCCCAGGCCGAGCTCGACGTCGAGGCGCGATGTACTGCCGGATACCCACTGCAGTGGGGCGGCTCCGCTGCCTACGGGCGCGTTGCCGAGAGCGCAACCGGAGAAGTTGACGGGATACAGGGGCCAGTTCCGGTGCCGTGGTAGACGGTCACCTGGTCCGGCCCGGGGCCGGTGATGATCACGGCGTCGAGGTCGGACGCTGTTGACGGTATTGAGGTGGACGTCATCGACGGGCAGGCGACGGGGGCCCGGTTGCGGTAGGCGATGACCCACGCAGCGGCGTTCGTGATGTCAGGGACGCCGGGACCGATCTGCACCAGTTGGGGCGAGAGAGTGGCCACACCCGCGAAGGTCCTCGCCATGGAAAGGCCCCCAACCGCGTCGCCGACCACGTGCTGAGCCACGGCGAGGGCCTGGTCCTGGGAGACGTCGGATGGTGGGTCGCCGGCGAGCACGATCAGGGCGTTGTCGTCGGCCTCGAGCGGCGGGGCGAGTGGTCCCGCGGCCCAGCCCACGATCGGCTGCGGCGGTTGGCTTGTCGGAGGGACCGAGGTCTCGGCGGTGTCGCTCGCGTTGGACGCCGGGCGACTGCTCGTGCAACCCGCCGCCGCGACCAGCACCAACGCCACCATCAGAACCGACCTGCGTCGAAGCACCATCGTCCCCCTCGAGCTCTTGTTGACTATCCGACGATTCGCCCGAGCGGTCGGTTCCCTAGGGCTTCGTTGCTTCGAGGGCGGCGCACTTCGGCACCCTGTCCACAGGTGGATCCCGGTACCGAGGCGAGTAACAGCTGTGGGTTTTGTCAAGGGGGTTGTCGGGCGGTCGACACAGTTCGGACCGACTTCGTACGGCACGATGACGCCATCTCCGTCAGCTGGGCAAGACTCTCGCTGTGCCGACTCGAGGAGTTCTCCACGGGGTGCGAGTGCTCGATCTGGGCATCTGGAGGCCCGTACCATTCGCCACACAGCTCCTCGCCGAGCTCGGCGCGGAGGTCACCAAGATCGAGCCGCCCGGTGGCGACCCGATGCTGGTGTTCCCGACGCTCTACGACTCACTGAACAGTCGCAAGCAGGTGATCGAGGTCGACCTGAAGGACCCGGCCGGCCGCGAGTCAGTCGTGCAGCTCGCGGCTGACGTCGACGTCGCCGTCGAGGGTTTCAGGCCCGGTGTCGCCGACCGACTCGGTGTCGGCTACGAGGACATGCGCGCCCGCAACCGAGCGATCGTCTACTGCTCGATCAGCGGTTATGGACAAGACGGACCACTCGCGGCCGTTGTCGGCCATGACCTCAACTACCAGGCGTGGTCCGGGGCTCTCGCAGCCCGCGCCCCCGAGATCACAGGCGCGGGGATCCCCGTCGCCGACTTGGCCGGTGGCGCCTACGCCGCGATGGCCATCTGCGCGGCGCTCGTGTCTCGCGGACGAACCGGCGCCGGCGAACGCATCGACGTCAGCATGAGCGATGTGCTGTTCAGCTGGGCAGCTCCCGAGACCGGCGGCGACCTGGCGTCCACTGACGACCCCGCGAGTCGCTTCCCGGGCTACGGCGCGTTCAAATGTGCTGACGGATTCATCACCCTCGGGATCGTCTCCGAGGATCCCTTCTGGAAGTCGTTGTGTGAGGTGATCGCCCTCCACGATCTGGTCGATCTCAACGTGACGGAACGGGCTGCCAACGGCCCCGAACTTCGACGTCGTGTGCGCAACGCGGTTGCTGGTTGGGCCCGTGACGAACTCGTGGCCGAGCTCGAACGGGCGGGCGTCCCGGCGGCTCCAGTCCTGACCTCGGGCGAAGCGGCTCGCAGCGAGCATTTCCTGTCGCGAGGCGTCTCGCGCCTCCGCCCAGATGGCACCATCGAGCTGAACCACCCTGTCCGCTTCGAACGCAGCTGATTTGGGGGCCGCCACCGCACCAGGCTTGTGGCCGTGCCTCCTCGGCGCGCAAGGACCGCGGTGCGGCAAGAGGATGCCCGACCGTACGGTCAGGCTCGATCGCGTGCCTCCCAGGCGCGCAGGGCGGCGGCGACCGACCCGTTCGTCGCCACCTTCAGGTCGCGGGCGAGCCGGGCCAGCAGCCGCACCCGCATCGGGTTGCCCGCCACGAAACGGGTCACGGCGGCCAGGTTGGGCGAGCCGTCGGGTCGGGCCAGGCCGAGGATTGCATCGTCGACCGCAGGGTCGAAGGCATCGTCGCTGATCCCGCGGAAGACGGACCACTCGCACCCGTGGTCCTGGCACACCCGGGCGATCGCCGCCGTCTCCATGTCGATGGCCGTGGCGCCCTCGGTCCGGAGCCGGCCCAACACCTCAGTGTCGGTGATGAAGTCGCCGCTGGTGATCAGCCTGCCGCTGGCCGGCGTGGCCTCGCCCGGGCTCGGTCGGAACGTGGCTCCGTCGGCGTAGTCGATCACGACCTCGGGGATGACGACGTCGCCCACTTTGACCCCGATCCCCATCCCGCCGGCTACTCCGATCACGACCAGATGCTCGACGTCGTAGCGGTCGAGGAGCTGCTCGGTCCGCCGTGCCGCCCGGGTGGTGCCGATGCCGGTCAACGAGGCGACGACGTAGCGCCCCGCGAACGTGCCGGTGTAGATCGGCGGGTCCCCATCGGAGATACGGCGGAGCGAGAGCGTGCGCTGCAGCGGACGGAACTCGGACGGCATCGGCGCCAGGAAGGCGAGTGGCCGGGTCGGCTTCTGGCTGGGCACGCCACCAGCTTGCCCGATGGCGGATGGGTCGGGCACGGGGCGACCGGTGGCCGCGCTCACGGGCTCTCGGCCCGACCCGCCTCGGCCGTGGTCTTGGACGAGATGAGCTCGACCAGCACCGATCGGGGGAGCTTGCCCAGCTCGTTGGCCGGCAGCGCGTCGACGAACACCACGACCTCGGGGAGCTTGAACGGCGCCAGCCGGCCCCGGCACCAGGATCGGAGCCCGTCAGCCGTGGGTCGCCTGGCGCCCGGTCGGAGCACAATGGCCGCGCCGACCCGCTCGCCCATCTCGGCGTCGGGCAGGCCGGTGACGGCCACATCGGCGACGGCCGGGTGGGCGCGCAACACGTCGGCCACCTCGGACGGCGGGAACTTCTCGCCCCCCCGGTTGACGACATCGGATCGCCGTCCGACCGGGTAGACGAAGCCGTCGGCGTCTCGGCGGGCGAGGTCGCCCGTTTGGAGCCACCCCTTCGCCGCGCCGGCGTCGCCGTCGCCCCCGTCGTCGGGCGCCCTCACGTTCTGGGTCGACCGGACCCAGATCTCACCGACGTCCCTGGTGGCCGCATCGGTCCCGGTGGTCGGATCGACGATACGGATCTCGACACCCGGGAGCGGGCGCCCGACCGAGCCGAGACGGCGCGGGTCGCGGTGGTCGGCCGGGGAGAGGGTCGTGTAGGCACCAAGCGTCTCGGTCTGGCCGAAGACGTTGGCGAACCCGGCGTCGGGCCACTGCTCCATGGCCCTGGCGATGAGCTCGGTGGGTGCCGCGGCCGCCCCGTAGGAGATCATCTTGATCGACGACACGTCGGTCGTCCCGAGGTCGGGGTGGTCGAGGATGCGGGCGAGCATGGTCGGCACCAGGAACGCGGAGCTGACCCGGTGGCGCTCGACCAGGGCCAGCCACCGACCGGCATCGAACCGGGGTTGAATGACCGTGGTGTCGCCGCCGTAGAGGTTGAGCAGCAGACCGAGGATGCCCCCAACGTGGAACGACGGGACGCACATGATCGTCACGCTGGGTCGGCGGCCGGTCTCGAACGGGCCGCGGTAAGCGCGGATCCGGGCGGCGACGGCCCGGTGGCTGATGGGGACAGCTTTGGGCAGCCCGGTCGTGCCGCTCGTGAACAGCACCAAGGCCTCCGCCCCGCCGCCCGGCGCCCGAGCGGGGGTCTCGCCCGGCGACGCCTCTGGCTGCTGGAGCACGAGTGCGTCCCCGCCGAGGGCCTCGCTGAGCGCGGCCGAGGCCTCGCCGCCGGCGACGGCGACCGACGAGCAGCCGGACGAGGTGACGAGCTGGGCCAGCTCCCCGCTCGTGAGCAGGGGGTTCATCTGGGCGGTGGCGGCCCCGAGGTGGGCGGCGGCGAGGGTCGCAGCGGTGGCTCGGACGCCGCCCCAGTCGGCCAGCGCCACGCGCATGCCCGGGCCGACACCGCGCCCGGCGAGCGTCGCGGCCCACCACATCGTCGCTTCCCGCAGGTCGCCGAAGGAACTCCTCGGTACCTCGTCGAAGATGAGCGCGGGCCGCTGGGGCTCACCGTCGGCCGGGCCGTCGAGCACGCCGGCGATGTTGGCCAGGTCGGTCACTGGGCCCGCATCGCTTGCTCAACCTGGGCGCGGAGGTCGAGGACCGTTTCGCCCTCGACGTCGACGACGACGCGATGCAGCGTGCCGGTGAATGGGAACGGCGACGCGTAGTCGGCCACGACCGGGAGGGCCATCGAGTACCCCACCGTGAGCCCGTCGCCGCAGATCGACCATCGGGTGATCGTGAAGCGGGGCACCTCCACCGAACCGGCGGCCGCACCGTCGACCAGCAACGTGGCCACGCCTCCCGATCCGGGGCCGTGCTCGTAGCGGACCTCGAGATCGTGACGACCGGCGGGCACCGCCACGTCGGACACGACGCGGGATTCCTCCAGGGCGACGAAGTTGTGGGCGTAGCTGAGCCGCCCGTCGGCCAGCCACAGTACCCAGCCGCCGTGGCCCGATCCCTGACTCACGAGCACTCCTTCGGCTCCTGCGTCGGGGATGTCGACCTCGGCCACGACCCGGTGGGTGCGGCACCGCACGTTGACGGCGGCTGCCTCGTCGACGGGACCGGTACCGGGCCAGTACCGGTAGCGACCTCGTGGCGGGGTGACCGGCTCACGAGCGATCGCCTCGAAGAACGGGCTCGAGTCGACCGGAAGCACCTGGTACCGCTCGGCCTCCACCCACCACCGATCGACCATCGCCTGCAACCGCTCGGGCTCGGCGTCAGCCCGGTTGTGGCACTCGGCCGGATCGACCCGCACCTCATAGAGCTCCCACCGGTCGGCATCGGAAGCCGTCTCACCGTCGAGCATCGAGACGTGCGTGACCGCCTTCCAGCCCTCGTGGTAGAGCGCCCGGCACCCGAACATCTCGAAGTACTGCGTGGCGCGGACCTCGGGCGCGTCGACCGAGGCGAACGTCGAGCGGATGCTGACGCCCTCGATCGGCAGCTGGGTGACGCCGGCGAGCTCGGTCGGTGGCGCCAACCCCACGGCGTCGAGGATGGTGGGTAGCAGGTCGATGGCGTGGACGTACTGGCGGCGGACCTCACCCCGCGCCGCCAGCCCGGCGGGCCAGTGGACGATGAGTGGGTCGCACACGCCGCCCTCGTGCACTTCGCGCTTCCACCGCCGGAACGGGGTGTTGCCGGCGACGGTCCACCCCCACGGATAGTTGTTGTGGATCTGCGGGCCACCGATCTCGTCGATGCGCTCCAGGGCCTCGGCCACCGGGCGTTCGGCCAGGTTCCACGGGCGGGCATCGTTGATCGAGCCGGTGGGGCCGCCCTCACTCGACGCCCCGTTGTCGGACAGCACCATCACGAGCGTGTCATCGAGCTCTCCCAGCTCGGCCAGGAAGTCGAGCACGCGACCGATCTGGGTGTCGGCGTGGGACAACATGGCGGCGAAGCACTCCATGTAACGGGCGTACAACCGCCGCTCGTCCGGGCCGAGCGCGTCCCAGGGCGGCACCCAGTCGGGGCGGGGCGAGAGCTCCACGCTCTCGGGCAACAGCCCGTCGCGGAGCTGGCGCTCGAACGTCTCAGCTCGCCAGACGTCCCAGCCCCGGTCGAAGCGGCCCCGGTAGCGATCGATCCAGGGCCGGGGTGCCTGGTGGGGGGAGTGGCAGGCGCCCATCGCGAGGTAGAGCAGGAACGGCTGGGTGGGCTCGACGTGGCGCAGGTCGGCGACGAACTCGATGGCCCGGTCGGCGAGGTCCTCGCTCAGGTGGTAGCCGTCCTCGGCCGAGCGCGGGGGAGCCACCCGGTGGTTGTCGTAGGTCAAGGCCGGCTCGAACTGGTTGGTCTCACCGGAGAAGAAGCCGTAGAAGCGCTCGAAGCCGCGGCCCAACGGCCAGGTCGACCGCGACGCACCGAGGTGCATGTCCTCCTCTGGGGTCAGGTGCCACTTGCCGACGGCGTAGGCCGCGTAGCCCTGGGGCACCAACATTTCGGGCAGCATCCCCGCCGAGCGGGGGATGCGGGCGTCATAGCCCGGGAACCCGGTGGCCAGGTCGGTGATGCGCCCCATGCCGACCGAGTGGTGGTTTCGGCCGGTGAGCAGGCAGGCGCGGGTGGGCGAGCAGAGCGCGGTGGTGTGGAAGTTCGAGTAGCGCAGGCCTCCGGCAGCCAGGGCGTCGAGGCGGGGGGTGGCCAGATCGGACCCGAAGCAGCCGAGCTGGGCGAAGCCGACGTCGTCGAGCACCACCACCACCACGTTGGGAGCGCCGGCGGGCGGGCGCACCCTTGGCGGCCACCACGCCTCGGCGTCGGCCCGGTACCGCCCGATCACGCCCCCGAACTTCACACCCTCGGACTGCATGGCATCGCCCACTGCCTACCCCAGCTACCAGCCGCGGAACACGGGGTCGCGGCGCTCGGTGAAGGCCTGCATGCCCTCCGCCGCGTCCTGCGTGGCCACCACGAGCTCCTGGAAGTACGCCTCGTCGTCGAAGCTCTGGTCGCGGCTCGACTCGAAACTGCGGTTGGCCAGCCGCTTGGTCATGGCGATCGCCCGGGTCGGCAGGGACAGGAAGGCGACGGCCAATTCGTCGACCGATGCGTCGAGGTCGGCGGCCGGCACCACGCGGTTGACGAGACCGATGCGATCGGCTTCGTCGGCTCGGCAGTCGCGCCCGAGCATCAGCAGCTCCTTGGCCCGGTGCAGCCCCACGAGCCGAGGCAGGAGGTAACAGCCACCGGCGTCGGCCATGATGCCCCGCCGCACGAACACCTCGATGAACTTGGCCGTGTCGGCCATCACCACCAGATCGCAGGCGAGGGCCAGCTGCGCGCCACCCCCGGCGGCGGTGCCGTTGACCGCAGCGATGACCGGCCGCTCGCAGTCGAGCACCGAGGACACCAGGCGCTGCCAGCCGGTGCGGATGAGGCGGGCCGCGTCCCCACCCGCCCGGTCCGGTGCGCCCTCGGGTCTCGGGGCTGAGGGCCGCTGGGGCCCGCCCAGCGCGGCGCCGGTGCAGAAGTGGCGGTCACCGGCGCCCCGGAGCACGACGGCGCGGACCCGCAGGTCCCCGGAGATCTCGGCGAAGCGCTCGGCCAGCCGGTCGCGCATGGTGGCGGTGAGAGCATTGCCGCCGTCGGGGCGGTCGATGGTGAGCCGAGCGATGCCCCCGGTCAACTCGTAGCGGATCAGCTCGTCGACGTCGCGCTCATCGGCCATCGTCCCTCCTCATGCTCGTTGCTCACCCCGGGTGCTCAGCGTAGTGTGCGCCGGAAGAACCTGACATGCGTGTCAGGTCGAGTTCGACGGTCCACCCTGTGGACGGGATAGCCGACGGCGAAGCTGCCGCCGGTGGACGTGACGAGTGCGAACCTGAAGGGGAGACACCGTGGGGGTGTTCGACGGGAAGGTGGCCGTGGTGACCGGGGCCGGTCGAGGCATCGGCCGGGAGGAGGCGTTGCTACTCGGCGCCGAAGGCGCCCGGGTCGTGGTCAACGACCTGGGCGGGGGAGCGGACGGGGCCGGCGGAGACGCCGGTCCGGCCCAGCAGGTCGTCGACGAGATCACGTCGGGTGGCGGCCAAGCGGTGGCGAACACCGACGACATCGCCACCTGGACCGGCAGCGAGGCGCTGGTGAATCAGGCGGTCGAGCACTTCGGTGGCCTCGACGTGGTGATCAACAACGCCGGCATCTTGCGCGACCGGCTCAGCTTCAACATGACCGAGGAGGAGTGGGACTCGGTCATCGCCGTCCACCTCAAGGGCCATTTCGGGGTGGCGCGCCACGCTGCGGCGTGGTGGCGGGCCCGGTCGAAGGAAACGGGGGAGCCGGCCGCGGCGGCCATTGTCAACACCGCCAGCGAGTCAGGCCTGTACGGCAACGCCGGGCAAGCCAACTACGCGGCGGCCAAGGCCGGCATCGCCGCGCTCACCCTGGTGCTCGCCCGAGAGCTCGAGCGCATCGGGGTGCGAGTCAACGCCATCGCCCCCGTGGCCCGCACCCGGCTCACCGAGGCGGTCGCCGGCGACTACATGAAGCCCGATGAGTCGGGGTTCGACCGATTCGACCCGGCCAACGTCGCCGCGGTGGCCTGTTGGCTGGGGTCGGACCTGGCCGCGGGCGTCTCGGGCCAGGTGGTCAAGGTCCAGGGAGGTCAGCTGCAGTTGCTCGAGGGCTGGCGCCCCCTCACCGAGGTCACCGACGACAAACCGTGGACCCTCGACTCGGTCGCCGCACTGCGCGACGCCATCCTCGGCCCGACCGACGGATCGGTGCCCCCGTTCTTCTTCGGGCCGCCTCCGACCGGACGCGACCCCTACCCTGCAGCGGCGTGGGAGTGACGACGTCGGGCCCGAGCAGATGCGGGTGACACGGTGAAGCTCGGGTTCGACCCGGCCGACGAGGTGTTCCGGGCCGAGCTGCTGGCGTTCGTGGACGAGCACGCCCCTCCCGAGGCACGCCGGGGACGGGACTGGATCGGCGACGACGCCGATGCCGACGCCGATGGGATCATGGTGATCCCCGACTGGGCTCGGCGTTGGCAGGCCACGCTGTTCGACCACGGGTGGATGATCCCCTCCTACCCACCGGAGCTCGGTGGGCGGCTTGCCACCCCCATCCAGACCCTCATCTACCTTGAGGAGATGGCCCGGCTGGGCATCCCTCGGTCGGTGCACTTCGGGGGCTACGCCATCGTCGGCCCATCGCTGCTCGAGTTCGGCGACGACGACCAGCGGGCCATGGCGCCGGCCGCCATCCGCGGCGACACGGTGTGGTGCGTCGGCATGTCCGAGCCCAACGCGGGCTCGGA
>DHIQ01000032.1:11652-14483 GCA_002403895.1 Candidatus Neomicrothrix sp. UBA4742
TACGCCATGGTCGCGTCCAAGTGCTTCTGCTACGTCCGCACCGATCCCGACGTACCCAAGCACAAGGGCATCTCGGTCGTGATCATCGATCTCGACCTGCCTGGCGTCGACGTGCGGCCGCTGCGGCACCTCGGGGGTAGGGCCGAGTTCGCCGAGGTCTTCTTCACCGACGTCGTGGTCCCCCGGGCCAACCTGGTGGGTGCGCTCAACGACGGCTGGCGGATCACCATGGGCTCGCTGGCCCACGAGCGGGGTGCGCTGTGGGTAGAGGGCGTGATGGGCGCCCAGCGTGGCATCGACGACCTGGTGCGCCTCGCCCACGAGCGCGGGGTCAGCACCGATCGGGTGGTGCGCCGGCGCGTGGCCGAGCTGGCCGCTCAAGTCAGAGCCCTACGGGCGCTCGGCTACAAGGGTTTCGCCTCGTTCGCCCAGGGCTCGTCCGCACCTGAGCACAGCTTCATGAAGCTGGCGACCTCCGAGCTGCGCCAGGAGATCTTCGAGCTCGGCCTCGACATCCAAGGAGCCGACCGGGCGGTGCTGGACCCGACCGTCGCCGCCGAAGGGGCCCGCTGGCAGAAATCGTGGATGACCTCGTTGGCCTCGACCATCGGTGGCGGCACCTCGGAAGTGCAGCGCAACGTGATCGCCACCCGCGTCCTCGGCCTGCCCAGGGACTGAAGAGACGCGGCGACGATGGACTTCACCCTGAGCGATGAGCAGACTCTGCTGGTCGACACGGCGCGGGCGCTGTTCGCCAAGCAGTGCCCGCCCTCGTTGGTCCGGGGCGTGGCGGCCGACCCGGCTCTGGCCACCGGGCTGTTCGACCGCTACCTACGCGACTGGGTGGGACTGGCCGGGGGACCCATGGTCGATCTCGCCCTGTTCCTCACCGAGGCCGGTGCGGTCGTGGCGCCGGGGCCCTTCCTCGCCACCGCCGGGTTGTTCGCCCCGCTGCTGGTGGCGGCCGGTCACGAGCAGGCGGGCGCGGCGGTGGCGGGTGAGGTCACGGGCACGGTGGCGGTGTCGGGGTCCGATGGCGTCTGGCGGGAGAGCACCGACCCGGTGCGATCGCAGGTCGTGGATGCCCACCTGGTCGATTTCGTGGCGGTGGTGAAGCCCGGACCGGCGCTGGCCGTGGTGCCGGTGGCGGAGCTGAACGTGCGGTCGGTCGAGACGATGGACCTGGCCCGCACGTTCTCGGTCGTCGACGTCCCTCCGGCACCGGGCAAGCCGCTCGATCCGGGCGTACTGGTCGACACCGGCGAGCGGATGGCGCTGGCCGTGGCCGCCGAGCTGGTGGGGATCGCCCGCTGGTTGGTCGACACGTCGGTGGCCTACGCCCGCGAACGGGTGCAGTTCGCCAGGCCGATCGGCTCGTTCCAGGCGGTGCAGCACAAGCTCGTCGACATGGCCCTGGCCTACGAACGGTCGGCGGCGGCGGTCTCCTACGCGGCCATGGCCATCGATGCCGGTGATCCCGACCGCCACCGCGCCGTTCACGTGGCCAAAGCCGAGGCCGGCCTCGCCGCTCGGCGGGCCGCTCGCGACGGGATCCAGGTCCACGGCGGCATCGGGTTCACGTGGGAGCACGATCTACACCTGTATTTGCGGCGGGCTTACGCCGACGACGCGCTGTGCGGCACCTACGACTGGCACCTCGACCGGCTGGCCGAGCTGTTGTTCGACGCGAACTCTGACACGAGCGTCAGGTAAGCTGACGCCGTTCGATGTCTGGGCTCGCGGGCCCACACGCACGAGAGGGGGCATCGATGGGTGATCGACTCGAGGCGGACGCAGTGCAGGTCGGAGACGAGGCGCCGGTGATGAGCCACACGCTCACTCGTTCGGACCTGGTGATGTACGCCGGAGCGTCGGGGGACTTCAACCCCATGCACACCGACGAGGTGTCGGCCCAGGCCGCAGGCCTTCCCAGCGTGTTCGGCCACGGCATGTTCTCGATGGGCCTGCTCGGCACGGCCCTCACCCACTACGTCGGCGTCGGGAACCTGAGGCGCTACAAGGTGCGCTTCACCAAGCAGACCTGGCCCGACGAGGTGCTCACCACCCACGTCGTCGTCGCCGCCATTCGCGAGGAGGACGGCGAGAAGCTCGTCGATCTCGAGTGTTCTTTGGCCAACGGTGATGGCGAGGTCAAGGTCGCCGGCGTGGCCGTGGCCGTGGCCGTCGCCGGCTGATCGAGCCAACCCGCCGCGCCGGCCGATTCCGCCACCGGTGACCTCGTCGGTCGCCCGTCAGGAGCCCACCATGAGCATCAGCGTCCTCGAGCACCGCGATCGCCTCGGCGTCAGCCCCGGGCGCCTGCTGATCGACGGGTCGTGGCGCGAGGGGCGGGCCGGCACGTGGACGCAGGTCCACCCGGCGACCAACGAGGACGTCACCACCATCTCGGTGGCCTCGGCGTCCGACGTCGACGACGCCGTCAACGCGGCGCGACGGGCCTTCGACGATGGCGAGTGGCCACGGATGCGGGCCCGCGACCGCCAGCGCCTGGTGGCCCGGATTGGTCAGCTCATCGAGGACAACCGTGCCGAGCTCGACCAGCTCCAGACGCTCGACAACGGCGTGCCCGCCGGGTTCTCGTCGATCTACCAGCTGTCGGCCACCATCGCCGCCGACCTGTTCGCCTACCACGCCGGGTGGATCGACAAGCTGGCCGGGTCAACCCTTCCCACCTACACCGGCAACGACTTCTTCACCTTCACGCTGAAGGAGCCGGTCGGCGTGGTCGCCGCGGTGATCCCGTGGAACGCACCGATCATGCTCTTCGCCCAGAAGGTGGCCCCGGCCCTGGCCGCCGGCTGCACCGTGGT
>DHIQ01000032.1:14640-14907 GCA_002403895.1 Candidatus Neomicrothrix sp. UBA4742
CCTGGCCGCCGGCTGCACCGTGGTCCTCAAGCCCAGTGAGCACTCATCGCTCACGTCGATCCGCCTGTGCGAGCTGGCCCAAGAGGCGGGGCTGCCGCCGGGGGTGCTCAACCTGGTCACCGGGACGCCCGAGCCCACCGGCGAGGCACTCATCACCCAGCCGGGCATCGACAAGATCACATTCACCGGCTCGCGGGCGGTCGGTACCCGCATGATGCACGCGGCGGCCGAGGGCATCGTGGCCGTGTCGCTCGAGTTGGGCGGCAA
>DHIQ01000032.1:15217-15443 GCA_002403895.1 Candidatus Neomicrothrix sp. UBA4742
GCCATCACCACCTATGGCGACCCGTTCGACCCGGGCACCACCAGTGCGGCGCTGATCAACCGGCGCCAGCTCGACCGGGTGACGGGCTACATCGAGCAGGGCCGCCGCGAGGGTGCCGAGCTGGTGTGCGGTGGAGACCGGCCTGGCGGCGACCTGGCGGCGGGGAACTTCGTGAACCCGACGCTCTTCGCCGACGCCACCAACGACATGGCCGTCGCCACCGACG
>DHIQ01000032.1:15617-19083 GCA_002403895.1 Candidatus Neomicrothrix sp. UBA4742
GCTGGCCAACGACACCCGCTACGGGCTCGGCGCGTCGGTGCAGACCAACGACGCCCGGCGGGCCATGCGCGTGGCGCGGGCGGTGCGGGCCGGCTCGTTCGGCATCAACGGGTACACCGTGATGCCCAACGCGCCCTTCGGCGGGTACAAGACGTCGGGCCTCGGCCGGGAGGGCGGGGCCGAGAGCATCGAGGGCTTCCTCGAGACCAAGACCGTCACCATGGCGATGACCGATCAGGGTTTCTAGGGATGGCGATCCACTACGACCAGCGCGACGACCACGTCGTGGTCATCACCATCGACCGACCCGAGACCCGCAACGCCCTCGACCTGCACCACTTTCGCGACCTGGCCAAGGCGTGGAAGGACTTCCGCTACGACGACGACGCTTGGCTGGCCATCGTCACCGGCGTCCCCGGGGCGTTCATGTCCGGCGCCGACCTCAAGACCTACATCCCGCAGATCACCGCGCTGGCCGAGCAGATTCGCTCGGGCGAGATCGCCGAGGTCGACGGGTGCCGGCTCGACGACGGCTCCCGGGCCGTCCTGCGCGACGTGCGCCTGTACAAGCCGATCATCGCCGCGGTCGACGGGCCGTGCGTGGCCGGCGGCATGGAGATGCTGGGTGGCGTCGACATCCGCCTGGCCACGGCGCGGGCCACCTTCGGCGTCATGGAGCCGAAGCGGGGTCTGTTCGCCGGGGGTGGCACGACCGCCCGGCTGCCCCGCCAGGTGGCCTACCCGGCGGCCATGGAGTTCCTGCTCACCGCCGAGGCGTTCCCCGCGTCACGGGCCCTCGAGCTGGGGCTCATCAACGAGATCGTGGAGCCCGACGAGTTGTTGGCCCGGGCCGACGAGTGGGCGGCTCGCATCTGCGCCAACGCTCCCCTGGCCGTGCAGGCCACCAAGGAATCGGTGTTGCGAGGGTTGGCCGGCACGCTCGACCAGGCCTACGGCATCGAGCACGAGCTGGCGCAGACGATATTCGCCACCGACGACGCCAAGGAGGGTCCGCGGGCCTTCGCCGAGAACCGCTCCCCGGTCTGGCGGGGGAAGTAGGCAGGGTGGCTGCAGGGGTTGATCCCCGAGCGGCGTGCATCATCGGTGTCGCGCAGCACACGTGGCACCTTTCGGGTGACGGGCTGGCACCCGAGCCACTCGACATGGCCGGCGAGGTGACACGGGTGGCGGCCGCTGACGCGTGCGCGAGGGGCGACGTGCTGGCCGCCGTCGATCGGCTCGAGGTCGTCCACTGCATGAGCTGGGCCTACGACGACCTTCCTGCTCGAGTCGCCGAGCAGCTCGGCATCGAGCCGACGCAACGGGCGTACTCCGGTATGGGCGGTACGACGCCACAGCAACTGCTGTCGGCGGCGGCGGTGGCGATCGGTCACGGCGAGCTCGACGTTGCCGTGGTGGTCGGCGCCGAGGCCCTCGACACCAAACGCCGGTTGAAGCGGGTGGGGCAGCGGCCGGCCTGGTCGCACCGGGCACCGACCCCGCCACCGTTCGACCTCGATCTCCACCCGGCGGAGATCACCCACGAGGTGTTTCAGGCCTGGTTGACCTTCGCCCTGCGCGACGTGGCCCGTCGGGCCCACCTCGGCGTTATCCCGACCGCCTACCGACAGCGGCTCGGCGAGCTGCTGGCCCCGATGACCGAGGTGGCGGCGACGAACCCGCACGCCTGGTTCCCGGTGGCGCACACAGCCCAGGCGCTGGTGTCGCCGACGTCGGCCAACCGGATGGTGGGCTACCCGTACACCAAGAACATGGTGGCGATCATGGACGTCGACATGGCCGCCGCCGTCATCATGGCGAGCGAAGAGGCGGCCGACCGGTTGGGGGTGCCGCCGGAGCGCCGGGTCTACCTGCGGGGGTGGGCCGCCGGGTCTGACGCGACCTACGTGGCCGAACACCCGGACCTCTGGCGATCACCGGCGATGGCCCGCGTCCTGCCGGGCGCGTTGCGAGCCGCCGGGGTCGGCATCGACGATGTCGCCCACCTCGACCTCTATTCGTGCTTTGCCTCCTCGCTGCATTTCGCCTGTGATGCGTTGGGCATCGACCCGTTGGCCCGCGGGCTGACCGTCACTGGGGGCCTGCCCTACGCGGGCGGGCCGGCCAGCAACTACCTCTCCCACGCCGTGGCGACGATGGTGGGAGTCCTTCGGGACGATCCCGGCTCGCTGGGGATGGTGAGCGGCGTGGGCATGCACCTGACGAACCACGTGGCGGGGGTGTACTCGACGACGCCTGGTCCTCGTGTCGGCACTTCAGGCGTTGGTGCGCCGGAGCCCGCCCGGAGGCCCATCGTCCAGACCTGGGATGGCCCGGCCAGCATCGCCGCCTACTCCGTCGTCCACGATCGCGCCGGCGCGCCGGCGTGGGGCCTCGTCGTGGTCGACGTGGCGGTCGGAGCCGGCCGGGCCTATGGCCGGGTCGAGGACCCCGACCTGTTGACCGCCATGGAGGCCGACGAATGGGTCGGTGGCCCGGTCACGCTGCGGTCGGGTGACGACGGCGTCAATCGCGTGCTGACCTGATTGTCAGCGCCACCGTGACCTCGATCTCGACTGCGCCGTCCCTTGGTGCACCACGACCGCCTCGAGGGGATCGTGCGGTGGGAATGGCCCGGGCAACTCCATGCCGAGCTGAGCCAGGCGGGTGTCTGGCGCGGGGCTCACGGCCGCGGCTCTCGGGGCAGGCCCAGCACCCGCTCGCCGATGATGTTCTTGTTGACCTCGGTGGTGCCGCCGGCGATCGTCAATGATTGGGCGTGCACCAGGGCGGTGCCCCAGTCGCCGTCGAGCGCCCCGGGTCCGAGGATGTGGGTGGCGACGTCGGGAAGGTCCTGGCTCACCTGGCTCCAGACCAGCTTGATGAGGCTGCCCTCGGGCCCCGGTGGCAGCCCCCGGAGGGAACGCTCAGTGGCCCGCTCGGAGAGCAGCCGCTGGATCTCGGCCGCCGACCACAGCCGGGCCAGCTGCTGGCGCACGATCGGGTCATCGGTGCGGCCGACGGCGCGGGCTGCCTCGATCAGCTCAGCGATCCGCCGGCGGGTGGGGATGTGCAGGTTGGCGACGCCGCTCCGCTCGAAGGTGAGCGTGGCCATGGCCACCATCCAGCCCTCTCCCTCGGGGCCGAGCAGGGCCGACACCGGCACCCGGACCTCGTCGAAGAACAGCTCACAGAAGTCGGCATCCCCCGTGGCGGTGCGCAGGGGCCGAACCTCGATGCCCGGCCGGCCCATGTCGACGATGAGGCACGAGATGCCGCGGTGGCGGCCGGCGGTGGGGTCGGTGCGTACCAGCAGCTCGCACCAATCGGCGAGTTGGCCATAGGTGTTCCACACCTTCTGGCCGGTGATGACCCAGTCGTCGCCGTCGCGGACGGCACCGGTGGCGAGGGCCGCCAAGTCGCTGCCGGCGTCAGGCTCGCTGAAGCCCTGGCACCAGATCTCGTC
>DHIQ01000032.1:19301-19578 GCA_002403895.1 Candidatus Neomicrothrix sp. UBA4742
AAGCCCTGGCACCAGATCTCGTCCCCGCGCAGCATGGGACGCAGCAGCCGAGCCTTTTGCTCGTCGGTGCCGAAGGTCATGATCGACGGGGCGATGTTGGCCAGACCGATCGGGTTGAGCGATGCCGGTGCTCTTGCCCGGTCGAGCTCCTCGGCGAGAACCACCTGGTGGGCGAGGCCGAGGCCGCGACCGCCGAACTCGACCGGCCAGTCGATCCCCACCCAGCCCGCGTCGGCGAGGAGGTTGTTCCACTCTCGCATGCGGGCGATCCAGGCCG
>DHIQ01000240.1 GCA_002403895.1 Candidatus Neomicrothrix sp. UBA4742
CCACCGGACCGATCGTCTCCAGGCCAATCCTTGGAGGTCTCCATCACGTCTACTCCAGAGCCGCGTGAACTCATACCGAGTTTTGTCCTCCCACAGGTCGAACAGAGGCTGGGCCGTGAGGAGACCGCGGTCCTCCGGGTCCCGGGGCCGCAGGCTCAGCCTCCCGGAGGTCGACCAGCTGGTATCGGGCGCCCCGGCTGACCTGCCCGGGGCAGCGGCGACCCAGGGCTGACCTTCGCAAGGCCGTCATCGGCGGTGGTCTCAGCGCCCACCGGGGGCCGGGCCAGCACCGTGGCGAGCCGGCGGGGGAGAGGGTCCTTCTCGATCTGCTCCAGCCGGCGGGGCAGGGGTATCGACCAGTTGGGCCACTGGGTGGTGGTCCCGGGCATGTTGGGCCGGGCCTCGGCGGCGCAGGCGTCGTCGAGGGTGGCCGCCAGCAGGTGAGAGGGCGACTGGGCGAGCTGCACGTGCGCGCACACGATGACGTCCTCAACGGTGGCACTGGGCCCTACCTCAAGATGTCGCACCAGGCGCCGCTTGATCCGCTCCTGGGCGGCCCGGTTGGTCTTCAGCCCCAGCTCCTCCCGAGCACGCAGGTCGGACCCGGTCCACAGGCCCGCCACCGTGGGCAAGTCATGGGTGGTGACGGCCGCCAGAGCCAGCCGGGGGTAGCGAGCCGGCCGCTTCCGCTCGAACCAGAACACGCGGGAGGACATCACCGCCCGTCGCGCCAGCTCCTTGCGGACGCCCGGCTCAACGTTGCCAAGGTCTTCGCCGACCACGTAGGCGCCGGCTCGGGAGCTCTCCAGGGCCAGGATGTCGAGCATCTCGGAGGCCGGGTACCTGACGTAGGCGCCGTCGGCGGCGCCATGGCCTGAGGGGATCCACCAGAGCCGGAAGAGGCCCATCACGTGGTCGATGCGAAGCCCGGCACCGTGGCTCATGCTGGCGCGGAGGGTCTCGATGAAGGGCAGGTATCCCGCGCTGGGCAGCTTGTGGGGGTCGAACGGAGGCATACCCCAGTCCTGGCCTTCGAGATTGAAGGCGTCCGGCGGGGCCCCGATGCTGACCCCGGGGGCGAGCACGTCCTGCCAGGCCCAGGCGTCGGCGCCGTCGGGATCGAACCCGGTGGCGAGGTCGTGTATCAACGCCAGCGGAGCGGCGGCGGACCGCAGTTGGCGGTCCAGCAGCCACTGCAGCCACTCGTGGAAGCCGACGCGGTCGCGCCGGTAGGTGGCAAATCGCGCCACCGCCTGGCCGGCGGGATGGCGAAACTCCTCGGGCCAGCATCGCCAGCCGCCACCGAAGCACTCGGCGAGGACACAGAACCAGGCGTACTGGCGGAGAGACTCACCCTTCTCTTCCCGGAAGCGGTCGAATGACTCGGCATCGGTCTTCGCGGCGCGGGTCAGGAAGGCGGTCCAGAGCTCGCCCAGGGCCTCCATCTTGAGCGCCCAGGCACGGTCGCGATCGACCAGGTTGGCCTGGTTCAGCGCCCGGCCACGCTGGGCCAGGGCGGGGAGCTGGCGCAGGCCCCGCGCCCCTGGCACATCCTCGATGTGCAGGTAGACCGGATTTCGATAGCGCCGGCTGCTGGGAAAGTAGGGGCTCGGCTGCTGGGGTGGCACCGGCATCGGCGCGTGCAGCGGATTTACGAGCACGAAACCGGCGCCGGCGCCCGTCGACCACCGCGCCAGCCGGCGCAGGTCGCCAAGGTCGCCGATGCCCCAGCTCTGCCGGGAGCGGACGGCGTAGAGTTGCGCCGCCCAGCCCCAGGTCTTGAGGTCGCCGGGCAGGTGGCACCTGCCGGGGCTGACCACCAACGCGACTTCGCGCCCGTCCTTCATCAGCAGTCGGTGGTAGCCGTGGGGAAGATCGCGGGGCAGCCGCCGGCCCGCGACCTGGGAGGAGCCCCCGCCCTCGACCAGCACCTCCTTGGCCCCCGCGGGGGCAGGATCGCCAGCTTTCAGGAATAGTGGTCGAGTGGGGGTCGCCGGCGAAGGCGAAGTTGCGCCCATGGCCTCCAGGACTCGGGTCACGGCAGCCTGCGTGGGCCGCCGGCGCCGTTCCAGGCCATCCGCGTACTGGAGCTGAATGCCCCAGTCCTGGAGGCGTGGCGTACTACCTCGAGGCCTGGGGGAGGGGTCCCGGGGGGCTGTTCGCCTCACCGGTCCTGCGCCGCCTTAAAGGCAGCGGACCAGTACAATTTACCTGTCACGGCAAGTGAGGCCGATGGTATCAGCTTTGCCTGATTAGCGGACCGGGTGGGAGCTGGCAAACTCAGATTGGAGGTAGTTTGGTGCCGACCCGCGCTGCCCAGAAAGAAACCGCCAAGCTCGCCGCCTGGCCCGGGATTGACTACCCCCTGGGGGCGACGTGGGATGGAGAGGGCACCAACTTCAGCCTCTTCGCCGAGAGCGCCGAGAGCGCCGACCTCGTCCTCTTCGATGAGCACGGCTGCCAGACCGCGACCTACGAGCTGACCGAGCGGACCGACCTGGTCTGGCACGGGTACGTCGACAAGGTGGCCCCGGGCCAGCGCTATGGCTACCGCGTGCATGGTCGGTATGCACCCGATGAAGGTCTCCGCTTCAACTCCAACAAACTCCTCCTCGACCCCTACGCGCGCGCTGTCGACGGCCGCTTCTCGTGGGGACCAGACCTGCTCGGGTACATCCCGGGCAAGCCCGACATCGCCCCCAACCCCCAAGATTCCAGCCGCTCCGTGCCCCGGGCGGTGGTCGTCGACCCCGCCTTCCCGTGGGGCGACGACCGCCGTCCCAACCATGCCTGGGCCGACACCGTGATCTACGAGACCCACGTCAAAGGCTTCACCATGCTCCACCCCCATGTCCCCGAGGACCTCCGCGGCACGTACGCCGGCCTGGCCCACCCGGCTGCCGTTGAGCACCTGCAAGGGCTCGGCGTGACCGCCGTCGAACTGATGCCCGTGCACCACTTCATCGACGGCGGCCACCTGGTCGAGCGAGGCCTCGTCAATTACTGGGGTTACGACTCGGTGGCGTACTTCGCGCCCGAGGCGCGCTACTCCTCCAGCGGTAGCGGCGGCGGCCAGGTGCGCGAGTTCAAAGCCATGGTTCGGGCCCTGCACGCCGCCGGCCTCGAGGTCATCCTCGACGTGGTCTACAACCACACCGGCGAGGGCAACCACCTGGGCCCCACGATCAACTTCCGGGGCATCGACAACAGCGCTTACTACCGGCTCGTCCAGGACGACCGCAGGCATTACTTCGATGTCACCGGCACCGGCAACACCCTCAACGTGGGCAACCCCCATTCGCTGCAGATGATCATGGATTCGCTGCGATTCTGGGTCACCGAGATGCATGTCGACGGCTTCCGCTTCGACCTGGCTTCGGCGCTGGCTCGCCAGTTCTACGAGGTCGATCGCCTCTCGGCCTTCTTCGACATCATCCACCAGGACCCCGTGCTCTCCCAGGCCAAGCTGGTGGCGGAGCCATGGGACCTCGGCGAAGGTGGTTACCAGGTGGGCAACTTCCCGGTCAGGTGGGCGGAGTGGAACGGCCGTTACCGGGACACGGTGCGCGACTACTGGCGCGGGGCCACCGATATCGGCGACCTCGCCTACCGGCTCACTGGCTCCAGCGACCTCTACCAGGACGACGGGCGGTGGCCCTGGGCGAGCATCAACTTCGTCACCGCCCACGACGGCTTCACCCTGCACGACCTGGTCTCCTACAACGACAAGGACAACCAGGCCAACGGCGAGGACAACCGCGATGGCAGCGACGACAACCGCTCCTGGAACTGTAGCGTCGAGGGCGAGACCGACGACCCCGAGGTGCTGGCGCTGCGGCGCCGCCAGGCGCGCAACCTGCTGGCCACCGTCTTCCTCTCCCAGGGCTGCCCGATGCTGCTCGGAGGGGACGAGCTGGGCCGCACCCAGCGCGGCAACAACAACGCCTACTGCCAGGACAACCAGATCTCCTGGTTCGACTGGTCCCATGTCGACGAGGACCTGCTCGAGTTCACCCGCAGGCTGATCAAGCTGCGGGCGGAGCAGCCGGTGCTCCGCCGCCGCCGCTTCTTCTCCGGCGAGGAGATCCGCGGGTCCGGCCGCAAAGACATCGGCTGGATCCTCCCCGACGGCACCGAGGTCGGCGACACGCAGTGGTTCGTCGCCGGGCAGCGGTCGCTGGGGATGATCCTCAACGGCGACGAGATCCGCGATCGTGACAGCCGCGGCGAGCCCATCCGGGGCGCCAGCCTGATGGTGCTCTTGAACGCCGGCGACGCCAACCTCGAGTGGCGAATCCCGACCGGCTGGGGCGACAGCTGGGAGGTCGTCCTCGACACCGCCCTCGATCCCGGGGTTGAGGCCTACCGCCGGGTCTGCGCCGCCGGGGAAAGCCTGGCGATGACCTCGCGCTCGCTCGTGGTGTTGCTGCGCCCGTGACCCGTCGGGTGGTCGTCGAGCACGTCCGACCGTCGGTGGACGGAGGCGCCTTCGCCGCCAAGGCCACCCTGGGGCTGCCGATGGAGATCAGCGCCGACATCTTCGCCGAGGGCCACGAGGAGCTGCTGGCCTGGGCGGTGATGGCCCCGGCGGAGGGGGCGCGCCTGGCGCCGGCTGCCAAAGGCCGGCGGAAAACCGCCACCCCGCCGAGCGCACAGGAGGTCAGCCTCAGCCTGGTTGGCAACGACCACTGGGTGGGATGCCTGGTGCCCGTGGCGATCGGACCCTGGCAGCTGACCGTCAGTGGCGCCGTCGACGACTACGGGACCTGGCTGCGCGATCTCCGGCTTCGCCACGATGACGGCCAGGACGTCGAGCTGGAGTTCGACGAAGGCCGGGTCCTGGTCGAGAGCCGGATGCGCCGCCCCGGCCTAAGCGCCAGGGATCCTGGCGCGCTCGACGCCCTGGCTGCCTCTCTCTCGCCGCTCCGCGGGGCCGCCGCCCGGGTGCACTCAGCTGGCAGCGCCCGGGCCATCGACGTGATGCGCCGCACCTTCGACACCGCCCGGGCCACCACCGCCGGTCCCTACCCGGTCTGGGTCGACCGGGAGCTGGGTGGCTTCAGTGCATGGTACGAGCTGTTCCCGCGCTCCGAGGGCGCCACCGAGGAGTCCAGTGGAACTTTCGCGACCGTCGGTACACGCCTGCCCGCGATCGCCGCGATGGGCTTCGACGTCGTCTACCTACCCCCCATCCATCCCATCGGCCGGTCCTTCCGCAAGGGCCCCAACAACACCACTGGTGCGGCTCCCGAAGATGTCGGCAGCCCCTGGGCGATCGGCGGCCCCGAGGGCGGGCAGACGTCGGTCAACCCCGACCTCGGCACCATCGAGGACTTCGACGGCTTTGTTGCGGCGGCGGCCAGGGCCGGCCTCGAGGTGGCCCTCGACTACGCGCTGCAGTGCAGCCCCGATCACCCCTGGGTCAAAGAGCACCCGCAGTGGTTCGTGCACCGCCCTGACGGCACCATCCGCTACGCCGAGAACCCTCCCAAGCGCTACCAGGACATCTACCCCTTCAACTTCGACACCGAGGACCGGGCCGGGCTCGACGCCGCCCTCCTCGAGGTGATGCGGTTCTGGATCGGCCACGGTGTCCGCGTCTTCCGTGTTGACAACCCGCACACCAAACCATTCGACTTCTGGCAGTGGCTGATCGAGACCGTGCGCCGCGACCATCCCGAGGTCATCTTCCTGGCCGAGGCCTTCACCCGCCCGCGCACCATGGAGCAGCTGGCCAAGATCGGGTTCACCCAGAGCTACACCTACTTCACCTGGCGCAACTCCAAGGCCGAGCTGAGCGATTACCTCACCGAGCTGTCCCAGGGGCCCACTGTCGATTACTTCCGGCCCAACTTCTGGGTCAACACCCCGGACATCCTCCATGCCTTCCTGCAGGAGGGCGGGCCGCCCGCCTTCCGCCTCCGCCTGGTGCTGGCCGCCCTGGCCTGCTCGTCGTGGGGGATGTACAGCGGCTACGAGCTCTACGAGAACATCGCCGTCCGCCCCGGCAGCGAGGAGTACCTTGACTCCGAGAAGTACCAGCTGCGGCCGAGGGACTGGCAGGCCAAGGACAACCTAGCGCCCATGATCACCACCGTCAACCAGATCCGCCGCCGCCACCGAGAGGCGATTGCGCTGATGCGCACGCTGCGCCTGCACCACGTCGACAGCGAGCACATGCTCTGCCTCTCGAGGCGCTCGCAGGGTCGCGACGACGTGCTCCTGCTGGTCGTCAACCTCGACCCCCACAACGTCCGCGAGGCCACCATCTGGCCCGATGTCGACGAGCTCGGTGTCGAGGGGACACGGCCCTACCAGGTCGTCGACGAGCTCAACCAGGCCGCCTACACCTGGACCGGGCCATCGAGCTATGTCCGGCTCGATCCCAAGCGCACCCCCGCGCACGTGTTCCGCGTCCACCAGGGGCCCGCCCGGTGAGCAGCCGCAGCCCGCGCACCGAGGTGGTCGAGCGGGTCGACCCGACCTGGTACCGGCACGCGGTCTTCTACGAGCTGCTGGTGCGGGGGTTCGCCGACGGCAACAACGATGGCGTTGGTGACATCGAGGGTCTGATCGGCAAGCTTGACTACCTGCAGTGGCTGGGCGTCGACTGCATCTGGCTGCTGCCTATCAACAAGAGCCCGATGCGCGACGGCGGCTACGACATCTCGGACTACACCAACCTGCAGCCAGAGTACGGCGACGTCGCCGCCGTCAAGCGCCTGGTCGACGAGGCCCACAGCCGCAACATCCGGGTGGTCATGGACCTGGTCATGAACCACACCTCCGACGAGCACCCCTGGTTCCAGGAGGCTCGCTCCTCGCCGGACAACCCCAAACGCGATTGGTACGTATGGTCAGACTCAAAGGTGCGCTACGAGGACGCGCGCATCATCTTCATCGACACCGAGACCAGCAACTGGACATGGGACGACACCGCCAAGGCGTACTACTTCCATCGTTTCTTCACCCACCAGCCCGACCTCAACTACGACAACCCGGAGGTCCGTGAGGCGATGTTCGAGGTCGTGCGCTTCTGGTTCGACATCGGCCTGGACGGGTTCCGGCTCGACGCCGTGCCCTATCTCTTCGAGCGCGAGGGCACCAACTGCGAGAACCTGCC
>DHIQ01000244.1:0-1959 GCA_002403895.1 Candidatus Neomicrothrix sp. UBA4742
TGGCTGGTTCCGCCGGGAAGGCCGTCCCAGCACCACCGGCACCCTGGCCGCGCGCCTGACGGACCGCCCTCTGCGCCCGCTCTTTCCCAAGGGCATGCGCAACGACGTGCAGTGCGTTATCACCACGCTCTCCGTCGATCTGGAGAACGACCCGGACATCCTCTCGATCATCGGCGCTTCGGCGGCGCTCTCGATCTCCGACATCCCCTTCGGCGGACCGGTCTCCGGCACCCGCATGGGCTACCGAGACGGCGAGTACCTGGTGAACCCGACCTACACCGACCTTGAGACCAGCCAGCTCGACATCGTGGTCGCCGGCACCAAGGACGCCATCGTGATGGTGGAGGCCGGAGCCACTGAGGTCTCCGAGGAGATTCTCCTGGAGGCGATGCGCCGCGCCCAGGAAGTGAACGCGCAGGTTATCGCTCTACAGGAAGAGATGCAGGCAAAAATCGGCAAGTCGAAGCGCGAGTTCACCGCTGTCGTGCTTTCCGAAGGTGTGAAGAGCACCGTCGTCAACTTCGCCAACTCCCGCAACTGGGACCTCGTTGGCGCGGGCAAGGACGAGCGCGGCGCGGCGATGCAGGCCGTCCGCAAGGAGCTCGTGGACGCTCTCGGCGAGCAGTACCCGGCGAACGAGCTGAAGGAAGCGCTCGAAGAGCACATGGCCCACACGATCCGCGGGCGCATCCTGGACGACGGCACTCGCCCGGACGGACGCAAGACGGACGAGATCCGACCGATCGACGTCGAGGTCGGCCTGCTGCCACGAACCCACGGCTCCGGCCTCTTCACTCGGGGCGAGACGCAGGCGCTGACTGTCCTGACCCTCGGCTCGATGGGAGAGCAGCAGCGGTTGGACGGCCTGGAACCGGACCAGACGCGACGCTACCTCCACCACCCGGCAATGATCCCGCACTCCACCTCGCCGAAGTGGACGTCGTTGACGGTGGCGAACGTACACAGGTGCTCACCACGGGGTCGGGCCAAGGTGCGGAAGGCGAACCCATCCAGCTCGTACACCCGGTCAGGCTCGAGTCCTTCGTAGCGACGCACCTCGAAGCCGTCGTGCACCACCGCCTCGTCGTCGGCCACCGTCGTCAGCTCCATCCCCTTGTTGTAGTCGGCGATCGTCGAGGTCGTGCAGCTGACCACCGCCACGGTGGTCAACGGCACAGGCCCGCGCCCGACCGGGCGGGGTCGGCTCCGCCGTGGTGATTCAGGGACGGTCGCGGCGGGTGGGCACGGGACGGGACCACCAGCGGCCGGAGAACCGCCAACGGGGGGGATCCACGACGGACAACAAGGCGGCAGGGCGGGGCCACGCCATCTCGACCGCGGCCACGATGGCGGCCAGCTCGTCGTCGCTGGGCATGGGTCGTACTGCTCCGACCGAGGGAGCCGGTCCCGATGTCGAGTCGTTCATCGGTCGGCCACCGCGAATCGCATCACAGCGGGATGTTCCCGTGCTTGCGGTGGGGCAGCTCCTCGCGCTTGGACCGCAGCATCTCGAGCCCGGCGATGAGCTTGATCCGGGTATCGGCCGGGTCGATGACGTCGTCCACGAAACCCCGCTCGGCGGCAACGTAGGGGTTGGCGAATCGCTCGGTGTACTCGTCGACCAGTTCGGCCCGACGAGCGACGGGATCGGCCACGTTCTGCAGCTCGCGCCGGTAGAGGATCTCCACTGCGCCCTGCGGTCCCATGACCGCCAGCTCGGCCGACGGCCAGGCGAAGGCCAGATCGGCGCCGATCGACTTGGAGTTCATCACCACGTACGCGCCGCCGTACGCCTTGCGGGTGATGATCTGGATGCGGGGCACGGTCGACTCGCAGTAGGCGTAGAGCAGCTTGGCCCCGTGGCGGATGATGCCGCCGTATTCCTGGTCGACCCCGGGCAGGAACCCGGGCACGTCCACGAACGTCACCAGCGGAATGTTGAACGCATCGCACGTGCGC
>DHIQ01000244.1:2155-2620 GCA_002403895.1 Candidatus Neomicrothrix sp. UBA4742
GTGCGCACGAAGCGGGCCGCCTTCTCCGACGACTCGATGTCGAGCACACCAGCCAGCATCATGGGCTGGTTGCCGACGATGCCGACGGGGTAGCCGTCGAGTCGTGAGAAGCCGCACACGATGGAGCCGGCCCACTTGGGGAAGTACTCGAAGAACTCCCCGTCGTCGACGACCTCGCGGATAACGGCCTTCATGTCATAGGGCAGGTTGGGGCTCGCCGGCATGAGGTCGACCAGCGCCGGGCAGCTTCGGTCTGGCGTATCGGTCGGCGCGAAGTAGGGCGGGGGCTCCAGGTTGTTGGAGGGGAGGTAGGAGAACAGGAAGCGGACGTCCTCGAGGCAGGACTGCTCATCGGGGGACACGAACGTGGCCACACCGGACTTCGAGGCGTGGCTCTTGGCCCCGCCCAACTCCTCGAGGGTGACCTCCTCGCCCGTCACCGTCTTCACCACGTCGGGGCCGGTG
>DHIQ01000244.1:2851-10473 GCA_002403895.1 Candidatus Neomicrothrix sp. UBA4742
TCGGGGCCGGTGATGAACATGTGCGAGCTCTCATCCACCATGAAGATGAAGTCGGTCATGGCCGGGCTGTACACCGCACCGCCGGCGCACGGGCCGAGGATCACGCTGATCTGCGGGGTCACCCCTGAGGCCAACACGTTGCGGTGGAAGATGCCGCCGTAGCTGGCCAGGGAGACCACGCCCTCCTGTATGCGGGCACCGGCGCCGTCGTTGAGGCCGATGAGGGGGGCGCCGACCGACAGCGACAGGTCCATCACCTTGTGGATCTTCTCGGCGAACACCTCACCCAGGGCGCCGCCGAACACGGTGAAGTCCTGGGAGAACACGAAGACCTTGCGCCCGTCGATGGTGCCCCACCCGGTGATGACCCCGTCGGTATAGGGACGCTCATCGATGAGATCGGCGGGGGCCCGATGACGGGCCAGCATGTCCAGCTCGTGGAAGGAGCCCGGGTCGAGGAGGAACTCGATGCGCTCGCGAGCGAGCATCTTGCCCTTGGCGTGCTGACGCTCGACGGATCGCTCGGAGCCGGCGTGCAGCGCCTCTTCTTTGCGCTTCTGGAGCTGCTCGATGCGCTCGCTCATGGAGTGTTCCGACATAGCGGTCACAGTACCGGCCGACCCCCCGGCGGACCGAATGCGGCCCGATAGGGTGCCCGCCCATGACCGAGTTCCAGCGGCTGTGCGTGTACTGCGGGTCGACGTCGGGGAACCGGCCCGCGTTCCTCGAAGCGGCCGATGCCGTGGGCCGCCTGCTCGCCGGCGAGGGGATCGGCGTCGTGTACGGCGGGGCGTCGGTGGGTCTCATGGGGCGGGTGGCCGACGCCGCGCTGGCCGCCGGCGGCGAGGTCATCGGCGTGCTGCCCGACAAGCTGTTCGAACGAGAGGTGGCCCACGACGGGCTCACCGAGTTGCATGTGGTCACGTCGATGCACGAGCGGAAGGCCTTGATGTCCCAGTTGTCGGACGGCTTCATCGCCCTTCCCGGTGGGTACGGCACCATCGAGGAGGTGGTAGAGGCGGTCACCTGGACTCAGCTGGGCATTCACGCCAAGCCGGTGGGACTGCTCGACGTGGACGGGTACTTCGAACACCTCATCTCGTTCCTGGACCGAGGCGTGGCCGACGGGCTCCTGGCGCCCGACAGCCGGAAGCTGCTGGTGCACGACACCGACCCCGCTGCGCTGCTCGAGCGACTCCGTCACGCGCCCACCGCCCGACAGCCCAACGGGGGGGAAGCGCCGGCGCCGTGATGACGGCGCGGGCCACGGCCGGGCCACCAAGGCCGTAACCTCCCGTTCGTGGAGCTCCCCGTGATGCCTCCGGTGGCACCGATGCTGGCCAAGGCCACCGAGGCGCTCCCCGAGGGTGAAGGCATGATCTTCGAACCCAAATGGGACGGGTTCCGCTGCCTCGTGTTCCGCGATGGGGACGAGGTGGAACTCGGCAGCCGCAACGAGCGGCCCCTGACCCGCTATTTCCCCGAGCTGCTCGACCCGCTCCGGGCGGGGCTGCCCCAACGCTGCGTCATCGATGGCGAAATCGTGGTCGCCTCCGGTGACCGTCTCGATTTCGACGCGCTCCAACAGCGCATCCACCCCGCAGCGTCACGGGTGGACCGCCTGAGCGTCGAGACGCCGGCGTCGTTCGTGGCCTTTGACCTCCTGGCCATCGGCGATCGCTCCTTGCTAGGCGAGCCGTTCCACGAGCGGCGGGCGCAACTCGAACGAGCCATGGGCAAGGCCGAGGCACCGATCCATCTCACCCCGGCCACCACCGATCGGGCCGAGGCCGCCGACTGGTTCGTGCGATTCGAGGGCGCAGGCCTGGACGGGGTCATGGCCAAGCCGCTCGACGGCACCTACGAACAGAACAAGCGGGCGCAATTCAAGGTCAAGCACCGGCGCACGGCGGACTGTGTCGTCGCCGGCTTCCGCATGCACAAGGACGGCGACGGGGTGGGGTCGATCCTGCTGGGGCTGTACGACGATGCCGGCCAACTTCACCATGTCGGCGTCGCCAGCAGCTTCACCGCCCGGCGGCGCAAAGAACTGCTGGGGGAGTTGTCGACCCACATGGACGGAGGGCTCGAGCAGCATCCGTGGCGGGCCTGGGCTGAGCAGGAGTCCTCATCCGCCGAGGCCGGGCGGATGCCGGGAGCTCCCAGCCGGTGGAACGCCAAAAAAGATCTGAGCTGGACGCCCCTGCGCATCGAGTTGGTGGCCGAGGTGGCTTTCGAACAGGTCCAGAACGGACGCTTCCGCCACTCTGCCCGCCTGGTTCACTGGCGGCCCGATCGGGATCCCCCATCGTGCACCTATGCCCAGCTCGACGAGGTCCCGCCGTTGGAGCTGGCCGAGATCTTCAAGTCGTGACCCCGCATTTCCGGCCGGCGACGTGACGAGCGGTCACGGCTGCTGGTCGCGCTGGCCCGGCCCGCTCTGGGGAATCGTGCAAGGGGCATCGCGGGGGCAGTCGCCGCTTCGGGTGGAGCTGTACACCGCCAGCCCGAGCGTGGCGCAACCGACCCCCACCACCAGCCCGAGGGTGGCCATTCGTCGCAGGTTCCGGGTCGACGCCGAGCGGGGGATGCGCACCAGGGCAACCACACCGGTGGCGCCCGCCGCCACCGTCAGGCTGACCCACACCACGAACAGCCAGAAGGAATGGTTCCGGGTGACGGTGGCCGCCGAGATGGCGATCACTGCCGCCACGGCGCAGGCCACCGAGGCGGCGACGAGTCGGGTCGAGCTCGCCTCCGGGGTGGACATGACCTCAGTGCATCACACGCCCACCACCAGCGTCACGTCGGAGGGCCGGGCCAGGGTTACTGCTCGTCTGGCTCCGTGCGGGCGCGGCTGGGTTGCACCCGTTTGGGCTCGCCGGCCTGCTTGGCAAAGTTCGGGGGCCAGGGGGCGTCGCCCAGGCCGCCCGCCTCGTCGCGGGTAGCGAGGTCGAGCAACCCCTCGAGGGAGTAAGCGGTGTCGTCGATGGTGGCCTCGAGATCACCCACCTGGGCTAAGCGGGCGGGCACGGTAGCCATCGTGAAGTCCTGCAACTCGACATCGGCGAGCTCGTCCCAGCGGAAGGGACACGACACCATCGCCTCGGGGTTGGCCCGCACCGAATAGGCCGAGGCCACGGTGCGATCGCGGGCGTTCTGGTTGTAGTCGAGCAGCACCCGCCTCCCCCGCTCCTCCTTCCACCACTTTGAGGTGGCGATGTCGGGGCGGCGGCGCTCGACCTCACGGGCCAGGGCCAGGGCCGCCCGGCGCACTCCCAGAAAGTCCCACTTGGCCACGATGCGCGCGTTGACGTGGATCCCTCTCGAGCCCGACGTCTTGGGGAACCCCACCAGCCCGTGGTCGTCCAGCACCTCGTGCACACAGGCCGCCACCTGACGGACCTCGTCGAACGTGACGCCCGGCTGCGGGTCGAGGTCGATGCGCAACTCGTCGGCGTGGTCAAGATCCCACCGGCGGACGGGCCAGGGATTGAAATCGATGCACCCGAGGTTCACCGCCCAGATCAGATGGGCAAGATCGGCGGGGCACAACTCCTCGGCGGTGCGGCCGCTGGGAAAGGCCACGGTGGCGGTCTCCAACCAGTCCGGGCGACTTTTGGGCACCCGCTTCTGGAAGAAGAGTTCGCCCTCGGCCCCGTCGGGGAAGCGCTTGAGGACCGTGGGCCGAAGGTGCACGGCCCGGAGGGCGCCGTCGGCCACCGCGAGGTAGTACTGCACCAGGTCGAGCTTGGTCTCGCCCCGAGCGGAGAAGAACACCTTGTCGGGATTCGACAGGCGAACCTCACGTCCGGCGACCTCGATCATGGTGAACGGGCTGGCCATCACCGAAGGATACGCGGGCCAGCCTGGGATCTCGGGCCAGTCTGGCCTACCATTGACCCAGAAGCGGCCGTGTGGCCGCCCATCGACAGCGCACCGCAGGCCGGATCGCAACGGCCGAAGGAGTCCCCCATGCTTGCCGAGATCTTCAGCGAAGGTGGTCTCATCGCCGTCGCCATCATCGCCCTCATCATTGGCGGCGCCAAGCTCCCCCAGCTCGCTCGCAACCTCGGTTCGGCCAAGAAGGAGTTCGAGAAGGGCCTGAAGGACGGGGACGACGGCAGCGACGCCAAGGACGAGAAGAAGGCCGAGCCCAAGGCCATCGAGAAGGGCACGGAGTCCACCATCACCCAGGAGACCAAGGGCGAGACAACCGCCTGACCTCTCCCTCGGTCAGCCCCGCTGGCTGGCCAGGCGCTCCGCCCGGTGCAAGACGCCGGCGGCATCGATCTCCTCGCACAGCGACGCCAGCGCGGGCGTGGGACCCGTCCACTGCAACTCGTCGACGGAGCCAATGGTCGGTGCGTCGGGTTCGACGGTGGCGATGCGGCGGAACAGGTAGGCCAGCTCAGCCTGGTCGCGCAGGGTCAGGGCCAGCTTGGTCGCACCTCGCACGTCGACGTCCCAGTCGCTGGCCTCGGGCGGGATGTGTTCGAGATGGCGGTAGCGAGCCAGGACCGCCGAGGCGGATCTTGCCCCCCACCCGGGAAGCCCAGGGAACCCGTCGGCGCTGTCGCCCACCAGCCCGAGGTAGTCGGGGATCGAGGCCGGGCCGACGCCGAACTTCTCGGTCACCCCGGCCTCGTCGTAGACGACCCCTTTGCGCCGGTCGAGCTGCACGATCCGGTTTCCCACCACGCACTGGCCGAGGTCTTTGTCGGGCGTGCAGATAATGACCTGGTCGACCCGATCATCGGCAGCGGCGATCACCGCGGCCGACGCCATGGCGTCGTCCGCCTCGAACTCGACCATGGGGAACACCGTCACCCCCAACGCGACCAAGCCCTCCTCGAGCAGGGGGAACTGGGCCACCAGGTCGGGCGGCATGCCCTCCCCCGTCTTGTAGCCGGGCCACAGGTCGTTGCGGAACGATTCGATCACGTGGTCGGTGGCCACCCCGATGTGGGTGGCGCCCTCCTCCAACAATTGGAGCACCGTGCCAAGCACGCCCCGGGTGGCGGCGACCTCCCGCCCCGCCGTCGTCACGTGGGACGGCAGGGCGAAGTGGTAGCGGAACAGCTCGTAGGTGCCATCGACGAGGTGCACCCGCATGACCTAGCCGACCTTGAGATCCACGAGGCGCACGGGGACGGCGGCGACATCAATGGTGAGCACGTGCAGGTCACCGCTCGGGAGCACGGTGGCGTCGATCCCCTCACCCTCTCCGTCGATCCGGCCGATCGAGCCGAGCGCCACGACCTGGCCGGTGCCCAGATCGACCCGGTAGACCCCGTCGGTGGCGTCATCGGTCGACAGCCAGAGGTACCCGTCGCGCACATCGCCGCCCTGCACCCGCCCCACCGTAGTGTCGAGCTTCACCGGGTCGAGCGGCTTCCACCCGTCGGCCAGGTCGTAGCGCGTCACGGCGTGGTCGGTGAACGCGTTCATCGAATAGGCGATCTTCGCCTCGCCGTCCACCGCCACCCAGGAGTTCTCGGACTGGTTGATCGTCACCCCGTCGAGGAACGCAAGCGTGTTCAGGTCGTAGCGGAACATGGCTTGACGACCCCGGCCGTAATCGGGTTGCTCGACCGGGGCGTAGATCACCCCGTCGGCCACGTCGACGTCACCGATGTGGTTGAACCCCTGGGCTGCCCAGTCGGGCGGGATGGCATGATCGTGCTTCCTCGTGATGGTCAGGCCATCGTCGGTGCCGAACAGCACGTTGTTGGTGGAAAACACCCACCCATCGGCCGTCTTGGCCAGGCCCTGACGGAAGCTGGGGTCGACCTCCTGCTCCGAGACGACCGTGGCGTGGGGCGGCGCTCCCGCGGTCGTCGGCACCGTGACCGATGCCACTGCGGCGTTGGGGTCATCCGAACCCGACGAGCAGCCCCCGACGAGCAGGAGGGCCAGTCCGATCGGGGCGAGGAGGTGAAGGCGGCGCACGAGGATCGGAGGCACGTCAGAACGTGCGCCACCACTTGGTTCGACAACCATTGGTTCCTCCCGCTCGGACCCGGTCGCCTCAATCGCCGAAGGGCGATCGACGATTACCGGACGACCCAGCTACATTACGGCCGATTCGGGCAGGGGCAGCTCGACGAAGATTCTCCGACCACGTCAAGAGGGACTCTGCTATGCCCGACCACCCCGCGGATGCACCGCCTGAGCCGAAGCCACCGATGCGGCGCCGGTTCATCCGGGCCGCGCTCCCGGAGGGGTCGCGCCGGTCCCGGCTGAGCCGCTGGGTCGGTGCCCCCGGCTCCCCGCGTCGGGTGGTGGCGCTGGTCGTGGCGGTGTCTCTCCTGCTCGGCCTGCTGGCTGCGGCCGGGATCGGCCAGACCTCCGCGGCGCAACCGGCGCTCGATGGCGGAGCCTGGCTGGGTTCGTCCAACGGTTCGCTCGTCCACGCCAACGGGGTGTCGGCCCGCATCGACTGGACCACGTCGACTTCCGGCAGCGACTACCACGTGATCCAGAACCAGACCGGGGGGTTCATCGATCAGGGCAACGGACGATTCCTCACCATCGACGGCGCCGGCATGAAGGTGGGCAACGCCACCGAGATCGACGGCACCGATGTGGAGATCGACTCTGGTGGCTCCCACTCCTTCGTGGTGTATCGGGCCGACGGCATCATCCAGGAGGTCAACCCCACCACCCTCGATGCGGTCGGTGACGCCGTCGATCTGGGTAGCCCCATCGGCTCTGCCGGGGTCGATGCCCAGGGAACCCTGTACGCCGCCCTGAACAATTCCCGCCAGATCGCGGTGGTGAGCCACGATCGGCTCGACAGTCTGATCGGAGACGGCTCCGATGCCGGAGCCCAGCTCGTCACGGTGGGCACGGCCGTCACCGCGGTCGACACCGCGGCGGGCGTCGTTTTGCTGCTGCACGGCGGCGAGGTCAGCCACAGCATCGACCTCGGGCTGCCCTCGGGCACCCAGCTGGCCCTCCCCACGTTCGAGTCGGGCTCGACGCTGTGGATCACCGACGTGACCCATCGCCAACTCGTCGGGATCGGGATGGATGGCAACCGTTCCGAAACCGTCGACCTTCCCACCTCAGTGGGAGCGCCGAGCGCACCAGAGCCCGCCGGCGATCAGGTCTACCTGTTCGACAAGGCGACCGGCTCGCTGGCGACGATCGACACCGCCACCGGTTCGGCCCGCACGCAGAAACTGGTGGTCCCAAAAGCCAACACCGAGTTCTTCGGCAAGGACGGCCTCGTCTACCTGAACGACTTCGGCGGGCCGTCGGCCTTCGTGGCCAACGACCGCGGGGTCGTGTCACCGCTCGTCAAGTACGCCACCAACAAGCCCGTCCCCAAGCCGGTGGCCACGCCCAAGAAGGCGCCGGTCAAGAAGCTGACACCCAAGGTCAAGAAGAAGGCGGTTCGGCGTGCCCCGCGCGTGCTCAAAATCCATCCGCGCCCCAAGCCGAAGCCGAAACCCAAGCCTCTGCCCAAACCGAAGCCGAAGCCGACCACGACGACAACGACCGTCCACCCGAACTCCACCACCACCACGAGCGACCCCGGCGACACCACCACCACCACCGACCCCAACTCGACGACGACCACCACCACCGACCCCAACTCCACCACCACCACCACC
>DHIQ01000244.1:10725-21002 GCA_002403895.1 Candidatus Neomicrothrix sp. UBA4742
CCACCACCACCACCACCAGCCCCGCGGGCGGGCCATGAGTCCGCCCCTCCGCCGTTGCCTTGGCCGCCCCATCCCTTCCCCGACATCGAGGACCTCATGACCGACCGGCAACCCGACGATCCGACCGACGGCAGGACCGACCGCGTTCCGCGTGAACGGATCGACTGGTTGACCCAGCGCGCCACCGCGCTGCGGGCCAACATCGAACAGGCAGTGCAGGGGAAGCCCCAGGTGGTTCGCCTGGCCGTCACCTGCCTCCTGGCCGAAGGGCATCTCCTGATCGAGGACGTTCCCGGCGTGGGCAAGACCTCGCTGGCCCGGGCCATGGCCGCCTCGATCGACGGCAACTGGCACCGCATCCAGTTCACCCCCGACCTGCTGCCGTCGGACGTCACGGGCGTGACCGTTTACCACCAGGCCCGGGAGACATTCGAGTTCCACCCCGGACCGGTGTTCGCCAACATCGTCATCGGTGACGAGATCAACCGGGCCTCGCCGAGGACCCAATCCGCACTGCTCGAGGTCATGGATGAACGCCGGGTCACCGTCGACGCCCGGCCCCATCCGGTGCCGCGGCCGTTCATGGTGATCGCCACGCAGAACCCGGTGGAAATGGACGGCACCTACCGCCTCCCTGAGGCACAGCTCGACCGATTCCTCCTGCGGGCCGAGGTCGGCTATCCCGACCACGACGCCGAGGTCGAGATCTTGCAGACGCAGTCGTCCGGTTCGGTCGTCGACCACCTCTCACCGGTCATGACCACGGCCGAGGTGGGCATCATGATCTCCGTTGCCACCTCCGTCTACGTCGACCCGGACATCCAGAGCTACATCGTCCGCCTGGCCCAGTCGCTGCGGGAGTCCCCCGAGGTTCGCCTGGCCGTCAGCCCCCGGGCCAGCCTGGCCCTCATGCGGGCGGCACGGGCCCTGGCGGCCATGGACGGGCGCGGCTTCGTGATCCCCGAGGACGTGAAGGCTCTGGCTGTCCCCGTGTGGGCCCACCGCATGATCCTCAGTGGCGAGGCGGCGCGCCACAACCTTTCGGCCGAGGACGTGATCAACGACACGCTGTCCACCACCGCAGTCCCCGCCGATTCGCGCGTGGGCTGACGGCGATGACCCGAGCCGGTTGGGCCGTGGCCGCCATGGGCGTGCTCCTGGGCGCGTCCGGCGTCGTCGCGCATCAACCCGCCCTGCTGGTACTGGCCGTCGGCTGTCTGGCCGCGCTCAGCTGTTCTGTGGTCACCAAGGCCGTTCGTCCTCGGCTCGACCTGGAGCGGCGCCTCGGACGGTCACGGGTAACCGCCGGTGAGGGCATCGCCGTCGCGCTGGTGGTCACCAACGCCAGTGCCCGCCCGAGCGCCGCCACGGTGGCGGTGGACTCATTGGAAGGGGAGCCGGTACGCGTCGCCATCCCCGCCATGGGCGGCCATGGCTCGCGGACCGTCGGCTACGACCTCCCCGCCGGCCGCAGAGGGGTGTTCACCTTGGCACCGCTCGTCGTCAGCCGGCCGGACCCGCTGGGGTTGACCCGAATCGCCCCGCTCACGAGCGATGAGGACCTCACCGTGTGGGTCCATCCCCGCACCATGCCCGTCGCCCCCATCCCCGCCGGCTACCAGCTCAGCGAGGACGGACCTCGCGGATCCGACGTGCAGCAGGGGGCGCTCGTCTTCCACTCCCTCCGGGAGTACGTGGTGGGTGACGACATCCGCCACATCCACTGGCGGTCCAGCGCGCACGCCGGCGACCTCCTCGTCCGCGAGACCCTGGAGACGACGACGCCCACCGCCGCCGTCGTGCTCGACACCCGGCGCGGTGTCCACACCGAGGCCTCGTTCGAGGAGGCCATCGAGATCGCCGCGTCCCTGGTCACCGCGTCGCTCCCCCACGGGGTGCCCGTGATCTTGGCCACCACCGGCGGACGATCGCTGTCAGCCGCCGACTCGGAGGACGCCCTCGATGAGTTGGCCGCCGTCACGCTCGATGACGGCGACGAGGCCGCCCTCTCGGGACTCGGGCGGTCGGGGTCACCCACCAGTCGCAGTAACGGCCTCGTCTTCGTCACCGGCTCACCGGGGGCGGCCGACGCCGCGACGATCGCCGAGCTGTGTGCCCGCACCGCCAACACCACCGTGGTCTTGGTCGGCGACGGCAGCACCGGCAGCGACGCCCGTCAGCGAGGCCGCGCCGATCTCTCCGGGGTGACGGCCACCATCTTTCGGGTCGACACGTCGAGCGCCTTCGCCGCGCTGTGGAACCAGCGGCACCGCTGATGGACCGACCCCGCCTTCCGCGGGTGGAACTGGCCGCCGTCGCGCTCCTGGCGATCATCGCCGGCCTGACCTGGTTGGCGCTGTTGCCGTGGCGGAGCCTGGCTGCCCTGGTGATCACCGCGGCACTCACCGCCACCGCGCTGGTGGCGGTCCGAGCACTGCGGGGCCGACCGAGCGCCCTCATCGATCTTGCCGTGTCGGCCATCGCCTACGTCGTGATCGCCGGGCTGTTGCTGTACCGCTCCACCACCTTCGTCGGTCTGCCCACGATGGCCACCGTGCGAGCCATCGGCGACGGCCTGGTCAACGGGGTGGCCCGGACACTGGCCAGCTCCGTTCCCGCTCCACCGACACCCGCCATCCGGCTGGTGCCGTTCACCGTCGCTTGGCTGGCCGGCTTCTGGGGGGCCACCCTCACCATCCGGAGCCGCTCGACGCTCACCCCCTGCCTGGCCGCCGTAGCCGGGTTCGTCTTCGGCTTCCTCATGAGCGGAGCCGACGATCTGGCCGGGTTGGCCGGGGCACTGGTCGCCACCGTGGTGCTGTTCGTGGTGGTCCGCGTCGCCCGGCTGAGCGATCTGGATCGCCGGGGGACGGCTCGGCGAGCAGTGCGCTTCGGCGTGCCCGCCATCGTGGCGATCACGCTGGTCTCGGTTGGAGGCGCGTCGGTCGTCACCTTCACCGAACCCCCCTACGACATGCACGATCGAGAGCCCATCAGCATCGACGCGCGCTCTGCACTGACCCCCCTGCGCCAGATCCAGGCCCGCATGAGCCTGCCCAAGCCCGTCACCATGTTCGACGTGCGTGTCGACGCGCCGGCCACGGCCATCCCGAACTTCCGCCTCTCGGTGCTCGACCAATTCGACGGGTCCCAGTGGTCATCGTCGGAACACTTCGTCGAGGCCTCCAGCACCCTGGCCCCGGCGCCGCCGACCACCGCGGCCACCCAGACCATCACCACCGACGTGACGGTGCATGACCTGGACGGGTACTGGCTCCCCGAACTGGCCACACCCATCCAGGTGTCCCTCCCGCTGGTGGACGTCGGCGGGCAATCCCAGTCCCTGGCCATCCCCGCCCGAACCGTGGCCGGCCTGCACTACTCCGTGCAATCGGTCGTGTCCCGACCCTCCGTGGTCCAACTCCAAGCGGCCCAACCCTCCGTCGGGGACCCGTCGTGGGTGCAACTCCCCCCGGGGCCGATCGGCGACGTCGGCACCATCAAGGCCGCCGCGGCCAAGGCGGTCGCCGGAGCGACGACGCCTTACGCCAAGCTCGCCGCTCTCCAGACCTACCTCGGATCGGCCCCGTTCCGCGTCACTCGCGATGCGCCGGCGGGCCAGTCCTACGCCCGGATCGCCCAGTTCCTCACCGTGGACCACGCCGGCACCAGCGAGCAGTTCGCCACCGCCTACGCCCTGCTGGCCCGGGCTCTGGGGCTCCCAGCCCGCGTCGTCGCCGGATTCCGTCACGGCCCGCTGAAGGACGGTGCGACGACGGTCACGTCGGCTGATGCCTACGCCTGGGCCGAGGTGTCCCTCGCCGACCTGGGTTGGGTCCCGTTCGAATCCACGCCCGGTGCTGGCGAGCCGGCGCCGGACGCTCCTACCAGGCCCGCGGTGGTCGTCCCACCGGCCGATGAACCGAGCGCCGTTGACCCCAACGCCGCTCCGCAGAGCGCGGCCGCGCCCGAGTCGAGCGCGGCGACGGCCGGACCCGACCTGATGGCAATTGCCGGCCTCGTCGCCGGCGCGCTGTTGATCGTGGTGCTGGTGGTCGTTCCGCTGATCGTGGTGCTGGTCCGGGCTCGTCGTACCCGCGCTCGGCGTCGGGCCCGCGCTCCCCGCGATCGGGTACTGGGCGCGTGGCGCCATGCCCTCGGCGTCGTGCGCCCACCCCCCGACCGTGCTCTCACCACCTTCACCGCCGCCGAAGTTGCGGGCCTGGTCGGCGTTCGCTTCGGTGACGACCTCGGCACCCAGATGGCGGGGCTGGGGGGCCTGGCCAACCGCGCCCGGTTCGACCCGGAACACGTTGCCGACGGCGATGCCTCAGCGGCGTGGGCCGCGGCTGACTCCTTCCGGGCCGCCACCCGCCGGCAGCTCCAACTTCGCACGCGGGTCCTGACCGCGGTAGATCCCCGGACGCTGCGGGGCACCTGAGCGCGACCGCCGAGCGGATGAGCCACCGAAGTGGGGTGGTTGGGGCCGCCGGCACGAGGTAGACCTCCGGCCATGACCACGCGCCTGTTCTCCGTCGTCGTCGATGCCGCCGATCCTCGGGCCCTCGGCTTCTGGTGGCGCGATGCACTCGGGTGGGAGGTCATCTACCAGGCGGCGGACGAGGTCGTGGTGGTACCCCCGGGGGCGGGCGCCGTCGAGCGCGGACCGGGGCTGGTCTTTGTCGAGGTGGACGACCCCAAGCGAGGAAAGAACCGGGTGCACCTAGACCTAGCCAGCCAGTCGGTGGACGACCAGGCGGCGATCGTCGAGCGACTCATCGCAGCCGGTGCCACACCAGCCGGCGTCGGCCAGCGCGACGACGTGGACTGGGTGGTGCTGGCCGACCCCGAGGGCAATGAATTCTGCGTGCTCGACCCCCGCGACCGCTACCGAGGCGGAAGCGCGCTCGCCGCCATCGTGGTCGACGCCGCGGACCCGACGACGCTCGCTGCGTTCTGGGTGGCCGCCACCGGCCGATCGATCGGCTATCAGGACGACCAGATCGTCAGCCTCCGCTACCCGGATGGACTACTCCCCGACCTCGAACTCCTGCGCAACGCCGACCCTCGATCCGGGAAGAACCGGCTCCACCTCGACGTGGCGCCTTGGGCCGCCAGCGACCTCGATGCGGAGGTCAGCCGACTCGTCGCGCTAGGGGCCACTCCTGCCGATGTGGGCCAAGGCAGCGACGTCACCTGGGTGGTGCTCGCCGACCCCGAGGGCAACGAGTTCTGCGTGCTGCGGCCCCGCTGAGCGGCACGCCCCGCTCAGGGCAGGGTCTCCTCCCGAGTCAGGTCGAGGTTGCGGAAGACGGGCTCCCCCTCACACAGCTTGCCCAGTCGGGCGGCGAACTCGGCGGTCTCCGGTTTGGCCGAGTTGGCCATCGCGACCTCGTAGGACGGGAACTCGACGATGTGGATGTAGGAGCCGGGCTTGTCCCGGTCGGCGCACTGCAGTGCCCGGGTGGGCAGATCGGCCTGACCCTCGACCGAGCTCGACCATTCGTCCATCAAGGCGTTGAACTCGTCGATGCGCGACGAGTGGAATTCGATCAATTGCACGAACTTCATGGCGATCTCCCTCGAACAGTTGGATCCACCCCGCCTCTCGACCTTACGACGAACCGGGCGTGGTTGTCCCACGAGGCGCTGGAGCTGAGCTCACGTCGCCACCCGCCGTCACGTAGTGAGGTCGAGCCCGACACCGATGGCCGTCGACGCCACGATGAAGGGCAGCGAGGTGGCCTGCAACAGCCCGGCGGCGACGGCGCTGCGAGTACCGACGCTCGATCGGTACAACAACGCCGGGACCCCGCGGGCGGCCAACAATGCCAGCAGGAAGCCAGACTGGTGAACGACAGATCAGGCACAAGAACCTCCCGGGGTCGACACCTTCGTCCTCGCCAGGCCGATGCCGTTACGCCGGGTCTCAGCGCGGCCCCGACGGCGCAAGCGACGGGGATACCTTGGACCCATGCCACGTCCGGAGCGGTACCCGACCCATCGGGAACCGGACCGGCCCGCACCGCTGCCCTTCCGGGCCGGCGAGGTCTCCAATGGTGAGTTCCTGCCCCGCTCCCAGGGGAGCCGCGCCCGGTGGATCGAACGCACCACGCTGGCGCAGGCGGAGATCGTCGCCGATCGTCTGGGCATGGATCGCCGCCGGTTCCTGCAGACCACGGGCGGCATGGCGCTCATGCTCTCGGTGGTGAATCTGGCGGCGTGCTCGGGCACACCCGACCGGAGCGCAAGCCCTGCCGACACGGCCGTGTCCCCGCCGGGACCGGGCGGCACCTTCCAAGTCCCACCCTCGACCGATCTGGCCGCCTGCGACGCCGCCCTCGGACCGAGCGCGAGCGGCGCCGAGTTCATCGTCGACGTGCACACCCACCACGTGATGCCACACCTCCCGTGGCGACAGAACGCTCCGGCCACGGTGAGCATGGTCAGCCGCCTGGTGCCCAACGACTGCACTCAAGCCGACCCCCTTCTCTGCCTCGATCGGGTCTCCTACGTGCAGGACCTCTTCCTGGACAGCGACACGGCGGTGGCCATGCTCTCCGACGTGCCCAATTCGGGCCCGGACGATGCGCCCATGCCCTACAAGGACAACATCGACACCCACGATTTTGTGGCCTCGCTCACGTCGGGCGGCCAGCCCCGGGCGCTCATCCAGAGCGTGATCGCCCCGAACTTCGGCGATCTGGCGGCCCGCCTCGACGGGATGAGCCATGACGCCGAGGCCGCCCGGCTCTCGTCGTTCAAGACCTACACCGGGTGGGGACCGGGCGGGCAGGGCTACCGCCTCGACGACCCCGCCATCGGGTTGAAGGTGCTCGACCACGCCCGGGCGCTCGGGGTCAAGGTCTTCTGTGCCCACAAGGGCCTTCGCCTCCAGGGCCTCAACGAGGAGTTCAACCACCCGGGCGACCTGGTGGCCGCCGCCGCCCAGTTTCCCGATATGCATTTCGTCGTCTACCACTCAGCCTTCGAATCCGAGACGGCCGAGGGCCCGTACGACCCGACCCGGGCCATGGTCGGGGTGAACTCGTTGCTCAAGGCCCTCGACGATCATCAGATCCCCCCGAACGCCAACATCTGGTGCGAGCTGGGCACCACGTGGCGCACGGTCATGAGCCGACCCACCCAGGCCGCCCACGTGATCGGCAAGCTCCTGAAGCGGGTGGGCGAGGATCGGGTGCTGTGGGGCACCGACGCCATCTGGTACGGCTCGCCCCAGCCCCAGATCATGGCGTTCCGGGCCTTCCAGATCACCCCCGAATTCCAGCAGCGATTCGGCTACCCAGCTCTGACCGACGAGATCCGGCGCAAGGTGTTCGGGCTCAACGCCGCGGCCCTGCTCGGCCTCGATCCCCAGGCCACGACGTGTGCCATCGACCAGTCCAAGCTGGCCACCGCTCGTGTCGAGTACACCTCGCTCACCACTGACGGCGCCATCCCCGAACGGTGGGCGGCCCGCGGCCCTATCAGCCGGCGTGACGTACTGACGCTGTTCCGCCAGACCGGTGGTCCAAGCCTGTGAACCCAACTCCGCCCGCGTGACCCACCCGAGATCGAGTCCCACGGCAGAACCGGGGCGCGACCCGTTCGCGGCCTACCTCATGGGCTTCCTGACGGTGGGCCTCGCCGTCAGCTTCCTGGGGCCTGGCCTGTTGCACCTCCAGGCCGACGCCGGCGTGAGCGTGCAGGCCATCAGCATCTTGTTCAGCGCCCAGGCCCTCGGCTACCTCTTCGGCTCGCTGCTCGCCGCGCCGGGGATCGACCGCCAGTTGGGCAATCGCCTGCTGGCCGGGTCGCTCGTGGGACTCGGCGTGATGGTCGCCCTCGTCCCGCTGATCTCGTCGCTGTGGCCGCTGGCCATCGTGTTCTGCCTCATCGGGGCCGGGGCGGGCGCCGTCGACCTGGCCAGCAACACCCTGCTCGTGTGGTCACGGGGCGACGGCGTGGGGCCGTCGATGAACGCGCTGCACTTCGCCTTCGGCGTCGGGGCGGTCTCGGCGCCGATCCTGGTGGAGTTCTCTCTGTCATCGACCCACGGGTTGGGCGTCGCCTGCCTGGTAACCGCGGGCGTCGCCCTCGCTGCCGCCGGCTGGGTGCTGACCCGCCACACCCCCACAATGGCCAGCCATCCCGACCACGCCCCGGAGACCGACAGCACCTCGGGGCGGCGGACCACTACCCGCCGCCTGGCGATGATCGCCGGGTTCTTCGTGCTCTACGTAGGCTTGGAGATGGGGGCCGGCGGCTGGCTCTTCGCCTATGCCGAGGCCCAGCATCTGGGCGGTCCCCGTTTCGCCGCGCTGCTCACCACGGTCTTCTGGGGGGCGTTCACGTTCGGGCGTCTCGTCGCCGTCGGGCTGAGCCGTCGGTTCCGCCCGGGGCAGCTGCTCGTCGGCTCGGCCGCGCTCGCCATCGGCGCGTCGGCGGGCCTGGCTCTTACCGGCACGGGAGCGGCGGCCACCATGCTCGCTGCCATCGTCCTGGGCCTGGCCCTGGCGCCGCAGTACCCGACGATGATGACCATCGCTGGTCAGCACCTCCACCTGACCGGCCGGGCCACGTCGTGGTTCATCGGCGGCTCGGCCGCCGGCGGGCTCGTGCTGCCGTGGTTCATCGGCCAGCTCTTCGGCGGCATCGGCGCCGGGACGATGCCCATCGTCGTGCTCATCACCGCGGTGGCCACGCTCGGCTGGATCATGGTGATCCTGCGGATGCTGACCGCCACCCCAATCATCACGCCTGATGACGAGCCCGCCATCGGATCGGCCATCCTCTGACGCTCCGGGGCGGGCCGCTCACCACCAGCCCGCGTGACCGGGGAATCGACCGTAGGCTCCCTGGTCGACAGAGCGGCCCCGTGCCCGCCGAGACGATGAGCGGAGGCAACGGCGTGGAACAGACCGGGCAACCCGCCGACCAGGTGTTGGCTGCGCTCGACGAGCGCCAGGCCGGCGAGCCCGACCCCCACGACGGGAGTTTGTTCGGACTCGTCTACCCCAGCGGCGACCATGAGCTCGAGGAGTTCATCTTGGCCGTCAACGAGCGCTACCTGTTCGGTAACGCTCTCAACCCCTTCCGCTATCCCAGCCTGGCCGCCATGGAAGCCGAGGTCGTCGCCAACGTGGGCGAGCTGGTCCACCTCCCCGAAGGTGGCGGCGGGGCCATGACCTCCGGCGGCACGGAATCCATCATCATGTCGATGCTGGTGAGTCGCGAGCGGGCCCGGGCTCGCGGCATCGAACGGCCGAGCATCCTGGTGCCGTTCTCGGCCCACCCGGCCTACGCCAAGGCCGCCCACTACTTCGACCTCGACGTGGTCACCATCCCCCTCGGCGCCGACCATCGGGCTGACGTCGACGCCGCCGCCCAGCTCATAGACAACCGCACCGCCGTGGTGGTGGCCTCGGCCTTCAGCTACCCGTACGGCCTGATGGACCCCGTCACCGAGTTGGCCGCGCTGGCCCAATCGCACGGCACCGGCTGCCACGTCGACGCCTGCATCGGCGGGTTCATCCTCCCGTTCCTCGAGCAGCTGGGCCGACCGGTGCCGCCATGGGACTTCCGCGTCCCCGGGGTGACCGAGATCTCGGTCGACATCCACAAGTACGGCTACACGCCCAAGGGCGCGTCGGTGATCCTCCACCGCGACGCCGACTGGCGGGACCTGCAGTGGTTCCTCTACGCCGACTGGCCCTCCGGCCTCTACGGCTCACCGGCCATCGCCGGGGCCCGGCCGGCGGCGCCCATCGCCACCGCTTGGGCGGTGCAACGGCACCTCGGCCAGGCCGGCTACCGCGCCATCATCGAGGGGTTGATGGAGACGGTGGCCACCGTGCGCGCCGGCGTCGAGGCCATCGACGGGCTGGCGGTGTTGGGCGACCCGGTGGGCCCGGTCCTCGCCATCGTGGCCACCGACCCTGGCCTCGACGTCTTCGCCATCGCCGAGGACCTCGACCGCGCCGGTTGGCACGTCAACCGCAACACCGACCCGCTCAGCATCCACCTCATGCTGTCACCGGCCCACGGCGCCCACGTCTCCCGACTGCTGGCGGACTTCGCCGCCGCTACCGCTCGCGTCCGGGCCCTGGGTCCGGGCCACGGCCAGGACCGACCGGTCCGCTACTCCTGACGTTCCCCTCTGACGCTCCGGGGGCCCGTGCCTCCCGTGTGCTATCCAAGTCCGATGACCGAGGACGTCCCCACCGTCGTGGTGCCCGTCCAAGCGGGCGAGGGGCAGACCAAACCGACCCATCGGC
>DHIQ01000244.1:21238-26906 GCA_002403895.1 Candidatus Neomicrothrix sp. UBA4742
TCATGCGCACCTACCTGATCAACCACGGGGTGCCGGCCGACGTCATCACGCGCGACTACGCCGGATTCGACACCTTTGACAGCTGTGCCCGGGCGCGAACCATCTTCGGGGTGGATGCCGCCGTCTTGGTGACGCAGGACTACCACCTGGCCCGCGCCCTGTTCACCTGCAAGAAGCTGGGGATAGACGCGGTCGGTCTGGCCGTTCCCGACTGGCAGCACCTCCCCGACCGGGCCGGGTTCTCATGGCCCATGTCCATGCGCCGGGGCAACACCGTGCGCGAGTGGGTGGCCCGAGCCAAAGCGGTGGCACAGACCGAGATCCTGGAGCCCAGCCCGAAGCTGGGTGGCCCGGAGGTCGGCCTCGTCCCGAACTGACCGCCGACTGACCGCCGCCTCCCCGGGTTGGCGACTCCCGCCGAGCCTCAGTCGTCGACGGCGGGGAGGGCCGGGCGCAACAAGCCGGGACCGACATCGGCCAACCGCGGCACACCTACCTGACGCAAGCCGTCGATGACCTCGTCCCGCAGCAGCGACAGCACCCGTTCGACCCCGGCCTCGCCACCGGCCGCCAGGCCCCACAGCACCGGACGCCCCACCAGCACGGCCCGGGCCCCGAGGGCCACCGCCTTGATGACGTCGGGCCCGGTGCGCACGCCGCCGTCCAACAGCACCTCGATGTCACCGCCGACCTCGTCGACCACCTCGGGCAGGGCCTCGAGCGTGGCCGGGTCGCCGTCAAGTTGGCGGCCCCCATGGTTGGACACCACGACCGCGGCCACCCCGGCCTCGACCGCCCGGCGGGCATCGGTACCGGTCAGGATCCCCTTAGCGACCACGGGGACACCGGCGCTCTCACCCTGGGAGCACAGCCACTCCAAGTCACCCCAATCGAGCGTCTGGTCGAACTGCTCGCTGAACGCCCGCAGTCCCGACGCACTCTCGTCGCCCGCACCACCGGTGCCCGAGACGAGGGCCTCGCCGAAGTTGGCCAACTCCATGCCCTCCGGCAGCTGGAATCGGTTGCGCAACTCGGGGTAGCGAATCCCGATGTAGGGAGTGTCGACCGTCAACACGATGGCCCGATACCCCGCCGCCACCGCCCGCTCGACGAATGACCGGGTCAGGCCCCGGTCGTTCTGCACGTAGAGCTGGAACCAGCGCTCGACGCCGGTGCTGGCGATGTCTTCCAGCGACGCCGTGGCCAGGGTGGAGGCCACCATCACCGTCCCCACCGATCGCGCCCCCCGGGCGGTCGCCACCTCGCCGTCGGGGTCAGCCAGGCGGTGGAAGGCGGTCGGCGCCACCAATACGGGGAAAGGAACCGTGGTGCCCAACACGGTGGTCGACGCGTCGATGGTGGACACGTCGACCAGCACCCGCTTGTGGAACCGCCAGCGATGGAAGGCCCGCTCGTTCTCCCGCAGGGTCCACTCGGTGAGAGCCCCGCTCACGTAATAGTCGTACGCCGCCGCCGACAACCGCTGGCGGGCGGCCTCTTGGAAGTCCCGGCAGGTCACGCACTGATCGAGGTCGATGCTGTCGACGGTACCAACCCTGGCGAACCCCACCGAAATCTGGAGCGGCCGCCGGTCTCGATGTCCGTGCCCCGGCAAATCTGAAGGCTGAGCGACGGCATGTGTGCGTTTGGCTGCACAGATGCGATTTGACCCCCCGGGGTTTACTCCTGCACGAGTTCGATGAGGGTGCCGAACGCGGTCTTGGGGTGGATGAAGGCGACCGTCGTGCCGCGGGAACCGGGCCGGGGGGCCTCGTCGATGACGCGCCCGCCCTGGTCCTTGACGGCCTGGAGGGCAACCGCGCAGTCGGCCACCCGATAGCCGATGTGGTGCAGGCCCTCGCCCTTGCGTTCCAGGTACTTGGCCACCGGTGAGTCGACACCGGTGGGCGTGACCAACTGGATGTACGAGTCGGCCACCTTCAACAGCGCCTCTTCCACCCCGTCGCTCTCCACCACCTCGCGGTGATCGACGACTGCCCCGAAGGTCTCGCGGTAATAATCGATGGCGGCACCGAGATCGTTCACCGCGATGGCGACGTGATCGATTTCGGTCAGGAGCGGGTCGACCTGAGCCGAGCCGGACTGCACCTGATCGGCAGCATCGTCGCCGGGCATGCGGGCACTCAATGGGCTCATGTGCGTCTCCTAAGGTCAGGCTCCCTGACGGCGGAACATCGTGATCTTGTCCTCGCCGACCTGTTCACGGAAGGCTTGGTCGTCGATGCCGAGTCCCTCCTCGGAAGCGAGGCAGAGCACGCCGATTTTGCCCTCGTGCAGATTGTGGTGCACCTGGTAGGCGGCCTCGCCCACGTTGTCGAGGGTGTGCACCGCGGAGAGGATCGGCTGGATCTTGCCTTCGCAGATGAGCTGGTTGGCCGCCCACGCCTCGGCGTAGTTGGCGAAATGCGAACTGATGATGCGCTTCAACTTCATCCAAAGGTGGCGGTTGTCGTACTCGATCATGTAGCCGCTGGTGGCGGCACAGGTCACGATGGTGCCGCCCCGGGCGGTCACGAAGACCGAGGCGCCGAATGTCTGGCGCCCGGGGTGCTCGAACACGATGTTGGGGTCGCGCCCGATGAGGGTGCGGATGTCCTTGCCCAGGCGGCGCCACTCGCTTTCGTCCTGGTGGAACTCGTCGGCCCAGAACTTGTACCCCGCGGCCTTGCGGTCGATCACCGCGTCGCAGCCCATGGCCTTGAGGATCTCGCCTTTCTCCGGCGACGAGACCACGCCGACCGGGGTAGCCCCGCCGTTGAGGGCGTACTGCACGGCGTACCCGCCGAGGCCACCAGTGGCGCCCCAGATCAGGACGGCGTCGCCCTGGGTCATGCCGGCCGCGTTCTTCGACACCAGCATCCGGTAGCTGGTGGAGTTGCACAGAGCGTTGACCGAGGCTTCCTCCCAGGTGAGATGCGCCGGCTTGGGCATGAGCTGGTTGGCCTTGACCACGGCCAGCTCGCCCAGCCCGCCGTAGTTGGTCTCGAATCCCCAGATGCGTTGGTTGGCCGCCAGCATGGAGTCGTTGTGGGCCGACGGATCCTGGTCGTCGACGTAGTTGCAGTGGGCCACGATCTTGTCGCCGGGCTTCCAGCTACGCACCGCCGAGCCCACCCGCAACACCACACCCGAGGCGTCGGAGCCCACCGCGTGGAACGGCTGGTCGTGGCGCGCTCCCCAGTAGCTCTCCTTGCCCAGCCGCTTGAGGAATCCGAACGTGGGCACGGGCTCGAAGATCGACGACCAAACCGTGTTGAAGTTGATCGAGCTGGCCATCACCGCGATGACCGCCTCGTCAGGGGCCAACTCAGGCAAGGCGATGTCTTGCACGTGGAGGCTCTGGCGAGGGTCCTTCTCGGAGGATTCGAGCCCAGCGAACATCTCCTGTTCCTCGGCCAGGACGACCGCGGCTCGGTATGACTCGGGCAGAGGGAGGGCGGCGAGGTCCTCGCCCGATGCGGCCCCCAGGATGGCGTCTCGGATCTCCGACATGGGCGACAACGTAGTCTGCGCCCCGAAAGTCCAACCAATGACCGCCGGGACCCGCCGTCACGATCCCGCAGCTGGGGCAGTTCCAACCGGCCCCCAACCACGCTCCGTGGCCGATTTTTGAACTTTCACCACGGAACCCGTTGAGAATAGCGCCGATTTGCTCTATGTTCTCAGGTCATAAGGCCTACGCGATGAGGCCAGGCAGGCGGATGACCAGCGGTCACCGCCAGGAGGTTCACCAGCGGTGCGACTCACTCCCGAGCACATCGAAGCGCGTCGATTCCGTTTGGCCCCTAATGGGTACGAATGTGAAGCCGTCGATCGATTCCTTGCTGAGATAACCGAGGCATTGCAAAACCAACCAGCGGATGGGGTCGAGAACGACGAATTCACTCGCGTCGGCCAGGAGATCGCCGGGTTGCTACGGGCGGCGCGTACCAGCGCCGGAGCGGTCCGGGCCGAGGCCGACGGCTTGGCCGCTTCGGTACGGTCCCGGGCCGACCTCGAAGCTGCCGACATTCGCAAAGAGGCCGAGGCTCATCTGGAACAGGCAAAGCTGGTTTTGGCCACCGCCCAAGCCCAAGCCGAGGTGGTTGTCCAAGAGGCCGAGCGCCAGAACGCTGAAGCCCTGGCCGCCAGCCGAGCCCAAGGGGAGACCGAGGCCGGCACGCTCATCGTCGAGGCCGAGGCACGGGTCGAGGAGATCCTTCGCACCGAGCGGAGCGCTCAACAACGTCTCCTGTCTGCCCGCCGCGATCTCCAGCAGGCCATCGACCGCCTCAGTGGCGATCCCCCGCAGCCCGTGTTGGACCTGACCGACGCCGAGACCCCCGATCTCGTCGGTGAGGACGCGGTGGTTGTCGATGACGCCCCCGTCATCGCGCCCACCACGGGACCGCCCCTGGGCCAGCCGGCGGTGGCCGGTCACCTGGATACGTCCTCCGACCCGGGCACCGATCCGCTCCTGCGCATGGTGAAGGCCGCCGTGGGCCGGGCCGCGGAGCACTCGGCCGAGCGTCCGGGTGGCGCCCCGGTCGACCGGGGCGCCAACGCCGTTTGAGCCTTTTGGCCGATCAGGCTGTCGGTTCCCTACACTCCGAGCCTCGAACGTTCTTCCGGGGAGGAGTCCACCGTCATGTCTGGTTCAGTCATTCTTGCCGGCGCCCGCACACCGATCGGCAAGTTGTCGGGTGCACTCGCGTCGTTCGCCGCCACCGACCTCGGAGGGTTCGCCATCAAGGCCGCTCTCGAGCGGGCCGGAGTATCGCCCGACCGCGTCGACTACGTCATCATGGGCCAGGTCATTCAGGCCGGCGCCGGCCAGATCACCGCTCGCCAAGCGGCGATGAACGGCGGCATCCCCATGACGGTGCCCGCCACCACCATCAACAAGGTCTGCCTGTCGGGCGTCAACGCCATCCACCTGGCCGATCTCATGATCCAGGCGGGCGAGGCCGACATCGTGGTCGCCGGCGGTATGGAATCCATGACCAACGCCCCATATCTGCTCCCCGGGGCACGAGCCGGTTTCCGCATCGGTGACCAGACCGTGGTCGATTCGATGATGTACGACGGCCTGTTCTGCGCCTTCGACCAGTGCGCCATGGGCGCGGGCACGGAGAAGTACGCCGCGTCGGCCGGCCTCGACCGCCAGTCGCAGGACCAGGTCGCCGCCAACTCCCATGAGCGCGCCGCTCGGGCCGCCAAGGACGGGCTGTTCGACACCGAGATCATCAACGTCGAAGTCCCCCAGCGCAAGGGTGATCCGGTCGTCGTCAGCGTCGACGAAGGCGTCCGCGCCGAGACCACACTCGAGTCACTCGCCAGCCTGCGTCCCGCATTCGACAAGGCCGGCAACATCACCGCCGGGAACGCCTCGCAAATCAGCGACGGTGGGGCGGCGGTCATCGTGGTGTCCAAGGCCAAGGCCGAGGAGATCGGGGTGGAGCCGTTGGGCGAGATCCTTGGCTACGGCCAGGTGGCGGGGCCCGACCCGTCGCTTCTCACGCAGCCGGCCCGGGCCATCAAGGTCGCCCTCGACCGCGCCGGCCTGGCCGTGGGCGACGTCGACCTGTTCGAGCTGAACGAGGCGTTCGCCGCGGTCGGCATCGCGTCGATGCGCGACCTCGGCATCAGCGACGACATCGTCAACGTG
>DHIQ01000244.1:27005-30675 GCA_002403895.1 Candidatus Neomicrothrix sp. UBA4742
CCTGTTCGAGCTGAACGAGGCCTTCGCTGCCGTAGGGGTGGCCTCCATGGCCGACCTGGGCATCTCCGACGAGATCGTCAATGTGAACGGCGGCGCCATCGCCCTCGGTCACCCGGTCGGCATGTCCGGCACCCGCATAACCATGCACATCCTCAACGAGCTCAAGCGCCGCGGTGGCGGCGTGGGCGCGGCGGCGCTGTGCGGCGGCGGCGGCCAAGGCGACGCCATCCTGGTCCGCTCGCTCTAGCGGCCAGCTCGCACTCCGACCCGACACAACCCGACCCGCCACAACCCGAATAAGTCGTTTTGTGGCTACTCGATCTCGCGGCGGCCCTCGAGGGCGCGGCCCAGGGTCAGCTCGTCGGCGTACTCGAGGTCGCCCCCCACCGGCAGTCCGCTGGCGATGCGGGTGACCCTGATCCCGAGCGGCTTGATCAGCCGGCTGAGGTACATGGCGGTCGCCTCGCCCTCCAAGTTGGGGTTGGTACACAAGATGATCTCGGTCACGGCCTCGTCATCGAGACGGCCCAGCAGCTCCTTCACCCGCAGCTGGTCGGGCCCGACCCCGTCGATGGGCGAGATCGCCCCCTGCAGCACGTGGTAGCGGCCGCGGAACTCGCCCGTCTTCTCCACCGAGACGATGTCCTTGGGTTCCTCGACCACGCAGATGACGGTGGTGTCGCGCCGGGGATCGGAGCAGATGCCACATTCCGCCCCTTCCGCGATGTTGAAACAGCGCGGGCAGAACGTGACCTTGTCCTTGGCCTCGACGATCGCCCCGGCCAGACGCAGCGCATCATCACGGGGCAGCTTCAGCAGATGGAAAGCGATGCGCTGGGCGGACTTCGGTCCTACCCCGGGCATACGCCCCAACTGGTCGATGAGGTCCTGGACCGGACCGGCATAGGTGCTCACGGCTGGTCGTCTTGCTCCGGGACAGGGTCGAACGACGTGGCCTCGATCACATCGCCACCGATCAGACCCCCCAGTTCACCGAGATCGAGGCCTCCCATCGACGATTGCTGCAGGGCGGCCACCTCCTCCATGGCGTCGTGCAACGCAGCCAGCACGAGGTCTTGCAACATGCCCACATCGTCGGGATCGACCGCCGCCGGGGAGATGGTGACCGACTCGAACACCATGCCGCCAGTGACCCGAACGACCACCGCCCCGCCGCCGGCCTGACCCTCAACCACCTGCTCTGCCGCCGCGGCTTGGGCGTCCATGAGCTGTTGTTGCATGCCCATGGCCTGTTCCAGGAGGGCGCCCATGTCGAACCCTCCGGTTCCGTCGCCGTCGTCGGGTCCTTCACCAGTCGGTTCGGGTAGGGAGAGATCGCTCATCGTGTACTCCAGCTCGGGGGAAGGCGGTCAACCGACGATTTCGTCGGGTCATCAGGTCGGGTCCGTCGTCGATTCAGCCCGGGTCAACCAATTCGGCGCCGGGGAACAGCTCACGGACCCGATCGACGGACGTGGCGCCTGCTTCGGGGGCATCAGTCAGTTCGGCCAGGTCGATCTCGTGTTCCTCGGCTACCGGTGTCGGTGTGGGCACGCCAGTCAGGGCCGGAGCGGCGGCACCGGCATCGGGGTCGACCACCAGGCGGAGGGGCACGGTGCGACCGAAATGGGCGCTCAGCGCGGCCTCGACATCGGGGCGACCCTTCTCGCAGCGCTGCATGTGGGGTGCGTTGGGCAGGCCGAAGACCGCGGCGCCGCCGCTCACGTCCAAGAAGCGGCCACCGGCGAAGAACGCCTTGCTCCGTGACGGCAATGACGCCAGCACTGCGTCGCCCCAAGCCAGGGTCAACTCGTCGCGTGTGGGCAGGTCGCCCGCCGCGGCACCGCCGGTGGCCGCGGCGGGTACAGGTTGCTCGGCGGCTTCCGACGTGGGCCCCGGTTCGGTCACGGCGACGCCCGCCTGGGCCGGTCGCGGCGCGGCGGTGGGCGGCGTGAACGGCGGCGCGGGGGTGCTCGGTTGCCGGGGAGCCGCCGGCGGTCGCGGCGTGGTGCCGGACCGGGCCTGCTTCTTGGCTTGAAGCGCCTCGCGAGCACCTGAGGCCGGTCGTTCGTCGACCGACGGCTCGACGGACGGTGCCTCCGCTTCGGCGACGGGACCGTCGGCGGGGTTGGCCGCCTCCGCCACCTCGGGAGTCGTCTGCTCCGCACGTGGGGCGGCGGCGGGCCTCGGGTTCGGCGTGACCGGCGGCGCAACCGGAGGCACACCCCGCTCGAGGCGGGTGATCCGGTCCGCCAAGGCGGCGAGGGACGTGTCGGCCTCGGGGCGGGTGAGACGCACCAGGGCCACCTCGAGCGGAATGCGCTGGTCGGGGGCGTCCTGGATGCCCACGAACGCCTCGCCCAACACCTCCAGGGCTCGCGTGGTGGCGGCCGGACCCAGGCGGGCAGCCTGGTCGGTCACCCGTTCCCGATCGCGGTCGGGTAGCCGGGACAGGTCGGCATGCATCGACGCCAGGAAGACGTCGCGGAGCCGGCCGATGAGCAACTCCCCCAGAACCCGAGGACCGCGCCCGCCGGCGATGGCGGCGTCGACCGCGATCAGGCCCCGGCCGGTGTCGCGCTCGCACAGCGCTTCAACCAACTCGTCGAGGGCATCGGCGTCGTCGGGTATAGAACCGGCGGCGGTGACCTGATCGAGGGCCGATTCCATGTCCCGAGCGGAGCCGGCGCCCACCCGGACCACGTAGTCGACGGCCCCCTGAGGCACCTCCAGTCCCGCGTCGTCGATAATGAACTCGGCCAGCGCGGTCAGTTCGTCGGCCGACAGCAGGTGCACCTCGTAGTGCTGCGTTCGGCTGCGGATGGTGGGCATCACCTTCTGGGGGTCGGTGGTGGCCAGCACGAACACGACGTGGGGTGGCGGTTCCTCCAGCGTCTTGAGCAACGCGTTGGACGCCGCCGTCGACAGCATGTGGACCTCGTCGAGGATGTACACCTTCGTCCGGCCCGGCGTGCCCATCGCCGTCTTGGCGATCAAGTCCCGGATCGCCTCGACCCCGTTGTTCGACGCGGCGTCGAGCTCGTGCACGTCGAACGAGCTGCCCTGCTCGATGGAGATACACGAGTCGCACACCCCACACGGTTCGCCGTCGTGGGGGTCGGCGCAGTTGAGGACCTTGGCCAGGATGCGGGCCGTCGAGGTTTTACCCGTCCCTCGGGGGCCGCTGAACAGGTACGCGTGGCCGACGGTGTCGTGCACGAGCGCGTGCTGCAGCGCCCGCACGAGATGCTCCTGGCCACGGAGCTCGGCGAAGCGCTGGGGGCGATAGCGGCGGTACAGCGACTGGTACGTCATCGGCGCCCGAGCCTACCGGTGGCGCTGGCCCCGCGGAGCAGCCAGGCCCGGGCGCGAACGAACCCGCTCCCCCATGTGATGGTCAGGTGATCTGCGGCACACGAGAGATCCCGCTGAGAGCTGCTGCCTTCCGGCCCTGACCCGGTTCACAGGCTCTCGTTGCACAGGACCCGACCACCACATGCGAGAGCGGGTTCGCCGAGAGGATAGCCTGAGCGACCGCACTCCGGACAGGGCGCCCCCCAACGGCGAACGAACCGGCGTGTCAGCACCCGGGAGGGATGCGAGAGCGGCCGAATCGGCACGCTTGGAAAGCGTGTGTGGGGCAACCCACCGTGGGTTCGAATCCCACTCC
>DHIQ01000244.1:30813-31435 GCA_002403895.1 Candidatus Neomicrothrix sp. UBA4742
TTCGAATCCCACTCCCTCCGCTCCCTCTCGTCCTGCTCAGGTCGCGGGACGGCCGAGTACGATCCGTCGAAGCATCTCTGCATGGCAGACGCCGGCGGCGAGCACGAGGGCGTGCCAGACCTCGTGGTAACCGAACACACCCGGCGACGGATCGGGCCGCTTCTTGGCCAACACGGCGAAGCCCCCGCTGTAGAGCACACCGCCCGCCGCCATGGCGATGAGCGCCCCTTTGCCACCCCGCCTGGCCACCAGCGGGGCCATCGCCGCCCCCGCCCAGCCGATGGCCAGGTAGAGCCAGCTCCCGCCGTCACGCGCTTCATTGAGTCGGGTCATCTTGATCGCCGCTCCTGTCCCCGCAGCCGTCCATGCCCCACCGACGACTGCTCCGGCCAGTGGTGTCGGTAGCAAGACGAGGGCCAAGGGCGTCACCGTGGCGGCCTCGGCCACGTAAATCATCGAGTGGTCGACCCGCCGCAGCCAATGCGCTTGGCGCTCCGAGCGGGGCAGACGGTGATAGCTGGCCGACGCAGCCAACATCGCCGAGTACCCACCACCGAAGACGAACAGTCCGACCCGCGCCTTGCGATCCCGCACGCGCAGCGTCAGGGCCGTACCCCCGGCC
>DHIQ01000244.1:31591-41438 GCA_002403895.1 Candidatus Neomicrothrix sp. UBA4742
GCCGTACCCCCGGCCGCCACCAGCGGGAGGGCGGCGGCGTGGAGCCATCCCCGCAACTTCGGGCGCGCCGCCTGACTCGCCACCCACAGGCGGTGCTTCTCGTCGGAGGCGACGGTGGTGCCGTCGGTCGGCCAACCCGACCCAGCCTCGTCGGGCAGATGACCGGATGCCGCGGGGTCGGGGATGGGAGTGCTCATCGGGCCTCAGTCCGTCAGCGGGGACCATCAGGCTACCCACCGTTCCCGCAACGCTCCGTTCCTGGTAACGGTTACGTATGGTTGCTCGGTATCCGGCCGGTGCGCGGCCATGGACGAGTGGAGTTCGGGATGAAGCTGGCAAACCTCGACGGGCGGGCGACCGTGGTAACGGACGCAGGCGGGGTCGACGTGGCCGCCGCCTCCGGGGGCCGCTTCGGCCCCGACGTCCAGGCTCTCTACGACGACTGGGACACGTTCTCGGCCTTCGCTGCCGACCTCGGGATCGCCGGGGCAGTGCCCATCGACGAAGCCAAGCTCGGCTCCCCCGCCCCTGCCCCTCGTCAAGTGTTCGCCATCGGGCTCAACTATCGGGCCCACGCCGAAGAGTCGGGCATGGAGCTGCCCACCATCCCGGCCACCTTCACCAAGTTCCCCGCCTGTCTCACCGGCCCGTTCGCCGACGTCGAGCTGTCGGGGAGCACCGTCGATTGGGAGGTCGAGCTCGTGGCCGTGATCGGCGCCCGAGCCGACCGGGTCGCCCAGGCCGACGGCTGGGCCCACATCGCCGGGCTGACGATCGGCCAGGATCTGTCGGACCGCACCGTCCAGTTCGCCGCCGGAAGCCAGTTCTCGCTGGGCAAGTCCTACCGCGGCTTCGGCCCCATGGGGCCCTGGTTGGTGACCGCCGACAGCGTGGGTGACCCGGACGACCTGGCCCTCGGGTGCGCCATCGACGGCGAGAAGATGCAAGCGGCGCGCACCAGCGACCTCATCTTCAGCGTCCCCCGCCTCGTGGCAGAGCTGTCGGCGGTCCTCCCTCTGCTCCCGGGTGACGTGATCTTCACGGGAACTCCCAGTGGTGTCGGCGTCATGCGTCAACCGCCACGCTTCCTCCAGCCGGGCGAGACCCTCGAGAGTTGGATCGAGGGCATCGGCACCATCCGCAACCGCCTGGTCGAGGGCCCGGGCACATGAGCGGCGCGGGTACGGGGCCGAGTCCGACTGGGTCGAGGTCGAATTTGCACCCGGCATCGAGCTGGAAGTCCGCTTCTACCACTGCAACGCACCGGTGACGAGTACGAAGGCCTGCGGCCGGGGCTGACAGTTCGGGTCAGGCGGTGAATCCGCTGATGGCGTCGCCGATGAGCTTCACACCGATGACCAGCAACAGCACGGCCATGACGACGGCGTTGTTCTCGCCGAGCCAGACCTTCATGGAATCGAGCGGGCGCTGCGCCTTGGGCCCTATGACCACGTAGATGACCACCGGCGCAGCCACCGTGCTGATGGCGATGAGCACGAACACGACCACCGCCCCGATCTGCTCCCGCGTCGAGAGGCCGGGAATCTGGGAGACGGCCATCATGGCGCCGGCGATGAGCAGGAGGTTCTTCGGGTTCACCGCCGACAGCAACACGCCGAGCCCGGCGGCCTTGGGAGGGCTCAGGCCCTCGATCTTGCTCAGCCACGCCGGCAACTCCGGGGTGTCGCCCTCCGTCGGGCGCTGGGCGAAGTTGCGGCGGGCGAGGGCCAGCAGCCCGAGCCCCAACACCAACTTGATGACCGACGAGGTGGTGGAGGGTGCCCCACTGTCGGACGTGAGCTCCCGCGTGTTGGCCAGGACCAACAAGATGGTGCTGGTCCCAACGATGCCGACCACCCACCCGGCCAGGAAGGATCCGCCGTTCAGGCCCGCCCGCTTGGAGAGCAGCATGAGGATGATGGCGATGATCGGCACCGGGCTGATGGCAACACCCACGGCGAAGGGCAGCAGTTGCCCGATTGCTTGACCCATCCTCAGCCTCCCCGGTGCGAACGGCCGTGACGCTAGACGCGCCCCGGTAGCCTCAGCGCCCATGAACGATCTGGAGGCCATGGGCATCGCGCTGGACGAGGCCCGCGCCGCCTTGGCCCACGGCGATGTTCCCATCGGCGCCGTCGTGATGGTGGATGGCGAGATCGTCGCCCGCCGTCACAACGAACGGGAGCTCACCAACGACCCCACCGCCCACGCCGAGGTGTTGGCGTTGCGCGATGCGGCCGCCGCGGTCGGGTCGTGGCGGCTCGACGACGCCACATTGGTGGTGACGTTGGAGCCGTGCCCCATGTGCGCCGGGGCGGCCGTCAACGCCCGAGTGAGCCGCCTCGTGTTCGGCGCCCGGGACCTCAAGGCGGGCGCCGTGGTCTCGCTCTACGGCATCGGAGCCGATCCCCGCCTCAACCACGAGTTCGCCGTGCACCCCGATCTCCGCGCCGACGAATGCGGGGAGCTGCTGACCACCTTCTTCGCCAACCGCCGCTGAATCTACGGTTTCGGCGCCCCCTTCTTGCGTCCAGCGCGACAGAATGGGGGTCAGGACGGGGAGCGTGGGGCCAGCAAGCAGCTTCGCGCCGTTGGGCGGGGCGCGACTAACCTCGTCCCCGGAAGGTTGCCAGAGCGGACGAATGGGACGGCCTCGAAAGTCGTTGAGGGTTACGGCTCTCCAAGGGTTCGAATCCCTTACCTTCCGCCATCGAAGGGTCGGCAACACGCCGACCCTTCACCGCGCTCGTCCCGCTGCGCTCCTCGGATCAGCCTCCCAAGTGCTCCCAGGCATAGGCCAGAAACGAGGGACGACCTACGGGAATGGCTGACGTCTCACCCGAGGATTGGGGGACTCCCCCATCTAGCCTTGGTGGCCTCATGCGCATGCCACCTCACATGGCCATCGGGGCCGACCCACACGCCATCAAGGGTGCCGTCGTCTCCAAGGGCATCGTCCGTCGGGTCCTGACGTTCGCCCGCCCCTACCGGCTGCTGCTCGCCGGCTTCCTGGTCACCATCGTGCTCGAGGCCCTCATCGCCCTCGTCCCGGTCCTGTTGTTCAAGCAGATCGTCGACATCATCCCGAGTGGGGACCGCCATAAGGTGACGCTGCTGGCCGGGCTGATCATGGTGGCCGCCGTGGCCACCGCCGCCCTGTCCTTTTTCGAGCGGTGGTGGTCCTCCAAGATCGGTGAGGGGATCATCTACGACCTGCGGGTCAAGCTGTTCGATCACGTCCAGCGCATGCCGCTGGCCTTCTTCACCCGCACCCAGACCGGCGCCCTGATCAGCCGGATGAACAACGACGTGATCGGCGCCCAACGAGCGGTGACCGGCACCCTGGGCTCGGTGGTGTCGAACGTGGTCGTGTTGGTGACCACCCTCACCGCCATGTTCATCCTGCAGTGGCAGATCACCCTGGTGGCGCTGGTGCTGTTGCCCGTGTTCATCATCCCGGCCAAGCGGGTCGGCCGGAAGATGCAGGAGATCACCCGCGAGGGCTTCGACCTCAACTCCTCGATGAACACCCAGATGACCGAGCGGCTCAACGTCTCGGGCGCGCAGCTGGTCAAGCTGTTCGGCAGCTACGATGGCGAGTCCGAGGCCTTCGGCGACCGGGCCGGCAAGGTCCGCGACATCGGCGTGCGGGGCGCTCTGTACGGCCGCACCTTCTTCATCGCCCTCGGCCTGGTCGGCGCCATCGGCACTGCCGCGGTCTACGGCATCGGCGGCAACCTCGTGATCTCCGGCGCCATCGAGCTGGGCACCCTGGTGGCCATGGCCGCCTTCGTGACCCAGATCTACAACCCACTCACGTCCCTGACCAACGCCCGCGTCGACATCATGACGGCTTTCATCTCGTTCGACCGGGTCTTCGAGATCCTCGACCTGGCCAACGTCATCCAGGACCGCCCCGGGGCAGTGGATCTCGTCGACCCCGCCGGTCGCATCGAGATCGACGACGTCTGGTTCCAGTACCCGGCCGCCAGCGGGATCTCCCTCGCCTCCCTGGAGGCCGACGGTGGCCGTCCGCTGTCGAACGAGGTCGGCGATGCGGTGCTGCGGGGTATCTCGGCCGTCATCGAACCCGGTCAGCTGGTGGCCCTGGTCGGCCCGTCGGGCGCGGGCAAGACCACCCTCAGCTCCCTCATCCCCCGCCTCTACGAGGTCACCACCGGGTCCATCCGGGTGGACGGGACCGACGTGCGCGACCTCACCCAGCAGTCCCTGCACGACGCCATCGGTGTGGTCAGCCAAGACCCGCACCTGTTCCACGAGTCGGTGATGGCCAACCTGCGCTACGCCCGACCCGACGCCACCGACGCCGAGGTCGAGCAGGCCTGCCGGGCGGCCCAGATCCACCAGGTGATCGCGGCACTGGGCGACGGGTACGACACCATGGTGGGCGAGCGGGGCTACCGGCTGTCGGGAGGCGAGAAGCAGCGGCTGGCCATCGCCCGCATGCTGTTGAAGGACCCGGCCGTGGTCATCCTCGACGAGGCCACCAGCCACCTCGACTCCGAGAATGAGCACCTGGTACAGCGGGCCCTAGCCGCCGCGCTGGTGGGACGCACATCCATCGTGATCGCCCACCGTCTCTCCACCATCACCGCCGCCGACCAGATCCTGGTGCTGGATCACGGCGCCATCGTGGAACGGGGCACGCACCAAACCCTGGTCGAAGCCGATGGGCTCTATGCCGATCTCTACCGGACCCTCGTGCGCGGCGAGGACATCCCCGCCTCCCCGGCGCCCGTCATCCCCTGATCGACGCGCCCCCGCCGCCCCTCGCCGCGATCTTCACGCCATGATCCCGCCGTCCACGGTGACGCACGACCCGGTCACATAGGCGGACGCGTCGGACGCCAGGAACAACGCGGTGCCCACGTCGTCATGAGTCGGGACTGTAGGGGGTGGATCCGACCACCGACCCCGGGTCACTCCCGGTGTCAGGCACCGTCGAGCACCGAGGTCCCCGAGCTCGGATCGGCCACCAGTCGGTGGCCGGCGGCGGACAGCTCACGGGGCACGGCGTGGGCCATGAGGTCGTCACAGCGAGCCGGGTGGTTGGTGACGGCCTCGGCATCGCTGCGTCGGCCGATCTCCACCACCTCGTCCAGCAGGGCTCGGGCGTCGCCATCGAGCAGCGCCAGGTCGTCGGAGACCAAGGCCATCCCCCCCGACACGGCCACGCCGTGGGCCCAGGTGCGCATGGCATCGGGCGTGAGGTGGGTCTCGGCCTGACGCAGCATCAGACAGTCGGGATCGTTCAGCCACAATCGGCGGTGCATGAAGCTGCGACTCAAAGTGTTCTGCCAGGAGTGCTTGGTGGCGGGTTGCACATCCGAGTAGTCGGCGAGGTCGAAGTCCCATTCCTCGAGCTCCCATGACGGGGCGACGTCGGCGCCGATGCGGTTGCCGTCGACCACGCCCACCACGTTGGCCAGTGGGACGCCGCAGCCGAGGATGAACGTGTCAGCCCCCGCCCCGCGCCGCACGGCGTCGTAGCCGGACCGGACCCGCTCGGCCGGCGTGCGCGACGAATCCGCCCATACCCCGTCGAAGCTGGGGGCGAAGGTGAAGTCCAGCTTGAGGTAGCTGAACCCGGCTTCCACCAGCGCCTTGGCCGTCGACTCGAGATGGGCGACCACCTCGGGATTGGTAGTGTCCAGGTTCCACATGAACCCGTCCTGGCCCCCGCCCCACGACGGGTTGTACCAGCCGATGAGCGGGTCTCCATTGGGGAAGCGGGCGAGCCAGTCCGGGTGCTCGGTGGCCACTCGCGAGTCGGGGGCGACGATGAACGGCGCGATCCACAGACCGGGTTGGCGTCCCTCGGCGGCGACGGCACCGGCAATGACGTCGAGCGAGGAGGGGAACTTGTCGTTGGTCGTCAGCCAGTCACCGATGGCGGATTGGAACCCGTCGTCGAGCTGGAAGACGTCGAAGGGCCAGTCGCCGGCCAGGGCCAGGTTCGAACGCAGGTGCTCCTCGGTGACGTCGTGGAAGTAGTGGTACCAAGAACACCAGCCCACCTGGTAGGGCGCCTGGACCCGAGCGCCCGCCACCCGACCGACCTGGGCCGCCCAGAGCTCCAACAACATCGACGCGGAGGCGCCGTCGGTGGCACCGTCGGCGATCAGCACCGGGTGAAGCTCACGGCTCTCTCCCGGGGCCAGCACGGCGCCCCCCAGGTAGGCCTCGACCCACAACTCGGGGCCCGAGCTGCCGGGCCGCAGGCGAAGGGTGCCGTCGTGGCGGTCGCCGTTGTCGAAACCCACCAGCAGCGGGGCTCCGCCGCCGGCCTGCAGCACCGTCACCCACTCGGAGCGCAGCTCGCCGGCACGGGCCTCGGCCGGATCGGCGTGGTGCACGGCCCGCAGCAGCTCCGGCGCCCCTGGCGTGCGCGACGGGTCGCGGTCGATGCCGAAGGCGGCCACGCCGGTCGGGCTCCACGACTGGTAGCCGTTGCGGAACATCCGCAGGGGGGTCAGGGCGTCCACCAGCTCGAAGACCAGCGCGACGGACCGAATCCGGGCCGGCGCGTCCCCCCGATTGGTCAGCGACCAGCCGATGGTGGCGTGGCCCGGACCGTCGCCGGTCCGCACCTCAAGGGGACCGACCACCGCCGGGTCGGTGGTGAACGGAGTCGAGCCCACGACGTCGCCGTCGAACTCGATGCGGGCCGGTTCCAGGTGCACGGCGGCATCGTAGGCGTCGGCTCCCCCGTCGAAAAAAGAACCGGGTCTGTCGACCTCGAGCCCGGCGTCAGCCCCGCCGCGTCTCCAGAAGTTCGATGGCCTCGGCATGAGGGACCGGCCGGCTGAACAGATACCCCTGGGCCAGCTCGCAGTCGAGTGCCCGCAGGGCCTCCATCTGCGACACGGTCTCGACCCCCTCGGCCACCACCGTGAATCCCAGTGACTTGGCCAGGTTGATGGCGGCCGACACGATGGCGGCCTCCTGGGATCCGGGCCGATCGACGCCCTCGACGAAGGCCCGGTCGATCTTCAAGTAGTCGGCCATCGAAAAGTGACGGACGTAGTCGAGGGTGGCGTAGCCCGTCCCGAAGTCGTCGATGGCGATGCGGACCCCTAGCGCCTTGAGCCGGTTCAGCGACGTCACGGCGTGAGCGACATCGTGCACCAACGCGCTCTCGGTCACCTCGAAGCACAGCCGTGCCGGGTCGAGGCCGTGGTGGTCGAGCGCATCGGCCACCACCTCCACCAGTCCGGTGTCGGCCAGCTGGCGGGCGGAGAGGTTCACCGCCATCTCGATCTCGCGGCCGCTGGGCAGCAAGGGCCAAGCCGCAGCTTGGGACACAGCCTCGCCCAGCACCCACCAGCCGATGGGGACGATAAGCCCCGTCTCCTCAGCCAGGGGGATGAAGGCCTCGGGATGGACGAGCCCACGCTGGGGCCGGTTCCACCGCACGAGCGCCTCCACCTGGGTGATCGAGCCGTCGGCCAGCTTCACGACCGGTTGGTAGTGCAGCTCGAACTCCTTGGCTTCGATGGCGGAGCGAAGGGCCCGCTCCATGGTGAGTTGCTCGACCGCCGGCTGATCGCGCTTCTTCTGGAATACCACCCGCTGGTTGCGGCCCTGATCCTTGGCTCGGTACATAGCCACATCCGCGTTGCGGATGAGGGACTCGGCTGGAACCGATGGATCAGCGGTAAAGGCAACCCCGATGCTGGCGGTGACGAAATGCTCGCTGGCATCGGCCAGGACGATCGGCTCGTGCAGCTGCTCGGCAAAGCGATGGGCAGCGTCCGCCGCCTGGGACTCACCCCCCAGGTGATGGCACACCACCATGAACTCGTCGCCGCCGAAGCGTCCCAGCGTCTCACCCGAACCCAGGAGATGGCGGAAGCGCTCCGCAACCTGCTGGAGCACGAGATCGCCGATGGCGTGGCCTTCGGAGTCGTTGATCACCTTGAAGCGGTCCAGGTCGATGAACAGCACCGCCACGCCACCGACTCGCTCGCGCGCCAACCCCTCGAGGCTCTCCTGGATGCGACGGGAGAGCAGCGCCCGGTTGGGCAAGTCGGTGAGCGGGTCATAGAGCGCCTGGTATTCCAGGGCGGCCTCGAATCGGGCTCGCTCGATGGCAATGGCGGCCAGGTTCATGGCCCGTTGTACGAGGTCCAGGTCAGTGGACGGGAGATCGACCGCGATCCGGTGGAGAACCGTGAGTGACCCCACCAGCTCCCCCGAGCCGGGGGCGCGCAGGGTCGCCACCCGGGCCTGAGTGAAGCCATGGGTGGCAAACAGGGCCGCCGCCGCGCCCAAGCGGTCGTCATCGACCAGATCGAAGACGAAGAGCTCGCCGACCCCGCTGCGCAGCACCTCGCCGCCGGGCGAGGTGGGAGGTAACTCGTCGTAGAACCGGCGGATCTCGGGAGGAAGGTCGGAGCCGGCCCGCATGCGGATCACCCCGTCCCGCTCGAGCATCCCGATGACGGCGGTCACCGAGTCCAGGTGGCGCTCGATCATGGCCGTGATCTTGATGAGGGTGACATCGAGCGGCGCGCCGCGGGCGATCGCTTCCAACAGATCCGCCTGTTCGCCCAAGAGGTCCTCGGCCCGCCGCCGGGCGCTCACGTCACGGATGTTGACGACGAAGCCCCGGACGGCCGGATCGTCCACCCGGTCGGCCACCCGAATGGCCATCCATCGCCAGCTCCCGTTGCGATCGGCGACGCGGAACTCATACGCCCGGCCCGATGTGCGCCGGCCGCCGACATCGAACAATCCTCGGGCCCGCGAGGAATCCTCGGGATGGATCAACTCGGTGAACACCGAGCCCACGAACTCGTCGAGCTGGTAGCCCAGGACCTCGGTGAGGGCCGGGCTGGCGTAGCGGATGACACCGTCGGTATCGGCCACCATCACGAGGTCCGAACTGCCGTGCACCATGGCTTCGGCCCAGGCTTCGCTGCGTTGCAAGGCTGCGGCCGCCTCGACTCGATCAGACAGATCGACGTAGCTCGACAGATACCAAGTGGCGCCGGTGCCGGTATCGACTTCGCGATAGGTGGCCTCGACCCGGACAGGCTCACCGACCTGATCGTGAAGCCAGAGCTCAACCGTCACCGTCTCCCCACGGCGGAGACCGGCCTCGACCCGCCGCAAGGTGTCGAGGTCGGTGTCGGGACCGACGAGCACCCCGGGCGACTCGCCGGCGATGGTCTCGAGGTCGTAACCGAGCAAGCGGGTGAACGAGTCGTTCACGAACCGCACCCGCACAACCGGGTCGTTGTCGTCGGACGCGCTCAGCACCAAGGCGTCGGAGGACTGCGCCACTACGGCCTCGAGGACGCGCACCCGCTCATCGAGGGAGTGGCGATCGAGACCGACGGCGATGTCCTCGACGGCCTCGGATTTGGACCGCTCGTTGATGGGGACTCCGAAGTGTTGGCCGGTGGGCGTCAAGGAGGACCGGCCGGTGCAGACGAGACAGAACCGGCAGGCGTCCCGGTGATCATCGGCCGGGACCCGGTAGGGCCTTGAGGTCGTGCGACATTCTTACGTCAAACCTCGGGGGTCCTTGACCATCCCCCCGTCACCTGGCACCCGCCCCGTCAGACCCGCAAGTCGAGAGGGTTCCGCCCTGAATCTTTGCCTATCCTAGCCTGCCTTTACCCAACCATGTCGTGACACCAAACAGCGGTCTCGAGCCTGAAGCAGGAATAGATGGAAATCGGTCGAAACGCCTTGACTCGAACGGGTGTTCGTGGTTGGGTGGCGGTATGGGAACGGCGGTTCTGGAGACACGGGTGATTGGCGACCTGGCGGCGGTTGAGGCCGCGGTTGATGCGTTTTGTGAGGGGTTCTCGCCGGA
>DHIQ01000216.1:0-710 GCA_002403895.1 Candidatus Neomicrothrix sp. UBA4742
GGGCTGCGTCGCGCTTGGGGGGTGTCGACGCGGCGCCGATGGTGCGCGCCCCGAGGGTACGAGCCACGTCGATCACGGCCAGGCCCACCCCGCCGCCGGCACCGAGCACGAGGACGGTCTCGCCGGCCCGCAATCCGGCCCGGTCCCGCAGGGCGAACAGAGCGGTGCAATAGCTCTGGGTGAAGGTGGCTGCCCGGGGGGCATCGAGCTCGGCGGGGACAGCCGAGGCGGACACCGCGGGGATCCACACCTGCTCGGCAAATCCCCCGAGGCCGCACATGGCCAGCACCCGGTCGCCGACCTGCCAACCGGTCACTCCCTCGCCCACTGCCGCCACCGTCCCGGCGATCTCGCTCCCGGGCGTGAACGGGAGCGCCGGCTTGATCTGGTACTGCCCCTGGATGAAGAGGGCGTCCACGTAGTTCACGCCGGCGGCCTCGACGTCCACCAGCAGGCCGCCGGGGCGGACCTCCGGTGGGGCGCACTCCTCGACGCGGAGGGTGGAGGGGGGACCGAGCTCTCGGCACACGACGGCACGCATGGTGTGCGAGGTTAGGCAGAATCCGCTGCGGGCCCGGCGCGGGGACCGGCCTAGGGTCGGCGCCATGTTGCGGGCCGTCGGGGTATCCCGATCCTTCGGAGGGCAAACGGTCCTGGCCGAGGTGTCGATGGCGGTCGACGGCCGGGACCGGCTCGGCATCGTCGGGCCC
>DHIQ01000216.1:873-8772 GCA_002403895.1 Candidatus Neomicrothrix sp. UBA4742
GGGCCCAACGGCGTCGGCAAGTCCACGCTGTTGAGCATCCTGGCCGGCCTCGAAGAGCCGGACGGGGGTGGGGTCGAGCGCGCCCCCGCCCATCTCACGGTGGGCCTGCTCCCCCAGGAACCCGACGCCCGTCCGGGCGAGACGCTGGCTAGCTACCTGGCCCGTCGCACCGGCGTGCAGGCCGCCTCCGATGAGCTGGATCGGCGCACGGCGTTGTTGTCGGAGGATCCCGAGTCGGTCGCGGCCTACAGCGACGCGCTCGAACGCTTCCTGGCTCTGGGCGGCGATGACCTCGACGCCCGCGCGGCCGAGGTCGGTGCCACGGTCGGCTTGGACGTGGGTGAGGGTGGCCGCTTCGCTCAGCTCACGGCCACGCTCTCGGGTGGAGAGTCGGCCCGGGCCGCGTTGGTGGCCATCCTGTTGTCCCGGGTCGACGTGTTGTTGTTGGACGAGCCGACCAACAACTTGGACTTCGCCGGTCTCGACGTCCTCGAGGGGTTCGTCGACCGCTTCGGTGGGGCGATCGTTGTCGTCTCCCACGACCGGGCGTTCCTCGACCGATGCGTGCACCGCATCGTGGAGCTGGACGAGGCCTCCCATCGTGGCCGGGAGTTCGCCGGGGGATGGTCGGCCTACACCGACGCTCGGGACCTGGCCCGCTCGCAGCAGTACGAGGCGCACGGCAAGTTCGTCTCCGAGCGAGACCGTCTGCGCGAGCGCCAGCGCACCCAGCTCCAGTGGAGCGAACGGGGGGTGCGTCGGGCCAGGACCTCGGACGAGGCCGACAAGAACATCCGCGCCGCCAAAGTCGCCCGCAGTGAGAAGCAGGCCGGCAAGGTGAAGGCCACGGAGCGCAAGATCAGCCAGCTCGAAGCGGTGGACAAGCCCTGGGAGGGCTGGCGCCTGCAGCTCAGCCTGGCCCCGGCGGCCCGCAGCGGCGATGTGGTGGCCCGACTCGAGGGCGCAGTCGTTGAGCAGGGCGAGTTCCGGCTGGGGCCGGTCGACCTCGAGGTGGCGTGGCAGGACCGCCTGGCCATCCTCGGCCCCAACGGCAGTGGCAAGACGACGCTGCTGCGGGCCCTGTTGGGGGAGGTGCCACTGGCCGCCGGTCGGCGGTGGGTGGGGCCCGGAGTGCAGGTAGGGGAGATGGACCAGCAGCGGGGACTGTTCGCCGGAGCCGAACCGGTGTTGCGGACGTTCCAGGAGCGCACGGGCATGGCCCTCAGCGAGTCGCGTTCCCTGCTGGCCAAGTTTGGTCTGGGGGCGGACCACGTAGACCGGGCCGGTCGGGATCTGTCGCCGGGGGAACGGAGCCGGGCGCTGCTGGGCGCCCTCATGGCCGAAGGGGTCAACTGCCTCGTGCTGGACGAGCCCACCAACCATCTCGACATCGAGGCCATCGAACAGCTCGAGCAGGCCCTCGGCTCATACGAGGGGACTCTGCTCCTGGTCTCCCACGACCGCCGCTTCCTCGAATCCGTCGACCTGACGAGAACGATCGAACTCTGATCTGTTGGCCCTCTGGTCGGCAGGCCTCCCGGCGGGCGGCTTCGCCCAGTCGGGTGTCACGTCGCTTGCTGCTCCGACTGGCGCCTGCGCAGCGTTGACCGTCCTTGGAGCGCCCACGCCAGTATCAGGCTGGCTATCGACAGAACGAGCATGGGCCAGGGGCCGATGGTGGTGGCCCAGGTGTTGCCCTCGCGTCGTTGGATGGTGGCCTCGATCACCCTTTGCTCGCTGACGTCGGTGCGGTCCACCAGTCCGCCATCGGGGGTGATCACCGCCGAGAAGCCGGTGGGAGCCGCCTGCAGGGCCCACCGACCGGTCTCGATGGCCCGCAAGCGCGACGAGGCCACCTGCTGGCTCTGCAGGATCGTCAGCCAGTACGACGAGCCGTTGGTCGGGTTCAACAGCACCTCGCCGCCGTTGTTGATGGCGTCGCGGGCCTGATCGGCGAAGAACACCTCCCACGAGATGACGGTTCCCATCGTGCCCACCGAGGTGTGCACGATGGAGGGGCCGTGACCGGCCACCGCGTCGCGGTGTGGTAGTCCCGCGCCCTGGCCCGCCAACTTCTCGATCAGTCCCCGCAGCGGCACGTACTCCCCGAACGGCACGCGGTGGACCTTGTCGTAGCGCTCGCCCCGTGACCCGTCAGGGTTGTAGACGACCGCGGCGTTGAGGAACTGGCGGTCGTTCACGTCCTCGGTGATTCCGGCGATGAGCGTGGTGTTGAGCTTCCGGGCCAGGGCGGACAGTTCCTTGTCCTCCCGGCTGCCATCCAGCCGACCATCCAGGGCCACCACGTTCTCAGGCCACAGCACCAGGTCGACCGGAGTGTGGATCTGCTCGCTGGCCTGGAGGTGGCGTTCGAACACCGCTCGTGCGTCGCTGTTGGCTGCCCGGGTCCGTTGAGGACCGCCTCCCTGCACGAGGGCCACCCGCAGGGGTGCGATGTCGTGGCCCCGCGGTGCGACCAGGGCCAGGCCCCACAGCACCACTAGGGCCGCCACGATCCCGCCGGCCACTCGCCAGTCTCGTTCCCAGGCGGCCGACAGAGCGATGCCGCCGACCATGACCAACACCACCACCAGGTACACACCGGCCAACCGCGCCGTCTGGCCCAGGGGGGCGGCGGCCTGGCTGAGGCCCAGGTTGCCGAGCGGCACGCCGCCGAAGGGGAAGGCCCACCGGGCCACCTCGGCCAGCAGCACCGCCCCGGGTAGGGCGATCCAACGGGCGCGCCCGGGCGGGCAGAGGGCAGCCGCGACGCCGAAGTAGGTGGCGTAGAGCGCGCCGGCGACGACGTAGCCGGGCTTGGTGAGGTCCCACATCCAGAGCATGGCCGGGAAGAGCCAGCAGGCCGCCACCAGCCAGGTCCGCCGGAAGCGCCGCCCCCAGCTCTGACCCGCGATCAACCGGTCGAGGAGGGCGATGCCCACGAAGGCCAGGGGCCACCATCCCCACGGGGGGACCGAGGCCGCCAGGCACACGCCCGCCAAGACGCCGCGCCCGACCACGAGGAAGCGTGCGTTGCCGGACATCCGGGTCATCCTTACGCAGGTCGACCGCTGTAGGGTGCGCGCCCATGCAGACGCCGCCCGGGCCGCTCGACTCGTTCGCACCGGACCTGTTCGCCGGCCGGGTGGCGTTGATCACCGGCGCCGGTAGCGGCATAGGTAAATGCGCGGCGTTGGCCTTCGCCCGCTACGGCGCCGAGGTGATTGTGGCGGGCCGCACCCGCGAGACGCTCGAGGCCACCGCGACCGAGGTGGCGAGCCTTGGGCGTCAGTGTTTGGTGGTCCCCACCAACATCCGCGAGCCGGCTGAGGTGGACGCCCTGCGCGAGCAGGCCTACGACCGGTTCGGCCACGTCGACTTCCTGGTGAACAACGCCGGCGGGCAGTTCCCCGCCCTGCCGTCGCAAATCTCCGACAACGGCTGGCGTTCTGTGGTCGACCTGAACCTGAATGGCACCTGGAACATGATCAGTCGGTTCATGGAACCCATGACGGCGGCCGGCGGTGGGGCCATCGTGAACGTGGTCCACATCTTCTCCTTCGACCGGGGCGCACCTTGGTTCGTGCATTCGGGTGCGGCGCGTGCCGGCGTGGTCAGCCTCACCCGGTCGATGGCGCCCTACCTCGGCTATCACGGCGTGACCATCAACGCCTTGGCGCCAGGCACGGTGGCGACGCCGGGCATGCACGAGAACGAGGTCGGCCAGCTCGGCTTCGACGAGGAGGCGTGGGCGGTGCAGGCCGAGGCAATCGGCCCGATGCGGCGCATGGGTACCGCCGAGGAGATGGCGGCCATCATCTTGTTTTTGTGTTCGCCCGGGGCCCGGTTCATCAATGGGGCTGCCATCGTGGCCGATGGCAGCGAGTCACAGTCGAACTGGCCCCAGTTCTTTGACCGGGGTGAGCTCTGATCGAGCGGTGACCTGTCCGTCGCTCAACCGCCGGCACCGGCCAGAGGGTCGGTGTTCTTCATGAGCAGCGTGTGGTCGTCCGCCTGGGTGCCCGCATCGAGGGCAGGCAGTACGCCGTCGGGATCGACGGGCCGACCGTCGGGACCGAGAAGTTGAAGCTTGGCCACGATGCGCTGAGCCGCCGAGCCGGGCGGGTGGCAGGCGAACAGGGTGGCGGTCCGGGCGTAGGCCTGAGCGGCGATGTCGATGGCTTGGCCGTCCACGATGACGATGCCGCGCACCTGATAGGTGAACGCGCCGCTGGCGGTGGTGAACGTCACCGGATCCCCCGGTTGGAGCTCGTTGAGGCGGCGGAACGGGTGGCTGTAGGTGGTGCGATGCCCGGCCACCACGACGTTGCCCAGCTCGCCGGGCATGGCGCTGCCGGGCCAGTGTCCGGGACCCCGATTGATGGCGGTGAGGGTGATGCCCTCCTGGAGCTCGGCGCTGAGACCGATGCGGGGTATGGCCAGGGTGCCCAGCACGACCTGCGGCGTGGGGGCATAGGGGTTGTCGGGCGGCCGCGCGGGAATGGGCAGCGGGGGCCGCGTCTCGGTCGTCGCCGCCGGCGTCGGCGACGGGCGGGTCGTGGCCGGGCTGTCGGCCACGGTGGTGGTGGTCCCGTCGTTGCTCACGAGCCGCCAGGCCGCGCCGCCCCCGACGAGGAGGGCCGCGCCGCCTGCCACCAACCCGAGGAAACGACGACGATGGCGATCGACGGGTGGTTCGACGGCGCCTCCCCGCGGTGGGGCGACGTCGACCTCAAGTTCGATCTCGTCAGTCGACTCCGGGGTGCCGGAGACTTCGGGATGGTCCTCCACGGACGACAGGTGTAGCGCGGCTGGGGGTCGATGTGGTTTCGGCGGGGTTGTTCTCCGGGGTCGGCGGAGCTCACCCTGGCGGCGATGAGGAGTGGTGGAGCCACTCGGCGATTCGGGCCGTCGTCTGGAGAATCAACTCGGCGTTGGTGGTGGGACCAGGCGGGCTGGAACGGAGTGCGTCGACGTCCACGATCAGGGCTGTTTCCGCGGCGACGGGAGCGCGCACGGTGAAGCCGTAGCGCTGGGCCAGGTAGGTCAGGCCGTCAGACGTGCTCGCCAGGACCCGATCATTGTCCGGTATCGGATTGATGGCGGCCTGGGCCGCTTCATCGGCGGCAGCGAGCGTGGCCCCGTAGCGGGCGGCGTCGGCCTGCCACGGTTCGGGGGCGCTGTGGGAACGGTCGGCCAAGGCGTCGGCCAGGAGGTCGGCCATGGTCGTGAGCCGGTCCGGATCGGTCCACACGTGGAGGTCGGGCTGGCCGTCGGCGCCGGTGATTGGCGACAGCGCGGGTGCGGTCTCGTCCACCGTGGTGCCGGCCCGGCGGGTCTCGTCCAAGGCGGTGGCCAGGCCGGCCTCGTAGGCGCGGCCGACCTGGATCACGAGGTCGGCGCCGTCGAGTTCGGGCTGGCGGTCGGGAGGCAGGACGAACGTGTGGGGGTTGTCGTCGGGTCCCATCAGGGTGGTCACGTCGGCCCGATCGCCAGCGACGGCCCGGGCCAGGTCGCCCAGGACGGTGGTGGTGGCCACGACCCGTAGCCGTGGTGTCGTGGTCGGTGCTGGTGTGGACGATGAGGATGTCGAGGAGCAGGCAGCGACCACCGTGATGGCGGCGACGATCGCCACGAAGAGAAGCGTCAGCGATCGCCGGTGGACTGATCGCCGGCTGGTGGACGGCGCCGCTCTGTCGGACCAATTCACGAGCGCATCCCTCGCCGGATCGAGGTGGACCGATCAGAGCTCGACGAGCAGGTCGACGGCGGTCCGGCCGTCGGCGGTGACGGTGAGGACATCGACGCCGTCCTCGGTCACCACCATGGTGTGCTCGAACTGGGCGCAGCGGCTGCCGTCGCGGGTGACCGCCGTCCAGCCGTCTTCCCACATCTCCAATTCGGGCGAGCCGAGCGTGATCATGGGCTCGATGGTGAACGTCATGCCCGGCTCGAGCACGGTGTCGGCCCGGGGATCGAAGTAGTGGAGGATCTGAAGGCCACCGTGGAACTGCTCTCCGATCCCGTGGCCGATGAACTCACGCACCACGCCTAGTCCCGCCCCGTGGGCGGAGTCCTCGATGGCGCGGCCGATGTCGTAGACGTGGACCCCGGGCCGGACTGCGGCGATCCCCCGGAGGAGGGCGAGTCGGGTCTGGCGCACCAGGTGCTGGGAGGCGTCGTCCACCTCGCCCACGAGGAAGGTGGCGTTGGTGTCGCCGTGGACCCCGTCGTGGAAGACGGTCACGTCGAGATTGATGATGTCGCCGTCGACCAATTGGTGGCTGTCGGGGATGCCGTGGCAGATGACTTCGTTGACCGACGTGCACAGGGACTTGGGGAAGCCGCGGTAGTTGAGCGGGCTGGGGTAGCACTTCCGCCGGATCGACGCCTCATGGGCGATGGCATCCAACCCGTCGGTGGTGATCCCGGCGGTGACGGCCGCGCCGACCTCGAGCAGCACCTCGGCGGCCAGATGACCGGCGACGCGCATACGGGCGATGATCTCTGGGGTCTGCGTGGCCGGGCCCCGTGTCGCCGGGGGCTGACCAGTGATGGCATACGGCGGCTTGGGGATGGAGTCGGGTACGGCCCGGCGCAGACCGACGAGGCCAGGCGTGATGCCGCCACGCGGCGCCTTGTGGGCCGTGGGACGGGAAAGGGTGAGTTGGGGAGTGCGCGAGGCCGACCGGGGTGACTCGGTCACCCGACCGCCTCGACGCTTGCGCTTGGTCATCGGATACCAGTGTGCCCGCTTTCCGCGTTCCGGCGACGATTCCGTCCCCCCGGGGGCCCCGAAGCGTCGCCAGAACGGATCAGCACCCTCCGCGAACGATCCGGCCGGCAGTCCTACGCTGCGCGGCCATCATGGTCCTTCGCCGTCTTCGGTCACCGATTGCTGCCGGAGTGGTCATCCTCGCATTATTGGCCGGAGCGGGATGCCGCACCTCCGACCGACCCAACGATGCCGCAATCGGCTCTCCCACTGAGGAGACCCCGCCGGCGTTCACGCCGGGGACCTCGCCGGCCACCGACACCAAGCCGATCCTCGAGCTCATTGACGTCTGTTACGGGGAATGCGGTGCCGTCGCCCCCGGGAGCCTCCCCTCGGTGGCCGTGTATCCCGATGGCACCATCGTGCGCTCGGGGTACGAAACGGTTGGCGGTGATCCCCAGCGCGCCCTCGCCGGCTACGACGGCCGCATCGATGACACCACCCTGGCGGCGTTGGTGATCGAGGCTCGGGCTGCCGATCTGACGCTCGGCGGGGTGGGGGTCAACGGCACCACGCGGGGCACGGCCGACGGGGGAGGGGCACGGTTCGTGGCTCGCCTCGACGGTACGGAGACCGCCTTCGAGGTGCCCTTCCTCACCTCCGCCACCGATGCAACCGGGGGCACCGAGGCGGGTGGCGGCGATCCCGAACAGCGCGCCGCCCTGACGGTTCTGGCCGACCATCTGCGATCCCTGGGCATCGAGGCGGCGGTCAACCCTCGCCGGGGGTCGCGATGGGCGGTGCTGGCCGCTCCCCTCCGTGGGTCGTCACCGAACGCGTCGTGGTCGACACCTGATCCGGCGACGCTCGACGCACCGGCCGGCCTCGTCTCGGAGTTCCCGGCGCTCGGGGTGGACGCCGCCACGCCGTTGCATTGCGGGTTGCTCGACATCGGCGACGATCGCGTCGACGCGTTGTCGGCCGCAGCGAACGGCTTTGTGGTGGCACGCGTGGCCGGCACGCTGTGGGGGCTCGGGGGGCGGCCCCTCCTGCCTCACGAGCACAGCTGCGCCGATGTGGCCTCGTCGGTCGCCGACCAGCACCTCCCCGACCTGGCCGACCTCCGCAACAGTTGAGTGGGCCACCGGCCTTCTGCTGACACTTGGACCTCGTGGAAGACGACC
>DHIQ01000216.1:9025-22192 GCA_002403895.1 Candidatus Neomicrothrix sp. UBA4742
TGAATCGGCGATCTCGGCGTGCCAGGGCCAGTGCGACTGGGAACTGCTGGCGGGGGCAGACCCTAGAGACTGAGCTGCTCGAGCCAGGACGCAACCCGGGAGTCGGCCGCGGCCCCGAGGTGGTGCCCTCCCGGCAGCTCCACGTACGTCACCGGGACCCCGTGGCGTTCCAGCATGCGGGCCCCGCTGCGGCCCTGCTGCACGATGACCACCTCGTCGTCGTCCCCGTGGACGATCAGGCACGGCGTGGCGGCCGCCGCCAGCCCGGCCAGGTCGTAGTCGACCGCGTCGAAGTGCGGTAGCCAACCGCTCACGCAGAACAGGCCACCGAGAGGGCCGGCGTCCCCGGGAGCGCGCAGTCCCAGGGCCAGGGCGACGGCGCCCCCCTGGGAGGAGCCGCCGACCACGACCGCCGAGCGGGGCAGGCCGTGCTCGGCGCTCGTCTGATCGATCAGCTGATTGATCGAGGCCAGCGTATCGACGACCGCCGCTTCGTCCGGCCCCTCGTCATCGGTGGTGAACCACACCGGCCCGGCGGGCGTCGTGATCGGGCCGCGTGGGCTCGCCACCACCCAGCGGGCGGGGTCCACCAACCGCTCGAACCGGGCCGCCATGGCTGCCGGCTCGTCCTCGTACCCGTGGAGCAGGACGAGGATGCCGCCTGGACTCACCCCTGGCCGGTGGGTCAGAGTCGACCGGCCAGCGGGGTGGACCAGGCGTAGATGCTGGCCACCCGGACCACGTCGCCGGTGTGGGGCGCGTGGATCATCATGCCGTCACCGATGTAGAGGCCCACGTGGCCCAGGCTGTCGAAGAAGACGAGGTCACCGGGCAGCAGTTGGCTCAGTGCGATGTGGCGGGTCATGGCGTACTGGGCGTACGACGAGTGGGGCAGGCTGTGCCCGCCGCGGGCCCAGGCCCACATCATCAGCCCCGAGCAGTCGAACCCGCTCATGTCGGCGCCGGCCCACACGTAGGGCACGCCGAGCGCACTATAGGCTGCGGCGATGGCGGCACCCGCGCCGGGGGTGGGCGAGCCGCCATTTGGATCGGGGTTGACCGGGTCGATGATGGGAGGCGGGTTGCCCGGATTCTTGGGGGTGGGGGGCGTGACGGGCGGGGCCAACGGCGTCGCGATGGGGGTGGCCTTGCGCTGGTCGACCAGGGCCTTGGCCTGGGCCGCGGCAGCGGCGGCGCGGGCGTCGGCTTCGCTCTGCTGCTCGGCGGCGACCATCGTCGCCAGCTCGCCTTGCACCTGCGACGAGACCTGCTGCTGTTCGGCTATGGCGGCGTCGGCTTGTTGCTTCGATGACTTCAGGGTGTCGCGCACCTGGAGGGCATGCTGTTGTGCCGCCGTCAGCTTGGTGACCTGGTTGGCCACGTCCTGCTTGGTGGCCTGCAGTTCGTCGACGAGATCTTGGCGACTCCCGCTTGCCGCTTCGAGGTAGCTCTGCTTCTGTGACGCCACTTCGGCGGTGCTGGTGATGACCGCCTCGAAGGTCGGTGTGTCGTTGCCGGTGACGTAGGCCTCGACGGCGAACGAGCGTAGCTGTTTCGTCTTTTCGTCGAGCTGCTTGTTCGTCTCGTCGACCTTGTGCTGCGCGTCGGCCACGACGCCATCGGCCGTCTTCAGCTCGATGATCGCCTGGTTGTACTGCTCGTTCAGGCTGTCCAGCTTCTGGTTCAGCTGATCGAGTTTGGCGGCGACCTGATGGGCCTCGGCCTTCTTGTCGGAAATCTGGTCGGCCGAGGCATTCCCCGGAGCGAACACGGGGAGGGCGAAGAGGCCGACGGCGGCGACGCTGGCGATGAGCCTGCGGCGGTGCGAGAAGGGAGCCGATCGAGGGCGGCTGGGGCTTCGTCCGAGTCGCATTATTGCGAAAGCATTGCAGCCCTAGGCCGTTCATGCAACGATTCCGACACAAGCACCACCTCGTGTGACGAATCGTTTCCCGTCCGTCACGCAGGCGGGGTCGCGGATGACCGGAGAAGCGGCAGGTCAAGAGCCTGTTCCGCGGTGGCCCGGGCTTGTCGGATGCATGCCGGAAGACCCAGTCCTTCGAACCCGGCGCCCGTGGCGAACAGCCCCGGGGCCTTCTCCTGTAGCTCTTGGTGCCACCGCTGAACCCGCTCGAGATGGCCCGGTCGGAACTGGGGCAGGGACCGATCCCACCGCGTCACCCGCACCTCCTCTGGCCGTCCCCGCACCCCCATGGTGGTGGCGAGATCGTCCAGGAGCACTTCGACCAACTCCTCGTCGCCCATCTCGAGGGCGCGTCGGTCGTGGTGCCTTCCGGCTGACGCGCGCAGGATGGCGACGCGGTCATCGGCGAGGTGGGCCCATTTGCTCGATGCCCATGAGCACGCCGTCAACACGAGCGGCTCGCTGCCGGACACGAGGAACCCGCTGGCGTCGAGGGGATGGTCGATCTCCTCGCGGGCGATGGCCAGCACGACCATGACCGCCGACGCGTACTCCAACTCGCTCATCTCCCGCGCCGCTCCGGGAGCGAACGGCGCCAACAGTCGGCCGGTGACGAACATGGGGGTGGTCACGATCACCACGTCGGTCTCGAGCGCCCCGACCACCTCCACCCCCGACGAACGGGATCTCGTCGTCACCCCATAGCCCGTGCCACCGGCGGTGGCGATGGCGTCGACCGTGGTGCCGGTCTGGATGCGGCCACCGGCGGCAAGAATGCGCTCGGCCAGGGTGTCGGTCAGGGTCTGGGTTCCGCCGGGTAGCCCGAAGAAGACGGGGGCGCCCGTGGCGACGCTGGCTTGGCGTTGGGCGCGGGCGCCGGCGATGAGGCTTCCGTGTTGTTCGAGGGCGGCGGCGAACTGCGGGGTGCCGGCCGCCACGCTCAGGTGATCGGCGTTGCCGGCGTTCACCCCCGACAGGAGCGGGCCGACCAGCACGTCGTAGATCTCGTCGCCGAGGCGGCGGCGGACGAGGGCGCCGACCGATTCGTCGGGAGTCCCGGGCTGGTCGGGCCCCATGGTCAGGTCCAGCGCGGCACGAGTGATGCCTTCGGGGGAGATGACGCCGGAGCGGGCCAAGGCGTCGAGGTCGGTCGGTACTCCGAGCACCAGGCCGCCGGGGAAGGGCCGCAGTGCCCCTCGGCTGTAGAGGTAGGCCGAGCGGACCGCCGGGGTGACCAGTTCGTCGGCCAGGCCGAGCCTGCGGCACAGGTCGATGCCTTCAGGAACCCGGGCCAGGAAGGCATCGGCGCCGGCGTCCACCTGATGGCCGGCGAAGCGGCCGGTTCGGACCTTGCCGCCCACCCGCTGGTCGGCCTCGATGACATTCACCTCGAGGTCGGGACGCGCCTCCAGCAGCGTGAAGGCGACCGTAAGACCCGTGATGCCGCCGCCCACCACTGCGACCCGCACGGTCATGATCCGATCATCATCCGGTGTGGCCTGATCGCTCGGTCCGATCGATCACCAGGTCGGCCAGCGCGGCCATGACGTCGGGATCCGCGTTCAGGGAGCGCGTGCGGGCGAAGGCGAGGCCGTGGTCCTCGGCGACCTGTCGAGCCTCGATGTCGAGGTCGTAGAGCACTTCGAGGTGATCCGAAACGAAGCCCTGGGCACATACCAGGACGCCGGCGGTCTGGCCGGTGCCACCCAGATCGCGGATGACCGCCAGGATGTCGGGCCCTCGCCATGGCTCGGGGGTGCGCCCGGCGCTCTGCCAGGCGATGGCCCAGTCCGGCCAGGGCAGGAGCCCGACCTGCTCGGCCACGGCCGCCGCGCTGTCCCGCAACTGGTCGGGGTAGGGGTCGCCTTGAAGGACCCGCTCGGGAAGCGAGTGGGCCGTGAACAGCACCTTGTGGTCGGCCGGGAGGGTGCTCCGGGCCTCGCCAACGGCGCGGGCCAGGAAGTCCAGATAGGCCGGCTCCAGATGCCATGATTCGATGGCCAAGAGGTCGACCCCACGCTCGGCCCCGGCGGCGGCCGCCCGTTCCTGGTACTGCCCGACGCTGAACCGCGAATAGTGCGGGGCGAGCACGAGTCCCACCGCCTGTTTGATCCCGGCGTGGGCCAGTTGGGCCACGGCGTCCTCGATGAACGGCGCGGCGTGCTTCTGGCCGAGCACGACCTGGAACACGCCGGGTGCCCGGGCCTCAAGCGCCTCGGCCAGACCCACCCGCTGGCTCTCGGTTCGTTCGGCCAATGGCGAGATCCCCCCGATGGCGTGGTAGCGCCCCTGCAACTCGGCCAGGAGCTCGGGAGTGGGGGGCCGGCCCCGACGGATGTCGGTGTAGTAGGTCTCGACATCCTCGGGGCGCCGGGGCGTGCCGTAGGCCATGACCACCAGGCCGATGCGTTCGGGGGTCGTCACCGCGCCGCCTCGTCGGCCCGGCCTTCGGCGTGAACCAGGTCCACCACCCGCTCGAGGATGGCCGGGTTGGTCTCGGGTAGCACGCCGTGGCCGAGGTTGAACACGTGACCCGGATGGCCACCGTTGCGAGCGAGCACGTCCCGCACACCGGCTTGCACCGCCGGCCACGGAGCCAGGCAGAGGGCCGGGTCGAGGTTGCCCTGGAGGGCGATTCCGGGGCCAACGCGAGCGCGGGCGTCGTCGAGGGTGACCCGCCAGTCGACCCCGACCACATCGGCACCGGCGGCGGCCATCGATCCCAGCAGCTCACCGGTCACCACCCCGAAGTGGATGCGGGGCACGCCGAGGTCGGCCACCCCCGCGAACACCCGAGCCGAGTGGGGGCGGACGAACTCCTCGTAGTCGGGGCGGCTGAGCGCGCCCGCCCAGCTGTCGAACAGTTGCACCGCAGCCGCTCCCGCCTCGACCTGGCTGCGTAGTGACGCCACCGCCAGATCGGCGAGCCGACCCATGAGCGCATGCCACAGGCTCGGGTCGGTGTGCATGAGCGCCTTGGTGGCGGCGTAGGTCCGCGACGGGCGGCCCTCGATCAGGTAGCTGGCCACCGTGAACGGCGCGCCGGCGAAGCCGATGAGCGGGACCGACAGTTCGCCGGCCAGGATGCGGACCGTCTCCAGCACGTACGGGGTGTCCAGCTCCGGCTCCAGCGGCCGTAGGCGCCGGAGGTCCGATGCTGATCGGAACGGCTGGTCCACCACCGGACCGATGCCGGGGGCCACGTCGACACCAAAGCCGAGAGCGGCAACGGGCACCACGATATCGCTGTAGAGGATGGCGGCGTCCACGCCGTAGCGGCGGACCGGCTGCAGGGTGATCTCGGCGGCCAGGTCGGGCACCCGGATGGCGTCGAGGATGCTCCCCGAGCCGCGGACCTCGTGGTACTCGGGCAGGGACCGACCCGCTTGGCGCATGAACCACACCGGGACTCGGTTGCCGGGCTCACCACGACAGGCGCGCAGGAACGGCGATGCCCGGTGGCGGTCGACGCTCGGGGTGGCGGCGGGGGCGGTCACGTCGCCACGCTAGACACCGCGGGCACCGCCGCCCCAGCCGAGCCTCCCCGCCAGGCCGCCAGGCCGCCAGGTGGTCAGGTCGCCAGGTCGTTCGTCCGACGGACGACTCACGAAAGGTGGTCTGAGCGCCGTAGCCGAAGCAGAATCAACGTCCTGTCGAGAAAAGACGACATCTGGTGAAGCTCGCGCGGCGCCGCAAACCCCCGGGGGTCGGGCTTGAATGGGGCCATGCGGCGATCGATCGACGACTACCCCTTCGACCCGGCCGACTATCCGGCCAACTACGAAGAGGACGAGCTCACCCCCATCTCCTGGGGGGTGGCCATCAGCGACGACTACGACGATGCCACCCCGCGGGTGGTGCTCACCGTGGAGGAGGTGGGTCGCGCCGGCTACGGCCTGGTCGGCCATCTCGACGCCACGGTGGCCCGACGCCTGCGCCTCGCCATCCGTGACGCGCTGGTCGAGGTCGGTGAGGATCCCGGATCGTGAACTGACGTCCTCGCGCCGTCAGCCCAGCGAGCTGAGCAGCTCGAGGGCGATCGGCTGATCGGGGGCGTCGAGGCGGGCTCGGACCGACCGGTAGACCGCGTCGGTCACCAGAGGGGCCCGGTCGTCCTCGCCCCCGGCGCCGTACATGACGGACAGGTCCTCGGCGGTGGGCTCGAACACCACCACCGCCGTGCCCTTCGACTCGATGGCCTCGATCTCTGCCCGCAGCAGCGAGGTGAACCAGGTGCGGGCCCGGGCACCGAATGACCAATCCGATGACGGGGTGGAGGGGGCAGACATCGGGGCGCTGATGAGGACCAGGTCGAAGCCGAGCCCCGCCACCAGCCCGGCGTTGCTGGGGGAGAACACCGCTCCGTCGAGGTAGCGCCCGGAGGGCAGGGAGACCGGGGTGAACCGCCCGGGAGCGGCTGACGAGGCCTCGACCGCGCGGGCCAGGTCGGGCACGTCCACGTCGTCACGACCGAAGACCACGCGCCGCCCGTCCCTGGTGCGGTAGGCCACAATCCAGGTCGGCTGCTCCGGCCACCGGTCATCGTGCAGGGCCCGCACCCGCTCACCGAGGAACGCCGTCGAGATCCGCCCCTCGGGCACCAACCCGGCGACCGCCACGCCGTAACGGGCGGGTCCGGCGCGCAGGAACGCCGGCGCCACCAGCCAGGGTGCCTGGGGGAGATAGGCCCACGGCGGGCGATGGTCGTCGGCATCGGGCTCTGGCATGCGGAGGCGACCCGGCCGGTCGACGGTGAGCGCCTCGCCCTCGGGCGACAGCGGGCGATCGGTGGCGACGGCGAACTGGTCGGCGGCCGACAATCCGCCCCGTAGTGAGGCGGCGGTATTGGCCCCGGCGGACGTCCCCACGATGAGGTCGGCCGAGCGGGGGTCCCAGCCGGTTGCGTCAGCAAGGGCGGCCAGGGCCCCGGCGTGGAACGCGCCGCCGATCACGCCACCGGCACCGAGCACCAATCCGATGGACACCATGGCCTTCATGCTGGCACGGGGGACAGGCCGCGGGCCACCGTCGGGGCTCACCACTCCACGGGAGATCTGTCGCGCCGAGAGGAGGCTCCATCGCACCGCCCTCCCCGGAGCGCGTGCAGCGCGGCGCTCGTGGCCCGGTAGGATGCTCCATCCCCTTTCGACCGTGACACGGCGGCAGGGGAGGACGCAGCCGAGGAGCACATGGCCGAACACCCCGATCTCGAGGCGGAGCAGGCGTACCTCGACCGTGCGTATGTGTGCCTGGAGGCCTCCCGGGAGGTCGCTTCGCGTATGACGTCCATGGTCGAGGTGGGTCGGGGCGGCACCGAGCAGGCCCGTTTCGAGCGCGACGTCATCTGGGACACCATGCTCCATCGTCTGTCCCAGTTGGAGCTGGGCGACGCCTCACTCTGCTTCGGCCGCATCGATGCTGAAGAAGACCTCACGCCCTATTACATCGGGCGCGTCGCGGTGAGTGACGAGACACAGGAGCCGGTCATCGTTGACTGGCGGGCTCCGGTGGCCGAGCCCTTTTACCGGGCAACGGGCAGCCATCCCATGGGTCTGGCCCGGCGCCGTCACTTCGCCACCCGGGGGCGCATTCTGCTCGGCGTCGAAGATGAGCTCTTCGGCGACGCCGTCACGGCCCTGGGTCTCGATGGTGACGGCCCCAGGATCAGCGGGCACGGAGCACTCATGAGCGCGCTCGAGACGGCCCGCTCCGGCAAGCTCGGCGACATCGTCGCCACCATCCAGGGCGAACAGGACGAGATCATCCGAGCCGAAATGCCCGGGGTGCTGGTCGTGCAGGGTGGCCCGGGCACGGGCAAGACGGTGGTGGCGCTGCACCGGGCCGCCTACCTGCTTTACACCCACCGGTTCCCGCTCGAGGGCCAGGGTGTCCTCGTCGTTGGCCCCAACCGCCTGTTCCTGGGCTACATCGAGCAGGTGCTGCCGTCATTGGGCGAGGCGGGGGTTGAGCTGGCGGTCCTCGCCGATCTGATCGAGGGCGTGGTCGTCCGGGGCCGTGATACGGGGCTCACGGCCCGGGTGAAGGGGGATCTGCGCATGGTCAGCGTGCTGCGCCGGGCGGTGCGCGATCGTGAGCGGGCCCTGCGCCGCGACCTGGTGGTCGGCTTCGGCCTGACCAGCCTGCGCATGACGACTGACGAGAGCGCCCGGATCGTGAGTGAGGCCCGGCGCCGGTACCGCAAGCACAACGCTGGGCGCCGCTTCGTCGAGCAGGAGTTGTTCGATGCCCTGGCTCGTAGCCACCACGAGGAGTTGTCTGCCGGCACGGTGCGTGACCGGCTCCATGGCGCGTTCGAGGTACGTGAGGCGCTGGAGTGGATGTGGCCGCTGCTCACCCCCGCCCAGTTGCTCCACGACCTGTACGGCTCGCGCGCCTTGGTGCGCAACGCGGCTGGTAGGGCGCTGACCGACCCAGAATTGGCTGCCCTCCAGCGGGAGCGGGCCGATCACGTCGAGGACGTGGTGTGGACCAACGACGACGTGCCGTTGCTGGACGAGGCCCGGGCCTTGTTGGGTCCCAAACCTAAGCGTCGACCGGTCGTGGGGGTCGGCGACGAGGTCCGCACCTACGGCCACATCGTGGTCGACGAGGCCCAGGATCTCTCCCCCATGCAACTGCGGGTCCTCAACCGGCGCTCGCTCAACGGGTCGATGACCATTGTGGGTGACATCGCCCAGTCGACCGGCGAATGGGCCCACGCCAACTGGCAGGAGATCCTCGACCACCTCCCGGACCGGCGGCCCCCGCGGCGGGCCGAGCTCACCGTTGGCTACCGGCTCCCGGCGCCCAACATGGCACTGGCCGCCCGGGTGCTGCGCCAAGCGGACCCGGATATCTCGCCGCCCCGCTCGATCCGACAGGACGGGGATCCGCCTCGAGTGCTCCGGGCCGGACCCGAGAGCCTGCCCTTCGACGTCGTCGCCGCTGCGCTCGACGAACTCGCCGCGGTGGGCAACGGCAACGTGGCGGTGATCGTCCCGGCCTCGCTGGTCGACACGGTGAGTGACGCCTTCACCACGTCGGGAGTCGAGTTCGGGCGGGCCACCCGCCACGGGCTCGACGCGCAGATCACGGTCGTCCCCGTTGGCCTGGTCAAGGGACTCGAACTGGATGCTTCGGTGGTGGTCGAGCCCTTGCTCATCGTGGAGGAGGAGGCGCAGGGGCTCCGAGCCCTCTATGTGGCGCTGACCCGGGCCACGAAGCGGCTGTCCATCGTGCACGCCCGTGACCTTCCGTTGGCCCTCCAGGAGTAAGGCGACGTTCGTAACGAGGTCGCCCCTTTCCTTCCGCGTCCGGGGAGGGCATCATCTGGGCAGGAAGTCACCGAGCTCCTTAGGGGGACCGTCGATGTTGGTGAGAACGATCCTGGCCCAGAAGGGGACCGAGGTGGCGACCATCGAGCCTTCGGCCACCGTGGCCTCGGCCGTCGCCGAGTTGGGTCAACGGCGAATAGGGGCGCTCGTGGTCTCGCCTGATGGCCTGGCCATCGACGGGATTCTGTCCGAGCGCGACATCGTGCGGGGCCTGGCCGAACAGGGTTCCGGCGTGCTCGACCAGCCCGTGTCCAGCCTCATGACCAGCGAGGTGACCACTTGTGTCTCCGTCGACACCGCCGACACGCTCATGGGGCTGATGACCGATCAGCGCATCCGCCATCTCCCAGTGGTGGAGGCCGGGTCACTGTGTGGCCTGATCAGCATCGGCGACGTGGTCAAGGCCCGGGTGGGCGAGCTCCAGGTCGAGACCCAGACCCTGCACGAGTACATCCACACCGGCCGCTAGCACCACACGATCAGGATCTCCCACCCGTCGCTCACACCGCCGACGGAGCCAAAGGACGACAAGGTCACTTGCAGAACTAGGTGAAGCCCACCTAACATGGCTGGCCATGTCGTCAGAACGCATCGCCCTGCTAGGCGCGATCGCCGGGTTCACCATCTTCCTCGGCCTGCCGGTGGGGCGGATCCGTAACCCCGCCCCCCGCCTGAAGGCGTTCCTCAACGCCCTGGCCATCGGCATCCTGTTGTTCTTGCTGTGGGACGTGCTCAGTCACACATTGGAGCCGATCGAAGCCGCCCTCGTCCTCGTCGCGGTGGACCACGAGGGGGGTTGGGCCACCTTCGCCGGTCTTGCCGCGGTGGCCGTGGTCGGCCTCGTCATCGGGGTGATGAGCCTGACCTACTACGACCGGTGGATGGGCAGGCGGTCCTTCGGTACCGCCCCGGGGGTGAGCTCGGGACCTGGTGCCGCCGCCATCTCCGGACTGCACACCCCTGACGCGGCGATCCCCGCTGCCCGGGGCCGCCTACTCGATACCCCGGCCCGACGCCTGGCCTTCCTGATCGCGGTCGGGATCGGGCTCCACAACTTCTCCGAGGGGCTGGCCATCGGGCAGTCGGCGGCCAAGGGTGAGATCAGCCTGGCCGTGCTCCTGATCGTCGGTTTCGGGCTCCACAACGCCACTGAGGGGTTCGGGATCGTGGCGCCGCTTGCCGGTGACGAGCATCCGCCCTCCTGGGGTTTCCTGGCCCTGCTGGGGCTGATCGGCGGGGGGCCCACGTTCCTGGGCACGCTCGTGGGTCAGTCGGTGGTCAACGACTACCTCTTCGTGACCTTCCTCGCCCTAGCCGCCGGATCGATCCTCTATGTGATCCTCCAGCTCCTGCGCGTGGCCTTCAAGCTCGGGTACCGGGAAATCCTGATGTGGGGCATCCTGACCGGCATGCTGGCCGGCTTCGCCACCGACCTGGTGTTGGTGGCCGCGGGCGGCTGATCCCGCTTCCGGTGGGCAGGCCCCGTTCCTAGGCCGGCGGGGACGTCACCAGGATGCGGGTGCTGGCGAAGGTGCCGATGCCCACGTGCTGGCCGTCGATCTCGACGGTGGTCGTGCCGTCGGGCGACGCCGCCGTGATCTCACCCTTCATGCCGGGTAAGAGGTTGGATTGCTCGAGGAACTCGAGCAGTCCGGGAGTGAACTCGAGCTCCTCGGGGATACGCGACACCGTGAAGGAGTCGCCCACGGCCAAGGCGTCGAGCGTCACCGTCTCCGGGGCCTCGTAGGCAGACCCCGGGATCGGGTTGCCGTGGGGGCAGGTGGTGGGCTCGCCCAGCAGGCGGACGAGGGCTTCCTCCACCGGTAGGGAGATGACGTGTTCCCAACGGCCGGCTTCGGCGTGGGCATCGGCCCACGACAGGCCCAGGATGTCGGTCAGGAAGCGTTCGGCCAGGCGGTGGCGGCGCACCACGCTCTCGGCCAGCAACAGCCCGTCCTCGGTGAGCTTGATCGACCCGTCGACGGTGACGAGGCCCTGGTGTTCCATCCGCTTGACCATCTCGGATACCGCCGGGCGGGACACATCGAGGCGCTCGGCGACGCGGGCCTGGATGACGTCGACGTCGTCTTCACGCAGCTCGAAGATCGTCTCGCAGTACTCCTCGAAGGCGGGGTGGTACTCCGGCGTTTTGTACAGCGTCACAGCCCACAGTCTACGCCCGAGGTCGCCGTCACACCCCACCGATAGCGTGGAAGGCGTGCCCGCCGCCGATCCGCTCTCGCCCTTCTCGGCACCGGTGCGCGCCTGGTTCGAGACCACCTTCGCCGAGCCCACCGCCGCTCAGGCGCAGGGTTGGCCCGCCATCGCCTCGGGCGAGCACACCCTGATCCTGGCCCCGACCGGGTCAGGCAAGACCCTCACCGCCTTCTTGTGGGGGCTCGACCGGCTGGTGAGCGAGGCACCACCCGCCGACAAGGCCCGCCGCACCCGGCTGTTGTACCTCTCACCCCTGCGAGCGCTGGCCGTCGACGTGGAGAAGAACCTCCGCACCCCGTTGATGGGCATCGAGCTGGCGGCCGAGAGGCTCGGCCTCGACTTCCATCCCCCCACGGTGGGCATGCGCACCGGCGACACGCCCGCCGACGAGCGACGTCGCCTCGTGCGCAGCCCGCCCGATCTGCTCATCACCACGCCCGAATCGCTCTACCTCATGCTCACCTCGGCGGCGCGCGACACGTTGCGGGGCATCGAGGCCGTCATCATCGACGAGATCCACGCCGTGGCCTCCACCAAGCGGGGCGCCCACCTGGCGCTGACCCTCGAGCGACTCGAAGCGTTGTGCGAAGCGCCGCCCCAGCGCATCGGGCTCTCGGCCACCCAGCGCCCGCTCGCCGAGATCGCCCGCTATCTCGGGGGGTTCGCCCCGGCCGCCGACGGCCGTCCGGCTCCCCGGCCCGTGACTATCGTCGACGCCGGCATCCGCAAGCCCCTCGAGATCGAGGTGGTGGTGCCGGTCGAGGACATGGGGGCGCTGGGCGAGATCATCGACGAGCCGGTGAGCGGGCCGGCCGCCGCCGGGCCTCAGCGGCGGTCGATCTGGCCCGCCATCCACCCCCGCTTGCTGGAACTGGTCGAACAGCACCGCTCGACTCTCATCTTCGTCAACGCCCGCCGCCTGGCCGAGCGCCTGGCCACTCGGCTCAACGAGCTGGCCCTCGAGGGCGAGAACCGGGCGGCCGAGGCGGAGGGTCGTCCCCCCGAGTCAGGGCGTGAGGTGGTGAAGGCCCACCATGGGTCGTTGTCGCGCGAGCGGCGCCTGCAGATCGAAGACGAGCTCAAGCGGGGCGAACTCAAGGGCCTGGTAGCGACCAGCTCGCTGGAGCTGGGGATCGACATGGGCGCCGTTGACCTCGTCATCCAGGTCGAGTCTCCGGGGGCGGTGTCGCGCGGCCTCCAACGGGTTGGGCGGGCCGGCCACCAGGTGGGCCAGCCGAGCCGGGCCAAGCTCTTCCCCAAGCATCGAAACGACCTGGTCGAGATGGCGGTGGTGGTCCAGCGCATGCACGCCGGGCTCATCGAGCACACCCGCTACCCCCGAAACCCGTTGGATGTGCTGGCCCAACAGATCGTCGCCATGTGCGCCCTCGACGACTGGCCGGTCGACAAGTTGGCTGCCCTGGTGCGTCGATCGGCCACGTACGCAGAGCTCAGCGATGAGGTGCTAGCCAACGTGTTGGACCTGCTGGCCGGCCGCTACCCCTCCGACGAGTTTGCCGAGCTGCGCCCGCGCATCGTGTGGGACCGCGTCGACGGCGTCATCCGGGGGCGAGCCGGCGCCCAACGCCTGGCCGTGACCAGCGGCGGCACCATCCCTGACCGGGGTCTCTATGGTGTGTTCCTGCCCGACGGCACCCGAGTGGGCGAGCTCGACGAGGAGATGGTCTACGA
>DHIQ01000175.1:0-2035 GCA_002403895.1 Candidatus Neomicrothrix sp. UBA4742
GTCGCTGGCGATCGAAGCCCAGAGGCTGCTACCGACGCCCTCAGTGGCGGACGGGATGGGCGGACACCTGACCCGCTCAGGAGCGAGGTCGAACGAGCTGTTGCTGCCGGGAGTGGCGAAGTCGATTGGCCTGAAAACAAACGAGATTCAGGAGACCGACACGACGGAAACCCCGTTGATCGAGAACGGGTTATGGGATACTTAGATCATGCCTCAGACGCCGAAGATGGACCCGATCAAGCACTGCGAGACATGCGGGGCACTGATGGCCCGCAAGAGGTTCGGGACGAGGCTGGAGGATCGCTCAGTGTTCATGCGCCGGCGGTTCTGCTCTCTGGCGTGTGCGAACACAAAGACGGTGGTGGGCAAGAGTGCGCATCACTGGCGGGCCAAGAAGTTCCGGGCCGCGACGTGCTCGGAGTGCCCAGCGACCAAAGGTCTGCACGTCCACCACATCGACCGGAACCACGAGAACGACGATCCGACGAACCTAGTGACCCTCTGCGCGAGCTGCCATCTGAAACTCCACTGGAGGGAAGACCGTCCGAAGCGAATGGCGGGAGCCAGGAAGGCGCTGGAGACGGCGAAACGAACTGGGGGCAATACGCGCCCGCGATCCGCCGATGGGAGATGGTCCTCGGCAGGGTAGCGCCGCCGCCGACTGAGGCAGGACCCAAAGGCGGACAGAGGCTGTCCCCGAAGTTTTGCGAGTGGCTCATGGGCCTCCCTGGGGGCCACGTCACCGGCGTCAAGATCAGCCGCAACGACATGCTCAAAGCACTCGGCAACGGGGTCGTGCCCGCCCAAGCGGCCGAAGCCACAAGGCGATTGCTGGAAGGGCCGTGACCACCATCGACACCACCTGGCGGCCAACCGTCGTACCCGAACCCCCACACAACCCCGACCACGACACAGAACCCACACCCCAAACCCCCCTCGACGCCGCCCAAGCAGCCGAACGCGCCTACCTCGGCGCACTCCTCACCACCCCCGAAACCGCCGGCGACCACCTCGACCTCATCCACCCCGCCGACTTCTACCAGCCCCGCCACGAAACCATCTGCCACGCCATCACCGACACCGTGCTCGCCGGGCTCATCCCCGACCACATCACACTCATCAACCAGCTCCACAAAACCGGGCAGCTGGCCAAGGTCGGTGGTCCTAACTACCTCCTCGAACTCCGAGACGCCGCGCCTCTCACCCCCCAGCTCGAGCACTACGCGACCATCATTAGGGACACCGCCGCCCTACGCCGCCTCGACACCGCGCTCATCAAAATGCGCGGCCGCATCGTCGCCACAACACCTGGCCACCTCCGAGACGCCCTCGCCGACCTCTCCGACGCCGCCGACCACGCAGCCCTAAACTTCGGCCCAACCGGAGCCACCGCCACCAACAACCACTGGGCCCCACTAGACCTCGAGGGTGTCCTCAAGGGCGACGAAATCGACCCGCCGCCAACCATGCTCGCCCGCACCGACGGCCAACCCCTCCTCTACGCCGGCGCCGTGCACTCCATCTCAGGAGAACCCGCGAGCGGGAAGAGTTGGATCACCCTCCTCGCCTGCGCCCAGGAGATCGCAGAAAACAACACGGTCGCGTTCATCGACTTCGAGGACCGTGCAAGTCGTGTCGTTGGCCGCCTCCTCGCGATCGGCGCGCACCCCGACGCCATCCGTGACCACTTCCGCTACATCCGCCCACACGGGCCACTAGACGCCACCGGGAGAGCCGCCCTCGAGCCGGCCATCCACGGTTGCACCCTGGTCATCCTCGACGGTGTCACCGAAGCCATGACCCTCCACGGCCTCGACCTGGGCTCAAACCCCGACGTCGCCACCTTCTTCGCGCTCCTCCCCAGGTGGATCACCGACCGAGGCCCCGGCGTCGCCATGATCGACCACGTTGTGAAAGACACCGACAAACAAGGCCGCTGGTCCATCGGGGGCCAACACAAACTGGCCGGCCTCGACGGGGTCGCCTACACCGTCAAAGCCATCGAACCCTTCGGCCGGGGCAAACGCGGGATGGC
>DHIQ01000175.1:2380-2598 GCA_002403895.1 Candidatus Neomicrothrix sp. UBA4742
GGAAAAGACCGCGCCGGCCACGTCGAAGAGATCCTCATGGGCCGCACCGCCGCCGAGTTCTGGCTCGACGCAACCAACCCCGACATCCTCACCGCCGAGCTGCGGCCACCCGAAGGACTCCCCACCGACGAGGCCGGAAACATGCGCCCAACCGTCCTCATGGAACGCGTCAGCCGGTGGCTGGAAATCACCCCGAACGCCACCAGGAGAGCCATCTC
>DHIQ01000148.1 GCA_002403895.1 Candidatus Neomicrothrix sp. UBA4742
CCATCAGCTCCACTCCGAATCGGCAGTTCAGAGTTACGCGCTTGTCATCTGATCTCCGCACATTCGTGTCGACGTAGCCACGCTGAACGTGGCCATTCGTTCCTGCCTACGTCGCGACGTGGCCGCACGTCGATGGCTACGGCGGAAGGGTTCGCACTGGAACGACCTGATCGACCCGGCGACGCCGGTGGCGAGGATCTTCGAGCTGCTCCATGAGCCGGTGCCTGGTTCAGCCACCACCGCGCCATCGGGCGAGGGCGGGCTCATCCCGCCGGCCGGCCGCTGCGCCGACCTGCCCGATTCGTCGACCGGCGCGCCATGACCTCGGCTCGGCTGCGGCGGTTCGGACGTGTGCTGTGGGCCGCCGCGCCCCACGTGCTGCGGTCGATGCGCTGGCCCGCCGTGCCCCTCTCATGGGTGGTGGCCGCCGTGTTCCTGGCGCGCACTCGGGTCGAGCCGACGGTCGATGTCATCGTGGTGTCGATGGTGGTGGCCGGCGGGCTCTCGTTCGTGATAGCCGACCCGGCCGCCGTCACGGTCGCTTCGAGTCCGATCTCGCGGTGTGATCGCGTAGCCCTGCGCCTAGTGCTGACCGCACCCCCTGCGGTGCTTGCCTGGTTCCTGCTGCTCCGCGTCGGTTCGGGCGCGGCCGGTCGCCTGCTCCCCGATTCCGATGCGTGGCTGCTGTTCGCCACGTTCACGGTGTTCGCCATCGCCGCCGAGTTCTGGGCCGGCTCCACCTCAACCGCGGCCGGGCTCGTCGGGGTGCCTTCCCTGCTCGCCGCTCAGGTCGTGGCCCTGCAGCTGCCAGGCCGGCTCGCCGTCTATCCATTACCCGACCACCGGTGGCGGTGGGTGATCCTGCTCGCCCTGGCGACCGCCGCCTGCGCGTCAGCGCTGCGCGACCCGGCCAGCCAACGCGGCGCGACAACGCTGGGTCGCCGGCGACCGGCACACCGTTGACCACTTGGTCGCCGGCGGTCTGACCCGACAGCATGGCCGTCGTCTAGACCTAAGCGATGTTCGATGACCTGCTCGACGCTAACCAGCGCTACCAGACCGATTTCCACGACTCGGGGGTGCAGGGCAGGGCCGCGAAGGGCCTGGCCGTCCTGACCTGCATCGATTCCCGCATCGATCCGCTGGCCATGCTCGGGCTGCGGGCAGGCGACGCGAAGATCATTCGCAACGCGGGCGCGCGGGTGACCGACGACGCGCTGCGCTCGCTGGTCCTCGCCACCAACCTCCTCGACGTCCACCGCGTCTGCGTGGTGCAACACACCGAATGCGCCATGGTCGGCTCGACCGAAGACGAGATGCGCGCCCGCATCGGCACGCTCCGCGAGGTCGATGCCACCGGCTGGGATTTCCTCACCAGCACTGACCAGCTGGCGACGTTGCACGCCGACATCGAGCGCATCACGTCGTGCGCGCTGTTGCCACCCGACCTCGAGGTGGGCGCCTTCATCTTCGATGTACACAGCGGTGCGCTCGTGGCGGTGGACAAGAGATCTGGTGCGGATCCTGCAGTGCCGGGGAATATTTGAATCGTCAACAACCTTGGGTGGGGTAGGTACTTGAATTCGCAACCTTTCCAGTTGCAACTACCAACAGGAGCACACCATGAGCGTCATCAGCACCGAAACCATCCCCCGCTACGTCACCGGCACCTGGACCATCGACCCCGTCCATTCCGAGGTGGGCTTCTCCGTCCGCCACATGATGGTCAGCAAGGTCCGCGGCAAGTTCACCTCGTTCGAGGGCGAGATCGTCACCAGCGAGAACCCGCTCGACGCGAGCGTGAGTGCAACCGTCGATCTCACCTCGGTCGACACCGGCAACGTCGATCGTGACAACCACGTCCGTTCGGCCGACTTCTTCGAGGTCGACACCCACCGGTTCATGACCTACCGCTCTACCGGCGTCCGCTTGGAGGACGGCGAATACGTCCTCGACGGTGAGCTCACCCTCCGCGGGGTAACCAGGAGCGTGGCCCTCCAGCTCGAGATCGGTGGGTTCGGCCCCGACGCCTTCGGCGGCGTCCGTTCCGGCTTCACCGCCACCGGCACCATCAGCCGCAGCGCCTTCGGCGTCGATTTCAACGCCGCCCTCGAGACCGGCGGCGTGGTCGTCGGCGACAAGGTGACCATCACCCTCGAGATCGAAGCCGTTCTCAACAGCTGAGCACCACCTCGCCCTCCTCGGGCAGAAGCCTGGCCGGGTGATGGGGCATGCTGGAGGAATGCGCATCGGGATCAACGCCTCCAGCCTCCTCGCCCTCGGCAACACCACCGACGACATCGTGGCTCACGCCGCGCAGGCGGAGGCTGACGGATTCTCCACCTACTGGTTGGCCCAGCTGGGGGTGCCCGATGCCCTCACCGTGCTCGCCGTCGTCGGGCGGGCGACCTCGACGATCGAGTTGGGCACGGCCGTGATCTCGACCTGGCCCCGCCATCCCCTGATGCTGGCCGCCCAAGCCCTCACCACCCAGGAGATCCTCGGGGGCCGGCTCATCCTCGGGATCGGGCTGGCCCACAAATCCTCGGTCGAGGAAACCCTCCGCATCCCCTTCGACCGCCCCGCCCGCAACATGGACGAATACCTCCAGGTCCTGCTGCCGGTGCTGGCCGACCGTCGGGTCGACGTGGAGGGCGAGATCTGGTCGGGCAAGGTCGACAGCGCCGGCGGGCCTCCCGGGGTGGCGACTCCCTCCGTCATGTTGGCCGCCATGGGCCCGCGGATGCTGAACCTGGCCGGTGCCCGCACCGACGGCACGATCCTGTGGTTGAGCGGCCCGCGCACGGTGGCCGACAAGATCCGACCGGCCCTGGAGGCGGCGGCCGAGAAAGCCGGCCGACCGGCCCCTCGCATCGTGGCCAGTGTGCCCGTGTGCGTCACCGATGACGCCTCCGGCGTCCGGAGCCTGATCGGACAGATCCTGGCCGACTACAACACGCTGCCCTCCTACCGGTCAGTGATGGACGCCGAGGGAGCGACCGGCCCGGAGGATGTATCGCTGGTGGGCAACGAGGACGAGGTCCGCGCCGGCCTGGCCCGCTTCGCCGACGCGGGGACCACCGACTTCTCGGCTCTGGAGTTCACCACCAACCCCGACGATTCCGCCCGAACCCGGGCTCTCCTCCAAGCGGTGAACGCTGCCGGTTGAGCCGCCGAGGCCGGCCCGCGGCGATGGCCTCTGGCAAGGTGGCCACCGCGTCTGCGCCCTCCAGCACCCTCGAGAACGTCATCGAGGCCTTGGGCACGCGACTGTTCCTGAGTGCCAGAACCCTCTCCCACAAACGGGTAGGGGCTTCTCCGACCAAGGAGACAGAATCATGTATATCGGTCTGGGAGCCATCCTTCTGATCGTCATCATCGTGCTCGTCGTTCTTGCCCGGCGCGGGAGAGCTTGAGCTCAATGCGCAGGGCCATCGTGGTGGTGCTGGCCGTTCTGGTTCTCTGTGGGGTTGGCGTGCTCTGGCACTGGCATTCGAGTAGCCGGTCGCAAGTCAAAGCACCTTCCACGATCGGGGACTACGTGGGCACTGGCCCGCGGGTCGCTGTTATCGGCGACTCCATCACGTTCCTCTCGGTCGATGCCATCAACGCTGCTTTGCGCCCGCGTTTCGCACCAGGTATCACCGCCGTCATCGGCATCAAGACCGACGCTCAGCTGGTAACTGCGAAGCGCTACGCGGCCACCCACCCCGACATCGTCGTCATCGATTTAGGGACGAACGACGTGACCCAGCACGACGCGTTCGAAAGCTACAGACACGAGCTCGGTTCGATGGTGGGGCTGTTCCCGCAGAGCTGCGTCGTTGTCACCACCATCACGACCCACACCCCCGGCGACGACGCCTTTGCCCAGCGGGCCGCGAAGTACAACGAGTACCTTCGCACCTTCCCCCACGTCGCCGACTGGGACGCCGTGGTCGGCCAGGCACTGCAGGCTGGTCAGCACATTTTGACCGACTTGGTGCATCCCAATCCCGCCGGGCAGCGCTTGTACGCCGGCCTCGTGGCTCAGGCGGTCAGCGCGTGCCACTGAGCCCGAGCGAATCTCGTGACCATTCCGTGAACACCGGCGCTTCGGATCGGTCACTCCGCGATTGGTTCGGCCGCACGGGTATGCGAGACTGCCGGCCCCACCGATCGAAAGGGAACCGACATGCATGCCGCTTTGGTAAACGTGACAATCGACCCAGAAGCAGCCGACGACGCGAGGACGAACCTGCGGGATCAGGTCGTGCCGATGGTCAGCGGATCGCCGGGCTTCGTCGCCGGCTACTGGCTTGAACCACAGCAGGGCAAAGCCCTCTCGATCGTCGTCTTCGATACCGAAGAGCAAGCACGTCAAACGGCGCCACCGGCCGGGAGTTCACCCTTCCCCGGTGTGACGATCGACAGCCTCGAGTTTCGCGCGGTCGCGGAGGGCGCCTCACGCTGAACCATCGCGCGAGGGGCCGAAATCATCCACATAGTCTACTCGTTTGGTTCGCCGGCAAAGAACACGAACCCGCGGTTGTCGCGCTCATCGTCGCCACGGCGGTCGGGTCAGTAGCCGCCGCCGGAGCTTGACTTGGTGGTGGGTGGCGCGGTCGCCCCGGCCGAGCCTCCCTCGGTAAAGAGCGCGCCTTGCATTCCGGAGTCGCGGTGGAAGTGACAGAAGAAGTTCACCGATCCGCTCGCCGGCGCCGTGACCTTCACCTCGACGGTCTGCCCCGGGTCGAGGGTCTGATCCACTTTGGCGTCGGTGATGGTGAAGGTGTGTTTCCGCTTGCCGTTGTTCTTCAGCTGGACCGTCACCGCCGATCCGGGTGAGACCTTGACGAATGTCGGGTTGAAATAGTTGTCGTTGACCTCCAGCTCCACGGTGCCGCCACCGGTCGACGCGTCCTTGGTGCCCTTGTCGGTGACCGGTCCGCTCAACTGCACCGGGGCGGTGGCGTTCGCCGGTGGCTCACGAGCTGCGGGCGACTGCGCTGGTGGCCTTGTGCGGCAGTGGTTTCCTTGGTGATCGCCCGCGACGGCTGGGTCACGGTGCACTGCCTCATCAATTGACCGACAGACCACTAGTCGGCGAACACGTCGCGGCTGTGCTGGACGAAGAACGTGTGGTCGTGGCCCTGGTTGGGATCTTCCGCGTTGTACTTCGCGCTCGTTGCCGATCCATCGGGCAGGTGCTCTTCGGAGTAGATCGCGCCCACGGGACAAACGTCGGGCTGATAACACGCGGTGCAAGAGGTGCACTCGTCAAGGTTTACGTACAGGATACCGTCGCCGAAGACTCCGATCGCGTCGGACTTCGGTGTGTGTGTGGTTTCGATGGTCCCGCTGCCCGCTTCGTCCTCGGAGAACAGCACGTTCTTCTGCGGATCGAACTCATAGATGCACTGCACGGGGCAGACATCGACGCAGGCTCGATCCTTCACGTCGATGCAAGCTTCGGTGATGATCGCGAGGCCAGCCAAGGGTCAGCTCCTCATGTTCGTTGTTTGATTTGCCTATCAAGCTAGCTCTTGCCCTTCTTCGCTTCGAGCCGGTCCCGCTCGTCGAGATCGGCGATGGAGCGCCGTTCGTCGGCGATCAAGAGCACCCTGGTCCGGTGTCGCAGACGACGTCCTCCCGGTCCCGCTGGTAAGACATCGCCGCGATGCCATGATTGGGTGATGGTGGACGACGAGCGCCCCGGCGGTTCCGCCGCACCCGCGACCGTTAGGTGCGGGGGACCGAATTGCTTCCCTACTACTACCTCCACACCTTGGACGCCGCCGACATCCTCCCGCTGCCCAAACCATCGCCGACCCGGCTCACCCAAGCCACCACCGGACAGGGGTGAAGCCCCTCGCCAGCTGACCGTTGACACTGCGGCATGATGGGCTCGTGACCAGGGCGGACGCAGATCTGTTGACGGCCCCGGCCGCGGCGGCAATGTTGGCCGGGCTGGAAGCCCGGCACCGGGTGCACGGCGGCGTGACGGGGTGGTGGGACGCACCCGAGGGCGTCGACCTGGCGGCGCTGACGCGTGCGGTCGAGTTCGTCGAGTCGTGCTCGTTCGGGGATCTGGCGGCAATCGCGGTCGAGGATGCACAGCGACTGGCTGGGCCCTGGTCGGCCCGAGCGCCTCAGGCAACGGCATTGGCTGTCCGTGATGCTCCGCAGCGAGTGGTGCTTGCCGAGGCGATCATCGAGCGGTTCGGTGCGCTGCTCGACTCCTCGATGGATGTTGATCGACAGCAATGGTGGTGGTGTACCGGGCGGGGCTTCGGTATCGAGGACGCTCGCCCGGTGGACGGTTCTCATCAGACGAGCCGTGCGTGGCTTACGGCGACGGCTCGAGGACTGTGGACTGTGACCGATCCTCCTGTCGAGGCCCACGACGGGCTCGTGGATGCCTGGGAGCTAATTTTCGGTCCGGTCAGCCGATGGTCGATGACCGTTCACCGCGACGCACGGATCGTCGAGATCGGTTCGCCGGCCGACTGGGCAGACCTGGTCGTCGCTTTCCCGCTGGCCCACCGCCAGCGACCGAACAGCTCATGGGAGATCCCGGGCCCGAACCATCAGCCGCACCCCGAGCTGCTGGCAATCGCGGGTCAGCGTGCGCAACGGTCGCGGATGCGCTGGTTCGTTGAACCCGACTGGGCGGCCGTCGCATCGACCTGCGACGCCGTGCACCTGTCCTGGGGCGGGTTTCTCACGACGGAGGGCACGATCATCGACCTCGGTAGTGGTGACCTCACCATGATGCGGAACTGGTGCAGTGAACGAACCTTGTGGCTGCAATCCGCACTCGAGCCCGGCCAGCCACTCCCGCCGGCCGAGCTCAGCGGTCGGATCAACGGCGTCCATGGCGTCGATCCCGCTGACGATCCCGAGCGGGTCGAACTCGACCGAGCCTGGTTGGACCGTGTGCTCACTCACGGATAAGACCCTCCACGGTGCGCCCGACGAAGTGCGCTGAGTGATGCCGCCTCCGGGCGGGGGTGGCAGAGGCCTGTCGAGGTACTGGTTCGCCACTCGCTTGCTCAGCGCTGGCTGGGTGGCCGACAATGATGAGGTGCATCGTCCAGCCGAGCAGGCAATGAAACCCTTGATGTGGCTGGTAGCCGTGGCGTTCGTGGTCGGGATGGCCGGCTGCGGTGGGTCCCAGTCCTCGGGCAATGGTCCCGGTCTGACGACAACGGAGGAGCCACCCTCGACGGCCACGCCCGCTGAGACCGGTTCACGGTGCGGGTCCGAGGCCGCCGCGCCCGCCACGTACGGGCACATCGTGGTGGTGATGGAGGAGAACCGCACCTGGTCCGGGGTCGGCGGGGTCGGGTTCGCTGACCCGGCCATGCCCTACCTCCACTCCCTCGCGGATCAGTGCACGACGTTCTCGGACTGGAACGAGACCAATCCCAGTCAGAACAGCCTCACCCAGTACATCGGGCTGACCAGCGGCGTGAACAACTCGCACACCGTCGACGACTGCGCGCCGAGCACCACATGCCGCTCCACGGACGACAACATCTTCCGGCAGGTGAGGGTCGCCGGTGGCACGGCGCGCACCTTCGTCGAGGGCGCGACGAGCGGATGCTCTGCAGCCGACAACGCCGCCAAACACGTTCCGGCGATGTACTTCTTTGGCAGCTACACGGACCCAGCCGGCGTCACCCACAACGACCATGACTTCTGCGACGCCGAAGTCCGCCCCCTCACCGAACTCGCGGTGGACAATCTGCCCACCTTCGCGGTGATCACACCGAACCTCTGCAACGACGGCCACGACTGCAGCAACGACAAGGTCGACTCGTTCGCAAAGGCCTGGGTGTCCAAGATCCTCGAGAGCTCCAGCTACGCCTCCGGCGACACCGCAGTCATGGTGCTCTACGACGAAGACCATCCCGTCCCGAACCTCATCATCGCGCCCACCGCCAAGCCCGGCGTGAACACCACACCCGGTGCCGGACATGCCGCAATGCTCAAGACCTGGGAGCAGATGCTCGGGCTCCCGCCGATACAACAGGAGCCGCTCAGCCAAGCCGTCAGCCTCCGGGCTCCGGCCCACATCTGATTCTGGCGGTTGCGTCGAAGTCTCGGTCAGCGAATGCCGGTGTCGCAGCTGATATCAGCGATCGTCGTGTGGGCCTCGGTCACGGCCACGATGCGGTCAGCGCAGCGGGGAAGCTCGTTCGGGGTGGTCGCGACGACGGTGTAGGTCCCGCCGGCCAATTCCAGACGATACGTGCCATCAGCGCGGGAACGACTCGAGGCAACGACCCGACCGGCGGCGCGTGCTTGCACCTCAGCAACCACCGGCCTCTCTGGACAGGGATCGCCGACTCGCTCGACCGGACAAGTCGGGCCCGCCGTCACCCGACCCGTGACGACACCCATCGCTGAACCGCTCGGCGTCGAGGGCCCGGTGCGAGTGCCGCATGCCGCCGGCAACACCGAACCGACAGCGATCAGCAAAACACAGGCAGCGCTGCGACACGCAGTGGTTGACATCGTTCTATTCCGACGATCCAAGCGGCCCGACGGTTCCTGGCCGAAAGCAGAAATCAAGGGCCTTCTCGACCGCTCAGCGCAGGAACGTCCACCACAGCGAGACGCCCACGCTGATCAACGCGCCCATCACCGAGACCACGATCACCCGCACGGCGACACCGCCGCCCGGGTCCTCGGGCAGGCGGTCGCGCACCCGCTCCAGCCAACGCCGGGCGAACGGCACGTCCCGAGACATCAGCACCAAGCCGCCGGCGATCACCGCCAGGCCCGGTCCCGGCAGCGGGATCAGCGCCAGCCCCACCCCCAACACGACGAGGCCCAGACTCACCCGGCCGACGCGGAGGATCAGGTGACGCTCGGCCTCCTCGATCGTCTCACCCGCCGATCCCGTCTCCTGCTCGGCCTCGATCGCGGCCTGGTAAAGCTCAGCCAGCTGCTCACCCAGCGGCTCGTGTTCCTCGGTCACGACCGCACCCGATCGATCAGGCGAGCGCCGAGCTTGCGTAGCTCCTCCAGCCACAGGACCGTCGATGCCACCGCCAGACAGATCCCCATCTGAGCCACGGTCAGGTCTTCGGTTCCGAACAGCCGCTGCAAGGGGCTCCAGGCCACCGCAAGCTGCTGCAGGCCGACGACCGAGGCCACGGCCAACAGCAGCTTGCGGTTGGCCCAGAGCTGGCGGCTGAACACCGATTCGCGTTCGGTGCGGGCGTTGAACACGTTGAACATCTGGAACAGCACGAACGTGGTGAACGTCATGGTCAGGGCGATGTCCTCACCCCAACGGTCCCGAGCGGTGACGAGCAGGCCCAAGGTGCCCACCATCATCACGACGGCGAAGAACAGCAGACGACCGACCCGCCGGGCGCCGAGGATGGCGGCGTCGGAGCTACGGGGCGGCTTGTGCATCGCTCGCCCATCCGGTGGATCCACGCCCAGGGTCATGGCGGGGGGACCATCGGCGATGAGGTTCACCCACAGCACCTGGATGGGCGAGAACGGGACCGGGAGGCCGGCCAGGCTGGCACCGAGGATGGTACCGATCGCGCCCAGGTTGGTCGACAGTTGGAAGCGCACGAACTTGATGATGTTGGCGTAGATGGTCCGGCCCCGCTCCACCGCCTGGACGATGGTGGCGAAGTTGTCATCGGCCAGCACCATGTCCGCCGCCTCCTTGGTCACCGCCGTGCCGGTGATCCCCATCGCCACCCCGATGTCGGCGGTACGCAGGGCGGCGGCGTCGTTGACCCCATCCCCGGTCATGGCGGCGACATGTCCGTTGGCTTGCAACGCCCGGACCACCCGGACCTTGTGCTCCGGTGAGACACGGGCACAGACCCCAATGTCGTTGATACGCGCCGCCAGCTCGTCGTCGTCCACGGCGTCGAGCTGCTCGCCGCTGACCACATCGCCGTCGATGCCCAGTGACGATGCGATGGCCGCCGCGGTGGTGGCGTGATCGCCGGTGATCATCTTCACCTCGACGCCGGCGCCGTGGCAGCGGGTGATGGCATCACGAGCCTCGTCTCGGGCGGGATCCATGATGCCGACCAGGGCCTCGAGGGTGAGGTCGTGGAGCCAGCGCTCAGGGTGATCGACTGTGCCGTCACCGGCGAACGACACCGACTCAGCCGACAGCCGGCGTGACGCCAGGGCCAGAACCCGGAGTCCCGCCGAGGCCAATCGGTCGCTCTCGGCCAACTGCCTGGCCCGGGCCGTGTCGTCCAGCGGCACGCTCCCGCCATCCGCCGACGCCATCGACCCACACCGATCGATCAACCGGTCAGGCGCCCCCTTGACCAGGCAGACGACCTCGTCCCCCGCTCGGTGGAACGTCGCCATGTACTTGGACGCTGAGTCGAACGGGACCTCCCCGATACGGGGCCGACTGCGGCGGATGGCGTCGACGTCGACACCGCCCTTGGCCGCCAGCACCACCAGCGCACCTTCGGTCGGGTCACCCACCAACTCGCCGTCGCGCACGGCGGCGTCGCTACACAGGGCGGCCGCCTCCGAGGCCAGCCCCAAGGGCGGCGACGACGTTCCGCCAGGCCCGTGCAAGGCGCCTTCTGTCCCGTACCCGATGCCTTCCACCACGATCCGCTGCCCGCCACGGATGATCTCTCGGGCAGTCATCTGGTTGAGGGTCAGCGTGCCCGTTTTGTCCGAGCAGATCACCGTCGTTGAACCCAAGGTCTCGACCGAGTGGAGCCGGCGGACGATGGCGTGATGCTTGGCCATCTGACTCACCCCGACCGACAGGGTCACCGTCACAACTGCGGGCAGGCCCTCGGGTATAGCGGCCACGGCCAGAGCTACCGCCCCCAGGGCGGCGTCGCCGACCCCAGCCCCTTGGCTGACCTCGAGGGCGAACACGAGGGCAACAGCCCCGCCGGCGATCATGGCCAACCGGGTCGTCAACTGGTTGAGCTGTCGCTCGAGTGGTGTGGGCCCGGGGTCAGCTTCGGCCAGGAGCTCGGCCACCTTGCCCATCTCGGTGGCCATACCTGTCCCGGTCACCAACAGCTCGGCCCGGCCTTTGGTCACGGTGGTGTTGAGGTAGGCCAGGTTCGCTCGATCACCGATCGACAGATCGAGGCCGGGCTCGTGCGGAATGGGATCGGTCCACTTGTCGACCGGAGCCGACTCACCGGTGAGAGCGGACTCGTCGATGGACAGCCCGGCCGCGACGAGCAGCCGACCATCGGCCGGCACTCGGTCGCCGGGCTCGAGCAACACGATGTCGCCGGGAACCAGGTCGTCGGTAGCGACCTCGGTCAGCTGACCGTCCCGGCGGACCCGGACCACCGCGACCAGCATCTCCTTGAGGGTGGCCAGCGCGGTCTCGGCCTTGGCCTCCTGGAGGTAGCCGAGAGAGGCGTTGATGACCAGCACCACGGCGATGACCACCGAGTCCTTCAGATCGCCCACCGCGCCCGCAATCACCGCGGCAACCACCAGGATCAACACGATGCCGCTACGGAACTGATCGACGAACTTCTTCCACCGGGGGCGCACCGGCGGCTCGGCCAAGCGGTTCGGTCCGTAGCGTTGGCGCCGCTCCGTACCTTCGGTTTCGTGCAATCCGACGGCAGGGTCAACGCCCAGCCACGCCGCCGCCTCGGTACTGGTGAGCGACGTCCACACGGGAGGATGGACCGCTCCGGGCGGGGGATTCGGAATGATGGTGGTGGGAGGGGTCATGGTGGCTCCGGTTCGGCGTGCGCCTCAGGACGAGTACCAGCGTCGTGACGCCGGCGATCGTCGACCGGAGGTCTCCCCCGCTCGGCCGGCTCAGCCGGACGAACCGATGGCACCGGGTCGCGTGAGCAACCGTGATGACGACACCATCGTGATGGGGTACTCCCCTCTCATCGGGGAGTATAGGAGCGGTGGGGGCGGGCGGCGCGGTGTGTGTTCACCGGGCGCAAGAACCTGCCGGGCCTGAAGCTCGGGGGGAGCATCGCCGTCGAGGGAGTCGGCCGGCTCGAGCGCAACCGACTGACGCTGCTCAACCCCGCCTACACGTTGTCCTGAACTCCGGAGCTAGCCGACGAGGATGGTGCGGACGTCGTCCTCGCTCTCGTTGCTGACCAGCACGAGCACCTCGTCACCGCTGTAGAGCACGGTGTCTCCCCGGGGTACCACCACCCGGTCCTGACGGAGGATGGCCACGACGGTCGAGTCGCGGGGGAGGCCCAGCTCCTGGACCTCTTTGCCACCGGCCGGCGAACCGTCGGCCAGGGTGACCTCTGACAACCGCACCCGGCCGCCTTCGAAAGCCAGCAACCGCACCAGGCTGCCCACCGACAGGGCTTCTTCGACGAGCGCGGTCAGCAGGTGAGGCGTGGACACAGACACGTCGGTGCCCCACGTCTCGTTGAACAACCACTCGTTCGATGGATTGTTCACCCGGGCCACGACCCGGGGCACGCCGAACTCCTGCTTGGCCAGCAACGAGACGACCAGGTTGTCCTCGTCGTCGCCGGTAACGGCCACGACCACGTCGGCCGAGCTCGGCTCGGCCTTCACGAACTCCGATACCTCGCAGGCGTCGGCCTGCAACCACGACACACCCTCGGGGTCGCCCTGGGCCAGCGCCTGGGCCACCCGGTTGGGGTCGCTCTCGACGATGAGGACCTCATGACCGCCCTTGTGCAACTCGCGGGCGATGTAGGTCCCGACGTTGCCGCCACCCACCAGGACGACGCGCATCAGTGGCCCCCTTTCACCGGGCCGGCGGCCAGGTAGCTGTCGAACTCGTCGATGGCCCCGCCGCTCAGGATCACCCAAGCGACGTCGCCCTCTTGGGCCAGCAGGTTGTCGGCCGGAAGGGAACCCTTGCCCAGCCGAGAAACGCCGGCCAGCCGCGACCGACCGGGGATCTCGAGCTCGGAGATGGGATGACCGGCCCACGAGTCGGGGACCACCCGCTCGACCAGGCACACCCGGGCCGACGGGTCGATCCACTCGACGCTGGATGCGTCGGGCAGGATGCGGCGCAAGACCCGGTCGATGGTCCACTGCACCGTGGCCACCGTAGGGATTCCGAGCCGCTCATAGATGGCGGCACGACGCTGGTCGTAGATCCGGGCCACGACCCGCTCGATCTGGAAGGCCTCGCGGGCGACCCGGGCGACCACGATGTTGGAGTTGTCGCCATTGGTCACCGAGGCGAGCGCACCGGCCCGCTCGATGCCGGCCTCGAGCAACCGATCGCGGTCGAAGCCAACCCCGACGATGCTGGCTCCGGAGAAGCCGGACGGCAGGCGCCGGAACGCCTCGGCACGGCGGTCGATCACGGCGACCGAATGACCTTGGGACTCGAGGCTGGCGGCCAGACCGGAGCCCACCCGGCCACACCCGACGACGATGACGTGCACCTGCTGCTCCTCCCTCCGGCCCTTGCGGGCACGAGGGCGCATCCTAAGCCTCCGCTGCCGACGACCGAAATCCCCGGCTCGGTCAGACCCCTTCTCTTTCGACCAGTTGTCCACCGGCAATTCATCCGCCGTGGCGCCGGTTACCGGCTCACAGCGCACCGCGCCTAGATTCATCCGATCCGGCCCGAATCCAAGCTGGATCGAGATGACGTCGCCGGAGTGGCACCGATGTACTCAGGTCTGAAGCGGCTCTTGGTCGGGGCACCGATCGCGAGCACCGAGGAACAACACGGAAGCGCTTTACTAGGCCGTACTACGCGATCTCCTCGCCGAGGGCGAAGGCGGCGTATTCCTCTTCGGTGTCGGCCCAGTCCTCGAACTGGATCACGCCGATCTCGGTGAAACGGTCCCGCAGCCAACCGCCACTGGCGTCGAGAAGACCCAGCTTCTTGCAGTTGGGCACGATCTTGGCGAACAGCATCTGCTGAAACGGGTCCTCCAGGCGGTCACCGCGCATGCGCTTGATGATCTCCTTGGGGTCGGCGCCCATGCGCTCCCACACTTCGACGGCCAGCAACCGGTCACGCATGCGCACCGCTGCCTCGAAGGCGAACTCCTGGCGCTCGCGCAACTCCACGTCGGTGAGCTCGGCGTAGTACTCCTTGAGCGACAGCACGCCGAAGGCGACGTGGCGGGCCTCGTCACTCATGACGTAGCGCAGCAGTTGCTTCAGCAGCGGGTCGGGGGTCATGGAGTGCATGAACCCGAAGGCGGCCAGGGCCAGGCCCTCGACCATGATCTGCATGCCCAGATAGGTCAGGTCCCAACGCGAGTCGGCGATGATGTCGTCGAGGAGCATCCGCAGGTGGGCGTG
>DHIQ01000037.1:0-9026 GCA_002403895.1 Candidatus Neomicrothrix sp. UBA4742
CAGAGCCGCTCGATCATGCACCTCCAGATAGAAAAATCCCCGCCATTCCAGGCGTGAAGCCCGAAAGGCGGGGAAGATTGAGATTCATGGTACAGACTCCGAGTCAGAAGTCCAGAACCACACCACTGTAGGTAGCCGTCTGGCCGCTCATCCGTCTAGTAGCCCTGCGATCTGCGGAACCCTCCACGGGTACTCGGCTACGCCTGACGCCACCGCCGGGGTGCGCTTCGCTCCGGCCGTGCCGGGGTCAGTCCTGAGCGAGGGCGTGCTTGAGGTCGTCGAGGACGGGGACGGGTCCGGGATCGATCCCTTCCTGCGCGGCGCGGTGCAGCGTGACGAAGTCACCGAACAGCACCAGGTCGAACAGCTGGGCGAGAGCGCCCTCGCCTTCGGCCACCACCTCGTGGATGTCGGCCACTACCTCGTCGAGCAGGCCGTTGATCAGCTCGAATCGCCGGGCGATCTGCGGATGTTCGAACTCATGGCGGAGGTTGACCATCCCGAACACCTGCCGGGTCACGTCGCCGTTCTGGCCCCACCCACAGATCTCGTTGTGGCACAGCTCGGGCACCTGGTTGGAAAACGCCGGCACCTTGGCGTTCTCGTTGAACTGGGCCTTCCACCGCAGCGCAGCGACGGCTCCCAGTCCCCCGCCGCCGTAGATGATGGGCATGAGCCGCCCGATGTCGCGGGCCAGCTGCTCGGCCGGGTTGCGGTCGGCCACCAGCTGGTCGCGCCGACGCCGGAGTTGATCCACCGCGGCGTCGATCCAGGCGGTGGCGCCCGGGAAGAGCCCGATCCGCTCCAGGATCACGAGCGGCGGGATGCTCACCGCGCCGATCCCGGCGCGAGGCATCGGGATGGTGGCGTCGATGGGCACCCACGGCGCGCCGCACTCGTCGGCCAGCGCACCCAGCCGGCCCCCGGCGGTGACCACCACCAGGCGGGCTCCGGTGGCCACGGCCTCCGAGGCCGCCTCGACCGTCTCCTCGGTGTTACCCGAGAACGACACGGCGAACACCAGCGTGCCCTCTCCGATGAAGTTGGGGAGCCCGTAGCCCTTGTGCACGACGACCGGGACAGACATGAACGGGCCGGCGATCACGGGCAGGACGTCGCCGGCCATGCCGCTGCCTCCCATGCCCATGACCACAACGTTCTCGATGTCGTCATGGGCCGGCAGGCCACCGACGCCGGCCGCCGCTGCCACCGCGGTCACCACCTGCTCGGGCAGCGCGGCGGCCGCCTCGAACATCCCTAGCGTGTCCAGCCTGGCTTCCACCCCGTCGTCCCCCCGGCCCGATCGATCAGGCCTCGAACGTCGGCCTGATGCCGTCAGCTTCAGCCTTGGCCACTAGGCGTTCGTGTTCGGCGTCGTCTACGGCCTCGGCCTCGTCGATCAACATGATCGGGATGTCGTCGCGGATCACGTATCGCCGATGGAGGCGGGGGTTGTACAGCGCGTTCTCGTCCTCGAAGTAGAGCAGTGGGCCTTTGTCCTCCGGGCAGGCGAGGATCTCGAGCAGTTGCGTGTCCAGGGCCATGATGGCGGTCTCCTAGTTAGGGTGATGCGCGGGCGGTTTCGGCGCCCGCGGCGTCGGCTTCGGCTATCAGCGTGCGGACGTCTTCGACGTGGGCGGCACACGTCTCAGGGTTGGGTGCCTCCAGATTGAGGCGCAGCAGGGGTTCGGTGTTTGACGGGCGGAGGTTGAACCACCAGTCGCCCATATCGACCGTGAGCCCGTCCAACCGGTCCTGGTCGGCATCGGCGAAGCGGACGGCGACGGCCTCGATGACGGCTCCCGTGTCATGCACCTCAGTGTTGATCTCGCCCGACGCGGCATAGCGCTCGTAGGGGCGGCGGAGCTCGCTGAGCGGCGCGCCCGCCGTCGACAATGCCTCAAGCACCACCAGGGCGGCGATGATGCCGGAGTCGGCTCGGTAGTTGTCACGGAAGTAGTAGTGGCCGGAATGCTCACCGCCGAAGGCGGCCCCCGTGTCGGCCATGACCGCCTTGATGAGCGAGTGGCCCACCCGGGTGCGAACCGGGGTACCGCCGCGCTCGCGGATCACCTCGGGCACCGCCTTGGAGCAGATCAGGTTGTGGAGGATGGTGGCGCCCGGGTTCTTCTCGAGCATCTCAGCGGCCACGATGGCCGTGGTGAGCGACCCCGAGACGAGCTCGCCGCGGTCGTCGACCAGGAAGACGCGGTCGGCGTCGCCGTCGAAGGCCAACCCGATGTCGGCACCGGTCTCCAGGACGCGGGCCTGGAGGTCACGCAGGTTCTCGGGCTGGATCGGGTCCGCCGGGTGATTGGGGAAGGTGCCGTCGAGCTCGCCATACATGATCTCGACCTCGAATGGCAGGCCCTCGAACACGGCGGGGACGACCAGGCCGCCCATGCCGTTGGCGGTGTCGGCCACGATGTGCAGCGGCTTCAGCGCGTCGACGTCGACGAAGCTATGCACGTGGGCGGCGAAGTCGTCCAGGACGTCACGTGAGCTGAGGGTCCCGGCATGATCGGCCGGGGCAACACCCGCCACCGTGAGGTCGCGGATCTCGGCCAAACCGGTGTCTTCGCCGATGGGACGGGCGCCGGCCAGGCACAGCTTGATGCCGTTGTACTGGGCCGGGTTGTGAGAGGCCGTGAGCATGGCCCCCGGAGCGGCGAACCGGCCGGCGGCGAAGAACAGAAGATCGGTGGAGGCCAGCCCGAGATCCACGACGTCCATGCCCTGACTCATGACGCCGCGGGAGAAGGCGGCCACCAGGTCGACGCCCGAGGGACGCATGTCTCGCGCCACCAACACGGTCCCCTGCGTCTGCGGGTCGGTGGCCACGAACGCGGCAAAAGCGGCGCCGATGCGCTCGACCAGGGGCGCGTCTATCTGGTCGGGGACCGTCCCACGCACGTCATACGCCTTGAAAATGCTCGATATTGCCGCGAGATCACGCTCGACCATGGCCCGGTACCCTACTGGCTCCCCCGTGGAGGTCACAGATCGGCCGCCACCCGTCCCGGGGCAAGCAGTCAGTCCGGGGTGCGGGCCACCAGCGGGACTTCATCAGGAGCCAGGTCGTAGCCACCCTGTCGGGCCCACGCGCGAACCAGAAACAGATCCCGAACGGTGCGCAGCGCGTCCCACACCACGTGCACGGTCGAGCGACTGGAGTTCACCACTCGCACCGGCACCTCCGACAGCGACAACTGGTAGGCCTCGACGAGATGGAAGACTTCGACATCAAAGGCGAACCCGTCGATGCGGGAATGCCCGAAGATCACCTGGGCCACGTCGGAACGGAACGCCTTCAGGCCGCATTGGGTGTCCCGGTACTTGCCGAGCAGGACGATCCGGGTGAGCAGGTTGATGGCCCGGCCCCCGATCTCCCGCAGCCGGCGGGCCCGCACCAGCGTGGTGGTGTCGTCGTGTCGGCGGCTACCGACGACGACATCCCACCCCGCCTCGACTGGCTCCAGGAGATCGAGGAGGTGGTCCGGCGCGTACGACAGATCAGCATCGGTGAACGCCACCGTCCGCCCGAGCGCGGCCAGCATGCCGGCGCGCACCGCCGCCCCCTTGCCCCGGTTCACGGGCAGCACGATGACCTGGTCAGCCCCCGCGGCGCGTGCCTCGAGGGCGGTGCCGTCATCAGATCCGTCGTCCACCACCACGATCTCCAACGCAGCGGTAGCTGGCATCCCCTCCCCAGGAAGCTGGTCGAGCACCGCCAGATCCTTCCGTAGCCGACGGACCGTCTCGCCGATGCGGCCTCCCTCGCGGTAGGCGGGTACCACCACCGACAGGCGGTACGTACCTGGTGCGGGTGGGCGTTGCACCCGGTGCTCCAGATCGAACCTGACCCGGATGTGGGCCACCCGCCGGTCGCGCACCAGCCTGGTGGCGGCGGCGGTCAGAGGCGAGAGACCGGTGATCCGCATGAGCCGCCGCCGCCCGCTGATCACGAGGTTCCCCCCTCGGGCGGCGGGTCGTCCGCCGCTTCGGGAGCGGGGTCAGGGGCCTGGCCGGCCGACGAGCGAGGACGGTCCGCCACCGCGACATCGGCGACCGGGCCGAGGATCACCGTGCCCGGATCGAACACCGACGCGGCACGTAAGTCGGCCGTCGGCGGGTGGCCACCGGCCGTCGGATCGCTCACCGAAGGATCGTCTGGATCAAGCCACCACGCCAGGTCTCGGGGGTCGTCGTCGAGATCGTCGGCGTCGCCTTCGTCGAAGGGCTGCCACACCTCGGGCGGCTCGGGCATCGCCACCGGGCGGGCCCGGGCCAGCCACACCACCCCGATCAGCCCGAGGAGGGTGAGCGCCCAGGCCAAGATGTCGACATCCGTCCAGCCGTAGTGCAGCGAGACATGGTTGGCGGTGGGGATCACCACCATCAGGTTGGGACTGATCCGATAGGGCCCGTCCGCCCCGCTCACCTGCCAGTTGGGGAAATACGACGCCTTGACCACTACCGGCACGCCCACCTGGGTGACGTCGAAAGAGATCGAGTCGGTCGACGTGTCGATGTTCGACACCGTGGTCGTGCTCACCGGACGAGTTTCGGGCACGTCACCGGATTGGATCCGTTGCCATTGCGGTGGCCCCGAGGCCGCCAGCGGCACGTCCCATTGCTTGGGGTCGAGGTACCACGAGACGGTGTCGTGCAACCAGGTCGATCCACCGGCGGCCGCCCCGTCCACCACCGCCGGTTCGGCCTTCAGGGGGGTCACGAGCTCACTGTCGGCTACCTCGAACACGACCCACGGCCCGCTCGATGCCACCTCGGTGAGACCCGTGTTGGACCGGCCGAGATCGATCATCGGGCTCGAGATGGCCATGTAGTACTTCACGCCCAACATCTGCAGGTGGCGGATGCCAGTGTCGAATTCGTCCTTGGAAGGGGCGCCCGGTCCGTAGGGCAGGTCGCGTTGCGCGTTGGAAGGCGCGGTGGACAGTTCGTCCTGGTTCAAGAAGTGGTACGGCGTCGTCGCCGAGGCCTCGAAGTAGAGGCCTTCCATCGAGCCGATGCAGCCGTCGGTCCAGTAGGGCAACAACATGAGCGCCATCGGGGTGCCGTAGCGATCATGTTGCTCTTCGTGTTCCCACATGGCCCGACCACAACCCTGGTCCTGGCCCAGCTGCTTCATGGTCTGGGTGATGGCGTAGTACTCGGGGTAGGCCGGCTTGCCCTCATAGCCGGAGAAGTTCCAGGTGGCCCACCCCGTCACGAAACTGGAGTCCTTCGTGCTCAGCGGACCCCACTGCCAGGTGGCGCCGTCGGCGGCGTACCCGCCGTAGGGCAGCGTGTGCAGCGGCAAGCCCAGCACGATCATCCACGCGCCCCACATGGCCACTGCCCCGATCCACAAGATGGGTCGTGACGGGCGCCGGACGTCAGCCGCCACCAGCTGGGCCAGGGCCCGACAGAACAGGGCGATGCCGACGGCCCCGAGCAGGTAGAGCGCCAGGTAGTAGAACGGCAACAGGCGGGCGTTCCACAACCGACCCTGGGGCATGTAGAGGAAGGCCACGGCGGAGATGGCCGCCATGGCCAGCCAGAACAGCCCGCCCCGCCGCCGGTACACGAGGGACAGCAGCGCCCCGAGCACGGCCAGGGCGAGCAGGTATTCAAGCCCGGGCCGGTTGCTGAGCTGGGTGTCGAGCTTGGACCGCTGGAACAAGAGGTTGGCGTAGTCGACCTTCTTCTCCCAGCCCATGTCGTTCATGTAGGCGTGGAGGAGATAGAAGGGCACCACCCAGAACGCCGACAGCAGACCGCCGACGGCCAGCACCGGCAGGGTCAACCGCCACCGGCTCCGAGTCTCGATGAGGTCGATCACGACCAGGACGGCGGCGGTGAGCGCCACCAGGGCGATGAAGAAGACGGCAGCGGGGGCGTAGATGGGCCAGTCCCGCTGACCGGACGGCAGGATCAGGTCGCCGGCCACAGCCGCCAGGCCGAACGAGGCGGCCACCATGAACGCCCACAGCCACAGCCGCACCCGTCCCCAGTTGCACTGCAGCGCGATCCACACCAGCGTCCCGGCCAGCGCGAAGAACAGGGGGATCAGGTGGCACAGCGCGGTGAGGGCCAGCAGCGCCGCCGCCCAGGCGCGGTGCTTGCCGGTCTCGAGCCCCCGGGCCAGTACCCCGAGGTAGAGCACGGCGAAGGTGAGCGAGATGGAGAAGGCGAACTCGCCGGCCAGGGTCGAAGCGATGTTGCCGCCGTAGATCGAGAACGACCGATCGAACAAGAACGCGGTGGCGGCCACCGCCAGCATGGGCGGCGCCGGGAAGGGCAGGCGGCTGAGGCGCCCGAATGCCCAGGCTGCCACCGGCAGCGACAGCACCCCACTGATGGCCACCAGCTTGAAGGCGATGCCATAGGGGATGACGTAGCTGAGCAGGGCGATGGCCAGCGAGGGGATCACCATGTAGAAGCTGTAGGCGGGGAACCCGGCGTACCAGTCCGGCGTCCACCCGCTGAGCCGGCCCGACGGGAGCAGGTGGTCGCGCAGGTAGGCCGGACCCCACACATGGGCCCCCATGTCACCGCCGGCGGGAGTGTTGTTGGCCAGCACCCGGGACGGGCCGAGCTGCACGAACACGAAGCCCACACAGAAGCCGACGATGAACAGGGTGATCCAGCCCTCGATGGGCATGCCGATGAAGCCCTCCCAGGCACGCCCGATCCGGCCCCGGTGCCCGGTCGGCGTTTCGGCGTCGGGCCCACCGGGCGCTTCGCCGCCGGGCGCGTCGGGGCCCTCGGGGCCTGGTCCGGGGCGATCGTCGATCAGGGTGTCGGCCATGACCTGCTCATGGTGTCATCCCCGGCGCCCCCGATGCGGTCACGGGGAGCCAGATCGACGTGCTCGCTGCGTTCGCCACCGTCCATCTCACCCGGGCAAACCCAGATTCCACACCAGGGCGGCGGCGGCCAGGAGATTGAATCCCACATGGGCAGAGATCGACAACCCCAGCCTGCCCGTCCGGTGCGCGAGGACGCCGAGCACCAACCCGAAGGCCAACAGGGCCGGGAACTGGAGGAACTCGAAATGGGTGAGGGCGAAGAACACGGCAGTGACGACGATGGCCACCACCGCTCCCCCGCGGCGCTGAAGGGACCGCTGGGTGAGGCCCCGGAAGAAGATCTCCTCAGCAAAGGGCGCGCCGATACCCACAATGAGGAAGAGCAAGGCGATGCCGACGGTGTCGGTGGCGCGGTCGGTGAGCTGGCGGGCGGCGGCGGAGACATCCTGGTGCCCGATGAGCTTGAAGATGGGCCAATAGATCAGCGGGACCAGCACGAACTGGGCGACGGCCCCGATGGCCAGCCCCAGGGGGACGTCGAACCAACGGAATCGCAGCCCGAGGTCGCGGACCGGGCCATTGCCCTTGGTCTTGACGGCCCAGATGGGCACGCCCAACAACCCCGCCCACAGCGGAACCTGCAGGACCGCAGTGAGCCACAGCGACATCGGTGGCTTGTAGGCGGGTGCCGCACCGGTGGCGACGTGGCCGACGACCTGACCGAAGGCGGCGCCCGTGCCGCTGGCCCCGCTGGCGCCGAAGTTGGTGACCGACAGCACCACCAGGTACGCAATCGCAGCCAGCAACTCCGCTCCGAAGAAGCCGATGGCGACATCACCGAGACCCCAGCGGGGAGCAAGACCGGGCAGTCCGTCGAACCCTACCTCGGGTCCCGCGGCCGACTCGTCGGGCGGATCCCAACCGGCGCGGGGAGTCGGGTCGATCACCGGCGCAGCCTAGGCCAGCACGTCACGGGGTCCGCCCCACCCACGGCACGCTTGGCTAGGTTTTCGCCGTCGCTCGGACCGGAGGAGCAACCTATGACCCGCCAGTGCGCCCGCCCGGGCTGTAGCGAGCCCACCACGGCCACGCTCGGCTACGACTACGCCGACCGCACCGTCTGGCTCGACTACGTGGCCGACGAAGCGCACCCCGCCACCTACGACCTGTGCCGACGCCATTCGGCGGGCATGACGGTGCCCAACGGGTGGGCACTGAGCGACCGGCGCATGTCGGTCACCCCGCTATTCCGGGCATCGTGAGGCGAGGTCCCAGTTCCTGGCCTTCGTGACAGGGATTCTCGCTGATCTCTTCTACGCTGTAGCGCATGAGTTCTGAGATCCCCCCACCGCCTCCGAACCCGGAGAAGAACGGATCGGGCCGGTTCGGCAGCGATCAGGGGTGGCCCAAATGGATGATCTGGGTGCTGCTCGCCGTCATCCTCGGCATCGCCCTGGTGTCGATGGTGTCCAACAACGCCAGCGGCTCCGACATCGCGTTCGGCGTCTTCAAGGACAAAGTCGGCGCCGGTGAGGTCAAGACCGCGACCTACAACAACACGAACGGCAAGATCTCCGGGGAACTGAACGACGGGACAAAGGTCAAGACGACCGGGCCCGTCCCGCTTCCCGACGACGACGCCAACCTGTTCGCCTCCAAGGGCGTCAAGTTCGAGACCCCCGAATCCAGCATCTGGGCCACACTTCTCCCGTTGCTGCTCCCGGTGGCGCTACTGATCGGTTTCTTCGTATGGATGCAGCGCCGGGCCCAGGGCCAGATGGGCGGCATCATGTCCATCGGTCGGTCCAAGGCCAAGACCTACAGCAGCGAGCGTCCGGGTACGACCTTCGCCGACGTCGCCGGCTACGAGGGCGTGAAGCAAGAGATCACCGAGGTCGTCGACTTCCTCAAGTACCCCGAGCGCTTCGCCGAGATCGGCGCCCGCATCCCCAAAGGCATCTTGCTGGTCGGTCCCCCCGGGACGGGCAAGACCCTCATCGCCCGAGCGGTGGCCGGCGAGGCCGGCGTGCCCTTCATGTCAGTGACCGGCTCCGATTTCATGGAGATGTTCGTGGGCGTCGGCGCCAGCCGCGTGCGTGACCTGTTCGCTTCCGCCCGCAAGACGGGCCGGGCCATCATCTTCGTGGACGAGATCGACTCCATCGGGCGCAAGCGCGGCGCCGGCCTGGGCGGCGGCCACGACGAGCGCGA
>DHIQ01000037.1:9172-25077 GCA_002403895.1 Candidatus Neomicrothrix sp. UBA4742
GCCACGACGAGCGCGAGCAGACGCTCAATCAGATGCTGTCGGAGATGGATGGCTTCGAGGCTACGACCGGCATCGTCGTGATGGCGGCCACCAACCGACCCGACATCCTCGACCCCGCGCTGTTGCGCCCGGGTCGCTTCGATCGCCAGGTCGTGGTGCCATTGCCCGAGTACCCCGAACGCCTGGCCATCCTCGGCGTGCACTGCAAGGGCAAGCGCATCGCCCCGGATGTCGACCTGTCCATCATGGCGCGGGGCACCCCCGGCATGAGCGGTGCCGACCTGTCCAACCTGGTGAACGAGGCCGCCCTGTTCGCGGTTCGTCGCGGAGTGGATTCCGTCTTCATGCAGGACTTCGAGCAAGCTCGCGACCGGGTGCTCATGGGTCAAGAGCGCGAGTCCACGGTGCTGTCTGAGAAGGAAAAGGAGCAGACGGCCTACCACGAGGCCGGCCACGCCGTCTGCGGTGCCGTGCTGCCCAACACCGACCCGATCCACAAGGTCACGATCCTGCCCCGGGGCATGGCCCTGGGAGTCACCCAGTACCTTCCGGCCGAGGAGCGCCACAGCTACGACCAGCACTATCTCGAGGAGTCGATCGCCGTGGCGATGGGTGGTCGCATCGCCGAGGAACTGGTCTTCGGGGTGGTGTCCACCGGCGCCAACAACGACTTGGTGGTCGCCACCGAACGGGCCCGAAAGATGGTCCGCGAGTGGGGCATGAGCAAGCGCATCGGACCGATGGCTTGGGGCTCGCAGAACCAGGTCTTCCTCGGTGACGACCTTATGCACACCCGGGACTACAGCGACGACACCGCCCGCGTCATCGACGAAGAGGTGGAGCGCATCCTGCGAGAGCAGGAGGACCAGTGCCGGATCGTCCTGACCGAACACCGCAAAGCCCTCGATCTCGTGGCCCGGGCGCTGCTCGAGCACGAGACCATCGTAGGCTCAGAGGTGACCCGCCTGATCGAGCTGGCCGAGAGCAGCGCCGCGGTGGCTTCGACCCCCCACGCGGACAGCAACGGCAACGGCGAGAGCTCCGCCGCACCGGTCATGCCCGCTAGCCCGACCGCACCCGGCTTGCCCAACGTCTAGCTCGCCATCGGCGCTCAGTTCGGTTGGCCATGGTCACACGCCGGCGGCGTCGACCCCGGCTCGCGCACCTCGGCCAGGGTGGCCCACAGGTCGGTAGCGGTGACCGGGCCCACGAACGAGGCCCGCACCACACCCTCGTCATCGGCGATCACCACGGTCGGAACGGCATCGATCCCGTAGCGCTCGTGCAGATCACGGCGGCCCACGAACTCGACGTCATGGACCGCCACGGCATCGCTCTCGAGGGGGAGGGCCTTGGCGATCAGCTCAGCGCAGGAGCCGCAGGTGGACGACGTGAACACGGCAACCAGCCATGGCGCATCCGGGCGGAGGAAGTCTTGGCGGTCGAGCTGGGCCGGCACCGTCCAGAGGGGCTGGGTGGGCGGATCGGGCTTGCGGCGGCGCAGGATCAGCGCCACCACCACCGCAATGGCAGTCAGGGCGCCGGCGATGAGCAGTCGCTCCACGTCAGCCTCCCGGGTTCGCCCCGGCCGGGGGCGTGGTCGATGCCGGAGCGGCGGTGGTCGTGGTCAGATCGTTGGGGACCGAAGTACCTCCGCCTCCGCCGTCACCCGGGCCGGCACCGGGCACCGAGGGAACGACCTCACCGGGCGGGACAGCAGGGATCCCCGACGCGGCCACGGTGGCCGATGGCTGGACGGGGATAGCCAAGGGTTCGGCCAGGCCGCCGGTCACGAACACCGTGCGGGCCTCGACCACCACGGGCCCATCGGACTCGACGTCCACCGCCACCTCCGGGGTGTTCGGCCCGGTCGGGATCTGGAAGCCACCGCGACCCCCTGCCGCTATCTGTACCCCGGTCCCGTCCGCTACCGGCTTCAGGGCGCCGCCGCCGACCGTCGACACCGAAATGGTCACCGGGTCGGTCGACGACGGATTGGTGACCACGACCGTGGTGGCGGAGACGTAGGGGGCTGACGCCACCGGAACGAGCCAGTTCGTCGCCGTCACCGGCGAGCCCATGGTGATGGTCATCCCGGTGGGTGACGCCGGCGCCACCTCACTCACCAGGCGCTCGGCCACGATGGGCACTCCGTTGGTGGACACGGCCGCCGCCGTGTAGCCGACGCCCTGGGGCACCCGGCCGGCACCGCTCACGTCTACTTCGCTGTACTGGTGGGCCGGAATCGACACCTCGAACGGAGCGACCGACCCGTTCGCCTCGGCGCGGTCGAGCCGGATCTGCAGCTGGACATCGGCGGTGTCGTCCGACGGGTTCTGCACCACCATCGTCGTCGACAGGCCTTCACCGGCTGGTCCATCGGCAAACCACCAGGTGGGACTGGCCTGGGGAGCCCCGGGGGTGACGGCCAACGATGCCGCCGTGTCCTGGGTGCCGTTGGCGAGCTGGATCTGGTCCACCACCACCCGGCCCGAGCGCACGTTGACGGTGGTGGCGATCTGGGTTCGGACCGTGACCACCGCGGAGATGTCGAGCAGGGCCACCCGTTGCCCCGGCACGACGATCGCCTCGAACTTCTGTGGGGTCCTGGCCCCGTCGTCGGTCTCGAAGCTGACCCCGACGACCGCCTCGCTGGGGAACGGGTTGAACACGGCTAGCAGTTGCCGGGTCCCCCGCTTGGACGTGCCCGCCGGTATGTACCAGTTGGACGACGGCGACGACGAACACGCCGCCATGGCCTTCCCCGTAGGACCCCCCAGCACATGGCTCACGGCCGCCTGGCCTCCGGGGATCTCGATTACGGCTGCCGCGTAGGGCGCCTTGACCACGCTCGACACCACCAGATCGGCCCGACCCCTGGCCGGCACGTCCACGGCCTTGGTCACCGGCTGACCCTCGCTCGGCACCACGGTGACCTTGGCCGTCACCGAATGGTCGGCGGCGTTGGCAATCTGCACCGTCTGCTCGGCGTCGCCTTCCTTGGTCCCGGTCGCGGTGCCGCCGGCGCAATACCACGTCGAGCTGAGCGCGTCGGCGGCCGATGCCACGGGCAAGAGTCCGGCGGTGTCCACCGCCGCGGTGGCCGGCGGGTGGTCGTCACGATCCCGTTGCACGGAGACACCGGCGACGGCCGCCACCAGGAGAACGACGACCACCGGCCACCGCCACACACCGCGCTCCGCAGGCGCCGCGGGACCCGAGCGCGCCCGTGGGCTACCGGCGCGTCGGGTCTTGGGCGGGGTCGGGGTCGACGATGCGGCCTTCGGCGACGGCCGACCCTTGCGCTCCGAGCGGCGACTCACGCCATCGCTCCTTCGCCACTCAACTCGTCGAGGTCAAGCGCCTCTTCGATGCGCACCCGGGTCCGGAACAGATACACGAGCACGAGCGCCCACAACAACGTCTGGCCGACCAGGACGGGCAGGCGCCACCATGCGGTCTGGTACACGAGGGTGGCGTCCTGGCCGGCGTCGACGGTGAACGCGTTGGCCCAGCCCAACACGTCCTGCCGAGTGGCCAGTTGCCCATCGACGTGCAGTTGCCAGCGCGACGATGACGCCACCCCGAGGTACACCGTGGCCGGTTCGGCCACCGAACCGGCGAACGACTGGTAGCCGCGCTGGTCGGGCAAGGCGGTGGGAGCGCCGGTGAGGCCGGGCACGACCCGCTCGGCCAACCCGGGGCCCCCGCTGGGGAAGGTCGTCCCCGCTGCCAGCTCGGCCCGCTCCGGCCCGAAGGCTGCATTGCGGTAGACGACGACGCCCCGTGCCACCTCCACGTTCGACAGATCGAGCTGGGCATCGAGCACGGTGAGGAGCGCCGTGGGCTCGACCACCGACCCGGTGCCGAAAGGGCGGGGCGCGTTGCCGAGCGGCACGACCAGGTAGCGGATGCCCATGGGGGCCAGGAGGGCACCAAGGCGGGACGTGCCGCCCGCGGCCGCGATGCGCATCACGTCGGCTACCTGCGCGGTCGCTCCGGCGTCGGTCCCCGCCGGCGTGCCGGTGACGTCACCCATGCCGTCCTCGGAGGTGGCGTACGCCAGGACCGACCCCTGACCCAGGTTGCTCACCGGCGGAGCATCGAGCGCCCAGCCCGCGACGGGCAGGAGGTTGGCATCACCCAGCCAAAGCACGCGGAACGTCTGGCCGTCCCCGTGCTTGGTCTCCAGGTTTCGCAGCGGGCGGGCGAAGTCACTCTCCGGGAGTCCCCATCGGCCGGACGACGCCGCGGCCAGCGCCGGGAGCACTCCCGCCGCCAGCGTCAGGGCGGCCAGCACCGATGCCACCTGCCGCCAGCCGAAGCGGTAGTCGGGGAGATCCACCTCGAATGCCGTCATGCCCAGCCCGGCGGCCAGGGCGAGGCCGACCGCGGCGGGGGCCAGGAGCACCTCGGGCGCCGGGTACCAACCAGGGTACGAGCCACCGGCCATCACCAGGGTGGCGGCGAAGCCGGCCACCACCAGTGCCCAGCAGCGGGCCGCCCACCCCAACCGCCACCGGCGGCCGATGAGCGGGGCAAGGAGGCCGGCGGGAAGCAGCAGCCACCCCAGGGGGGCCGCGCCGAACGGACCGGTCTCGAACCGCACGATCGCCCCGGTGGTGAGCGCGCGGCCGCCGAGCGACGTGACCCCCACCAGGGCCTGCCAGCCACCGGTCACCAGGCTGATGCTCCACGGCAGCTGGAGCACGAGGGCGGTGGCGGCACCGGCGACGCCGATGCCGAGCATCCGCCCGGCGCCGCGGACCTCACCCACCACCAGCCCCCCGACCACCAGCATCAGGGCCATGACCGGCACCATGACGATCGCCACCGGGGTCACCAGCGCGGCCAAGGCGGTGACGAGCCCCAAGAGCAGCACCCGCTGGGTGACGGGCCGGTCAGCAGCCCCCGGCCCGGGCGGGTCCCCAATCGGCCCGAACGGTGCCAAACGGGATCCTTTGGCCAGCTGGTTCACCATCCACGGCGCGAACCCGTAGATCACCAGGCCCGTCCAGCGACCTTCGGCGACGGCGTTGAAGCCCACCGGGATGCACGTGTACACCACGAGGGCCACGATCCGGGCCCGACGAGACCCGATGGGGCGGGCCAGGCGCCACATCCCGAGCGCACCCAATGGCAGGGCGCCCAACACAACGACCGTGCGCAGGAGCCCCATGGCACCGAAGAACAGGTAGCCGAGGGCACCCAGCGCCTCCTGCAAGCTGGGGGCCGGCGTCTCGGATCCGAGGCCCACGTCGCGGAACCCACTCAGCCACTGGTGCACGAGCACGGAGGGATGGGCAGGGAAGGGGGCAAACTGCCCCACGGCCGGGATGCCGTCGGTCAAGAGCTGGCGGCTCCCGAGCACCAGCAGCACGAGCACGGCCAACCAGGCCATGACCGAGGATCGGGCGTTGGTCGAGCGGAGGTTCGTGACCAGCTCGCGCCCCGCACCGGCCACTGAGCCGATGCGATCATCGCCGGAGCCCAACTGACCGCGCAGGAACCCCGAGAGCCGGGCGCTCCCCCGCACCTGAAGTGGTCGGATCTCGCGATCAGGGACGGCCCGCTCCGCCTTGAGCTCCCTGCGTCGGGACCGGATCTCGCCGTGGCGGAGGACGTTCCACCACCACGCACTCAAGACGTCGGACGCCTGGCGGAACCGACCCACCACCACGCTGTGGACCGCCTCGATCACGGCCACCGCGAAGGCCAGGGGCAGCACCCGCAGCCGCGAGCCGAACGTGTAACAGATACGGCTGGGGCGCAAGCGGTGGCGCATCTGCAGGCGGCGGCGGTCATCGACCGGCCGCCGCTCGCCGAGGGCTTCGAGGTGCGCGATCCGCGCCCCCGGAGCTACCAGGACCCTCGCCCCCACGACGTGAGCCCGCCATGACAGGTCGAGGTCCTCCCCGAGGAGTTCGATCCCGGGGTCGAAGCCGCCGAGCGCTTCGAATAGATCGGTCCGCACGAGCGTGGCGGCGCCGGGCACGTAGAACACGTCACGCACGGCGTCGTGCTGTTCCTGATCCAGTTCGCCGCGCTCGACGATCGGCGCCGGCGCCCCCGTCTTGTCCGCCCCCATGCCCACCTGCAGGATGCGGTCCGGCTGGTCCCACTGGACGACCTTGCCCCCGACGATGCCAGCGTTGGAGCGGTAGGCCTCCTCCACCATCACCTGGATCACGTCGGGGTCGAGTCGGACGTCGTCATGGCAGAACAGGTAGAACGCGGCGCCCTCGACCGCTCGCAACACATCATTGGCCGCCGGGCCGAACCCCACGTTGTCTGGCAGGCGACGCAGGTGAGCATCGGGCGCGACGGCGGCGATCCGTATCTCCAGGTCCTCGTCGCTGCCTGAATCGATGACCAGCAGCGAGGCGTTGGCATACCCCTGGGCCGACACGCTGGCCAGGGCCTCTTCGAGCCACGGGCCGGGGTTGTAGGTCACCATGACCACCACCACCGGAGGGATGGCCGCCTCAAGCTCGATCGTGACCGGTTCTGGCTCTGGCTCCGGGGCGGCCGATTCGGCTTGCGGGTCAGGCGGGGGTGGGGTTTGGTCCGGCAAATTCACGACCGCCGCAGGGTAGTCGCCTGGCTCGACGTCGCGGATCACCCCGGCGAGCCTCCCGCAGGGTCCACGACAGCCCCGCGGCGGCCCGGCTTGCCGCCTCGTAGCCGCTCTGTCACGATCCGTCCATGACCACGGAAGCCAACCGGGTGCTGCGAAACACGTTCTACGCCAGCATCGGATTCGGCGTCCTCGCCTTCCAAAAAGCCCAGGTTCGGCGGCGCGAGGTGGAGGCCAGCCTGAAACCTCAGGTCGACGCGGTCGGTCGTCACCTGCGGGTGGTCACTGGTCACATCAACGCCACCGACGAGCCCGACGGTCGCTGATCACTACGCTCCTCGGGAATGCGACTCGCCTACGACGCCACCGCCCTGCTCGGGCCTCGCACCGGCGTCGGCGTGTTCACCGCCGAGGTCCTGGCCCGCCTGGCTGAGCGTCCCGGCCTCGACGTGGTCGCCTACGGGGTGACCTGGCGCGGTCGAACCGGGCTGGCCAGCGAGCTGCCCCCCGGCGTCGGCCTCGCCCGGCGCCCCATGGCTGCCCGGCCGCTGCGTCTCGGCTGGTCTCGCACCGACCTGCCCCCGATCGAGTGGTGGACCGGCGCGGTCGATGTGGTCCACGGACCGAATTTCGTGGTTCCGCCGAGCCGTCGTGCGGCCGCCGTCGTCACGGTCCACGATCTCGCGTGCGTGCGCTTCCCCGAACTGTGCACCCGCGACACCCTCGAGTACCCAGGGTTGATCCGCCGGGCCATCCGCCGTGGGGCGACGGTCCACACGGTGTCCCAGTTCGTGGCGGACGAGGTCGTGGCTACCTTCGCCATCGAACCCGAGCGGGTGGTGGTCATCCCCAACGGGGTGGTGGCCCCGGACCCGCACGTTGACGGCCGAGCTGATCCGACCACTCCCACCGGATTGGCTCCTGGCGGCCGGTTCGTCCTGGCCCTGGGCACGGTCGAGCCCCGCAAGGACCTGCCCCTGCTGGTCCGGGCGTTCGACCTGCGGGCGGAGCACGATCCCGAGCTCCGCCTCGTCATCGCCGGACCCGACGGATGGGGTGCCGCCGCCCTTACCGAGGCCGTGTCCGCCAGTCACCACCGGTCACGGATCGTGCGTACCGGCTGGGTCGACGACCACCGGCGCGAGGCGCTCCTGCGGGAGGCCTCCGTGTACGCGTTCCCGTCCCGCTACGAAGGATTCGGCCTGCCACCGCTCGAAGCCATGGCCAAGGGCACGCCCGTGGTGGCCACCCGGGTCGGCGCACTCCCCGAGGTGTTGGGCGACGCCGCCGTCTTCGTGGCGCCACAGGACGCCGAGGCACTGGCCGCCGCCTTGGGACAGGTGCTCGACGACGACGAGTACACCGCGACCCTGGTCGCTCGGGGCCGCCGACAGGCCGATCACTACTCGTGGGACACAACGACGGAGCGCCTCAGCTCGCTCTACGCCGAGTTGGCCGCCTCCGGTTCTTGAGCGCCAGCGCCCGCGGCCTACACTCCCCCCGTCCCGGTCGGCGTACAGGAGTGGCCTTCGGCTGATGAAAGCACTGGTGACCGGGGCGGCAGGCTTCGTCGGCGGTCATCTCAGCGCGCACCTCGAAGCCTCGGGCGATGAGGTCATCGGGGTAGATCGTCACAACGGGCCCGATCTGCTCGACCCCGAAGCACTGACTGCCTTCGTCGTCGGTCTGGGGCCCGACGCCGTCTACCACCTGGCGGGGTGGAGCGACGTGGGCGCCTCCTGGGACGAGCCCCTGGCCACGTTCGAATCCAACGCCGTCGGCACCTTGAACCTGGTCCAGGCCTGTTTGGCGACCACGGGCTCAACGGGGCGGCCGCGGGTCCTTTCAATCAGCAGCGCCGACGTTTACGGCCGGGTCAGCCTGGGCGAGCTCCCGCTCACCGAGGACACCCCGATGCGCCCCGTCACGCCGTACGCGGCGAGCAAGGTAGCGGCCGATTTCGTCGGGCTCCAAGCCTGGCTGGGCTACGGGTTGGATGTCTTGCGGGTGCGGGCCTTCAATCATCTCGGTCCGGGCCAGACGAACCGCTTCGTGGCGGCCGCCATCGCCGAGCGCGTCGCCCTCAACGAGCTCGACGGGACCGAGGTCATACCGGTCGGGAACCTGTCCCCCCGGCGCGATTTCACCGACGTGCGCGATGTGGTGCGGGCCTACAGGCTCCTGATCGAGCACGGCGAGGCCGGTGAGGCCTACAACGTCTGCTCGGGGGTGGATCTGGCCATCAGCGACCTGGCCCACCGGCTGGTGGCCGCAGCCCGCCACCCGATGCGCCTCGAGGAGGATCCGACCCGGCAACGCACGGTGGACGTGCCGGTCCTGCGCGGCGACGCCACCAAGCTGACCAAAGCCACGGGTTGGGAGCCCGAGATCCCCATCGAACAGACACTGGCGGACCTGCTGAACGAATGGCGCGAACGCGTCGGGGTCTGACCCGTCGTGCCGTCAGTCCTGCCGGCGGCGCTGATCGCTGAGCCAGTCGCCGATCTGGCGGCGAGCCTCGTTCACGAGCTCGAGCTCCCCAGCGTCATGGCTCTCTGCGGCCAGGAACCTGAGACGGACCCGCCAGTGCTCGAGCACCCGCTCGGCCTCGGCCGGCGGCACCTGATCCAGCCACGTCCGATCCCGGTCCAGCAGCTCGAGCTGGAGTTCGACCTCGGTGTAGCGGGCGGCCACGACGGGGAGGCGATCGGCCTTGGCGGTAGGGTACGCCGTCCCGGCGACCAGCTCGTGGGGTTCGACCTTGAAGATGCCGGCAAGCAGCGTGACCGTGCGCTCACCGGGATCACTCAGCCCCGATTCCACGTGCGAGACGGCCACCCGCGACACGGCCAGCCGGTCAGCAAGCTCTTGCTGGGTGAGCCCCAGCTTGGCCCGATGGGCCGCGATGCGACGTCCGAGGTTTTCGGGCATGTGCCAACCCACTTAGCAGACGATCCGTACCACAGAGGGTAGACCGGGACCCATGACCAGACGAGCGCTCATCACCGGCATCACCGGACAGGACGGCTCCTACCTGGCCGAGCTCCTGCTGGCCAAGGGCTACGACGTGATCGGCATGGTGCGGCGCAGCAGCACCGTCACATTCGAGCGCATCGCCCACATCCAAGACGCGCTCGAACTGGTGCCGGGCGACCTGCTCGATGAGGCGTCGCTCATCGAGGTGTTGCGGCTCCACCGCCCCGATGAGGTCTACAACCTGGCCGCCCAGAGCTTCGTGCAGACCTCGTTCGGCCAGCCGGTCCTCACCGGGGAGATCACCGGTCTGGGCGTGACCCGCCTACTCGACGCCATCCGCATCGTCGACCCCGACATCCGCTTCTACCAGGCGTCGAGCAGCGAGATGTTCGGCAAGGTGGTCGAGGTCCCCCAGCGAGAGTCGACGCCGTTCCACCCCCGCAGCCCCTACGGGGTGGCCAAGGTCTACGGCCACTGGATCACGGTCAACTACCGGGAGAGCTACGAGCTGCATGCCTCTTCAGGCATTTTGTTTAACCACGAGAGTGTCCCGGCCCACACCCCGGTGGCGGTTCGTCGGCACGGCCTGGTTGACATCGTGCCGATCGGCGACATCGTTCCCCATCGCACCGACCCGGCTGAGGGCACGCGCTATCAGTCCGGGGGCGGCGGCTACGAGGTTTGGGACGGTTCCACTTGGGTGCGGTGCACCGCTCGCACCGCCTATTGGTACGACGGGGATGCGGTCACCATCCACGGCCGAGGGGGCGTGCACACCTCCACGCGCGACCACGTGGTGTTCGCGGCGGACGGCGAACCTATCGACCAGAAAGAGGCCCGAACATTCGAGCCGGGCGAGCGGGTGCGCTTGTCCGATCAGCCCCATGCCACCTGGGCGACCACGATGACCGAGGAGGAGGCTTGGCTGCTCGGGATCGTGGTGGCCGACGGCTACGTCTCCGAGGATGGGCACGTCCGCGTCACTGGGTCTGACGAGTCGATCCTGGCCGAAGCCGCCGCATGCTGGGCCCGTGTAGCTGCCGGATGGTCGACCAAGTCGGAGGGCAGCCCCTCGGCCTTCAGCGCCGCCCGCACACCCAGCGTCGAGCTGCGAGGCAACGGCGCCTATGGGCGGATGCTGCGGTCCGCGATCTACAACCGGGACCGCTCGAAGCGGGTTCCCGTCCGCGTGCTCAACGCGGCCACCTGGCTCCAGGAGTCGTTCCTGGCTGGCTACCACGCCGGAGACGGTCTGAAGGCTGGCAACGGCACCGACCGGTTCAAGTCCTTCCGCACGACGTCACCCACCCTGGCGGCAGGACTCGTCTGGCTGGCCCGCACCGCCCTCGATCGCCGCGCCAGCATCTACGAACAGCCCGGCGCCCTCGGCGGTGGCACCAGCTGGCTGATCAACCTGAGCACTGGCTTTTCGAAGGGCCGCTGGGGCGCCCATCTGCGCAAGCCCCAGGACGAGATCCGTAAGGTCACGACCGACCACTACACCGGCTGGATGTGTGACCTCGCCACCGATTCCGAGCGATACGCCGCCGGCGTGGGCTTCGTCGTGAGCCACAACAGCCCACGCCGCGGGTTGGAGTTCCTGCCTCGCAAGGTGAGCCACGGGGTGGCCCGCATCAAGCTCGGGCTCGACTCGGAGTTGCGCCTGGGCAACCTCGAGGCGCAGCGGGACTGGGGTTTTGCCGGTGACTACGTCGAGGCGATGTGGATGATGCTGCAGCGCGACACGCCCGCCGACTATGTCGTGTCCACCGGCGAGACCCACACGGTGCGAGAGTTCTGCGAGTTGGCCTTCAGCCACGTCGGCCTCGACTGGCAGGATTTCGTCATCCAGGACGAGCGCTTCTTCCGGCCCGCCGAGGTGGACCTGCTCGTGGGCGATGCCACCAACGCCCGCACCGAGCTCGGCTGGAAACCCAAGACTTCGTTCTCCGAACTGGTGCACATGATGGTGGACGGCGACCTCGACGAGGTGTCCCGCAGCCGGGCCTTCCGCCCGTGACCGACGCCCGCGCCGGAGAGACGGTGGTGCTAGCCGGCGGGGTGGGCGCCGCTCGCCTGCTGGCCGGGCTGGTCCAGGTGGTCGACCCGGCCACCCTGACGGCGGTGGTGAACACCGCCGATGATCTCGTCCTTCACGGCCTGGAGATCAGCCCCGACCTCGACACCGTCACCTACACGCTGGCCGGGGCCATCGACCCCGAGCGGGGCTGGGGCCTGGGCGGCGAGACGTGGCAGGCCATGGAGAGCCTGCGTCGCTACGACGGGGGTGCCTGGTTCAACCTGGGCGACCGCGATCTGGGGACGCACCTGTTCCGCACCGCCCGGCGCCGGGCCGGGGGCAGCCTCAGCGAGGTGACCGCCGAGATCGCCGCCGCCTGGGGATTGGAGCTCCGCCTGGTGCCGGTCACCGATGACGAGCTCCGTACCCGGGTGACCATCGTGGATGACGACCCGGACGGCCAGGAGATCAGCTTCCAGGAGTACTTCGTGCAACGCCGGCACGCGGTGCCGGTCTCGGCGGTGCGCTTCGCCGGCGCCGAGGACACCGCACCCGCCCCCGGCGTGCTCGAGGCCATCGCCGGCGCCGCCACAGTGGTGATCGCGCCGTCGAACCCCATCGTGTCTATCGGCCCCGTCCTTGCCGTGCCTGGGGTTCGCGAGGCGGTGGTGGCCCGGCGCCAGGACGTGGTGGCCGTGTCGCCCATCGTGGCCGGCGCCGCCCTCAAGGGCCCCGCCGACCGCCTGCTTTCCGAGCTGGGTCACGAGAGCTCGGTCGTGGGGGTGGCCCGGATATACGCCGAGGTGGCCTCCACCCTGGTCATCGATACGGCGGATGCCGCTCTCGCCGGAGCGGTCGAGGCCGAGGGCGTGCGTTGCGTCGTCACCGACACGATCATGTCCAGCCCCCAGCGCTCCGCCGCCCTGGCCCAGGTCGTCCTGGCGGGCGCGAGATGAGCCGGCTGGACGTCTTTGCCATCGACGGCATCGGCGAGATTCGACCCGGCGATGATCTGGCCTCGATCATCGCCGCGGCCGCCACCGCCGGCAGCGATACCGCGCTGGCCGACGGTGATGTGGTCGTGGTGACCCAGAAGATCGTGTCCAAGGCCGAGAATCAACTCGTCGAGATCGATCCGACCGATCCGCTCAACCACAAGCCCCTGGTCGAGCGCGAGTCGGTGCGCATCCTGCGGCGGCGGGGGGATCTGATCATCAGCGAAACCAAGCACGGGTTCGTGTGCGCCAACGCCGGCATCGACCTGTCCAACGTCGAAGAGGGCTGGGCCGCGCTGTTGCCCGAGGACAGTGACCGCTCGGCCCGGCGCATCCGCGACGGCCTGCGCGGCAAGGCTGGGGTCGAGGTGGCCGTCATCGTCAGCGACACGTTCGGGCGGACGTGGCGCCGGGGCGTCACCGACGTGGCCATCGGCTCGGCCGGCATCGCCGCGGTGCTCGATCTGCGGGGTACACCCGACGCGCTGGGTCGCGAGATGCAGGTCACCGAGGTGGCGGTAGTCGACGAGATCGCCTGCGCCGCCGAGCTGGTTATGGGCAAATCCAATGGCGTGCCCGTTGCCGTGGTTCGGGGCATCGAGCCGTCGTGGTTCCGCGACGGCAGCGTCCGCGACGAGATCGTCCGCCACCCCAACGACGACCTGTTCCGTTAGGGCCCGACCGGTGAGGTCAGATCCGGTTGTCGCGGAACCAGTCGAGGACGGCGGCCGTGCCGGTGTCGAGCTCGGTCCACGGCTTCCACCCCAAATACAGCGCCGCCCGGCTGGGGTCGAGGGCGGAGTGGGCCAGCTCACCCGGCCGGGCGGGGGCATAGACAGGCGCTCGGTCCACACTGGTGGCTCGGGCCACCGAGGCGTAGAGGTCGTTCACGGACGTCTCGACCCCGGTCCCGATGTTGGCCAGCAACCCGCTGCCCCGTTCGGCCGCCCGGACGAAGGCATCGACCACATCGTCGACGTAGACGTAGTCGCGAGTCTGGGTGCCGTCGCCGAAGATGGTGCAGGCCTCATCGGCCAGGAGGTGCCCGGCGAAGATGGCGACCACGCCCGCCTCACCGTGGGGATCCTGGCGGGGCCCGTAGACATTGGCCATGGCCAACGCCGCGAATTCCAGGGCGTGCAGCTCCCGGTAGGCGAACAGGTAGTCCCCCACCGCCTTCTTGGCCACGCCATAGGGGGACACCGGGTGCTGGGCGTGGGTCTCGTCGACCGGCAGTTCAGCCGGATCCGGCGCCCCGTAGATGGTGCCCCCGCTCGAGGCGAACACGACCTTGCGGCTGTCGGCCTGGCGGGCTCCCTCCAGGACGTTGAGACTGCCGATCACATTGACCTGGGCGTCGAATACCGGTCGGCTCACCGAGACGCGGACGTCGGCCTGCGCCGCCAGATGAAAGACCACATCGGGCTTGCGACGGACAATGAGATCGACGACTGACGGCTCACGGATATCGATCTGGTGGAAGCTGAAGTTGTGGTCCCGATCCGCCCGGGCGTCGCTCAGGTTGGCCAGAGAACCCGTAACCAGGCTGTCGATGACATCCACGGCGTGACCTTCGGCCAGCAATCGGTCCACCAGGTTCGATCCGATGAAGCCGGCGCCACCGGTGACCAGGGCCTTCACGCGGGGGCGTCCTCCGGGATCTTGGCGCCGTCGAGCACCGTCCCGGCCTCGACGGTCATGTCCTGACCGACGACGGACAGCCGCCGGACCTCGGCCCGGCCTTCCACGACGGCTCGAGCCCCGACGATGGACCCCTCCACGACGGCCCCGCCGTCGACGCGGGCGCCGGGCAGCAGCACCGAGTCGCGCACGACCGCCCCGGATCCGACCTCGACCCCGGCCATCACCACGCTGTGGGACACGTCGGCATCGGCGGCCACCGTGGCGCCCCGATCCACCGCCGCCTCGGCAACGCCCCGCACCCCGTCGATGAGGTCCAACTGTACCTGCAGGTAGGTCGCCGGCGTGCCCGCATCCACCCAGTAGGCGTCGGAATGGAGGGCGAAAAGAGACCGGTCAGCCACCATGTCGGGGAACGTCTGGCGCTCGATCGACACCTTGGCCCCGGCTGGGATGCGGTCCAGCACCGAGGGCTCGAGCACGTAGGTGCCGGCGTTGATCCAATTCGTCGGCGCTTCACCGGGTGGGGGCTTTTCTACGAACGCCTCGACCCGGCCGTCACCGTCGATGGGCACCACGCCGTAACGGGAGGGATCATCAACCGGGGTGAGGGCGATGGTGCCCTCGGCCCCGGTCTGCTGGTGGAAGGCCCACAGTTGAGCGACGTCGAGGTCGGTCAGCACGTCTCCGTTGACCACCAGGAAGGTGTGCTCGATGCCCCCGTCGAGAGCCGCGAAGCGCACGGCGCCCGCCGTGTCCAGCGGCTCGGATTCGACGGCGTAATGCAGGGTGACCCCGGCACAGGTGTCGTCGGGATAGGCCTCGATGAAGGCATCCGGTCGATACCCGAGCGCCAGCACGGCGTCGGTGACCCCACCGGCGGCGAGCTGGGCAACGACCCGCTCGATCATCGGTCGCCCCACGATGGGGAGCATCTGTTTGGGCGTGTGGGTGGTGAGAGGGCGCAGGCGAGTGCCGAACCCACCGACGAGGACGACCGCTCTCACGGCTTGGCGGTCGACGTGGTCGAGGCGACCGGTGCCGTCGTCGCCGTGGCCGCCGCTGGCACCGTCGACGTGGTCGTGACACCGGGGTCCTCACTGGCACCGTTGGAGATGTCCCTCAGACGGGTCAGATCCGGTTCTGGTGGCGCCACGCCGTCGGGCACGACCGCGATGGTGTACGCCGCGTAATTGTCGGTGAAACGGATGCCCGCGAAATCCGAGGTGATCTGGGTGGGGCCGGTGTTGGCCCCCAGCGCGTCGGTCCACTTCCAGACTGACACCGTCGCCGGCTGGCCGTTGCAGTCGTAGCCGTCGGAGTATTTGGTGCCGTCAGGCATGGTGAAGCCGTTGGCGCTCCACTTCAAACCCACGGTGTCCCCGAAGATCCCCATGGTGGCGTTCTTCCCGGCCGAACCGGCCTGGAACGGATGGATGTGGACGATGCCGTCACCGTGGGTGTGGATGCCCAACTTGTCCGCCGCCGGGGTGGGGATCGGATCGAGGAACTTGTCGCACACGTAGACGCCGTAGGCGTTGTGCCAATGATCGCCGACCGCGGGAGCGGCGGCAGAAGCGCTGGTCGGCGACTTGGCCACCAGCACCACCGCCACGCCCACCACGGCGATGGCGGCGAGTGCGGCCGGGAACAACCAGTTGCGTTTCCGGGCGTTCGGCGAGCCGCCGGCCCGCGC
>DHIQ01000091.1 GCA_002403895.1 Candidatus Neomicrothrix sp. UBA4742
ATGGCCCACGAGCTGAAGCCGAAGATGCGGACCGACAGCGCCTGCAGCCACAGGGCGGCCGGCGGCTTGTCGACGGTGATGAAGTTGCCGGAGTCGATGGAACCGAAGAAGAAGGCCTTCCAGCTCAACGAGGCGCTCTTCACCGCCGCCGTGTAGTACTCGTTGGCGTAGCCGTTGATGGCCAGGTTCCAGGTGTAGAGCACGGTGGCGAACAGCGCGATGGCGGCGGTGATCCAACCCGAGCGGGTGATGGTCGGCCACGGCCGACGCGCGGTGATGGGCGCCACGGGCGCGCTCGGCGGCTCGCTCGTTCGGGACTCCGGTGCGATCAGCGTCGATTCCATGGAGCCCATGTTCCGATGAGATCCTCAGAACAGGCTTGGGACGTGCTGAGTTTGCACGCCGACTTCGAACCTCACTCAGGCGGTAGTCGCAGGGTGTACCCGACCCCGCGGACGGTATGGATCAGCGGTGGATCGACATCGTCGATCTTGTGGCGCAGATAGCTGATGTAGGTCTCCAGCACGCTGGCGTTGCCGGCGAAGGTGTAGTCCCACACCTGTTCCAGAATCTGGTCGCGCGTGAGGACCTTGCGGGCGTTGGCCAACAGGTAGTGGAGGAGCTTGAACTCCGTCACCGTCAACGTGATGAGCTTGCCTTGGCGCCAGACGTCGCGGGTTTCTTCGTCGAGCTCGAGATCGGCGTAGCTGAGCCGGTGCTCACCGGGCCCGGCTCCCGACGAGCGCCGCAGCACCGCCTTCACCCGTTCGACCAACTCTTCGATGCTGAACGGCTTGGTGACGTAGTCGTCGCTGCCCAGCCGCAACCCTTCGATCTTGTCTTGGGTGGTGTCGCGTGCGGTGAGGAAGATGATCGGGACGCGGGTGCCGGCCCCCTCCGTCTGGCGCAAGCGACGGGCCACCTCGAATCCGTCGAGGTCGGGCAGCATCACGTCCAGCACGATGAGGTCGGGGCGGCGCCGTCCGATGGCGGCCAATGCTTCGCGCCCCGATGCCGCTCGATCCACCTCGAATCCCTGGAAGCCGAGCGCCATGGCGATCAGTTCGGTGATGTGCTCTTCGTCGTCGACGGCCAGCACGTAGGGCTCCTGGCGCTCTGGATCTGACACCTCGTGCTCCTCGTGTTCTTTGTGGTTCTCGTCGTGGGTTCTGTTCTCCGCTGGCGCACGCTAGACCCGAGTTCGGCGCGATCCGCCGGTTCTGAGCGAACTCCCAGCAACAACGGAGTGTCACCCCAGCCGTCGGTTGCACGCTCGTTCCATGAGCACTGTCAGCGAACTCCTCACCGTCCCCGATCGCTCCGACCGACGCCGCACGGCTCAGATCGACATCGTCATCCCCGTCCACAACGAAGAGGACGGGCTCGATGCCTCCATCCGGCGCCTCCACGACTACCTCGAGGCCCGCTTCCCGCTCAGCTGGCACATCACCATCGCCGACAACGCCAGCGTCGACCACACCTGGGGCATTGCCTGCCGGTTGGCCAACGAGCTCCCCGGCGTGGAGGCCGTCCACCTCGACCAGAAGGGACGGGGCCGGTCGCTGCGGGCCGCATGGTCGGCCAGCGACTCGCCGGTGGTCGCCTACATGGATGTCGATCTGTCCACCGACCTCGACGCGCTGCTGCCGCTGGTGGCGCCCCTGGCGTCGGGCCACAGCGACCTGGCCATCGGAACCCGTCTGGCCGCTGGCGCCCGGGTGGTCCGGGGCCCCAAACGCGAAGCGATCTCCCGCAGCTACAACTTCTTGCTCAAGGCCACGCTGCGCAGCGGGTTTTCCGACGCGCAATGCGGGTTCAAGGCCATCCGCACCGACGTCGCCCGGGCCCTGCTCCCCCTGGTGGAGGACGAAGGCTGGTTCTTCGACACCGAGTTGCTGGTCCTGGCCGAGCACAACGGCCTGCGCATCCACGAGGTGCCCGTGGACTGGGTGGACGACCCCGACTCGCGGGTCAATGTCGTGGGCACGGCCAAAGGCGACCTGCAGGGCATCTGGCGGATGCTGGGAAGCACCGCCACCGGTCGGGCGTCGCTGGCGTCGGGCCTTCGTGGCGATGCCGATCGCTCCGCGTTGCCCCATCCCGATCTGGCCAGCCAACTTGTTCGCTTCGCCTCCATCGGGGCCGTCAGCACCGTGGTCTTCGCCCTGCTCTACTGGCTACTGGTTGGCATCGCGGGCTCCGTCCTGGCCGCGGTGACGGCGCTCGGCGTGTGCACGGTGGCCAACACCGCGGCCAACCGGAGGCTCACCTTCGCCCTGCGGGGCCGGGCCGGTCGGGCCCGCCACTACACCGCCGGGTTGGCGTTGGCCGCCTTGCCGCTGGCGTTGATCCTGGCCACGCTGGTGGTCCTCGCCGCGCTGGGGGTCACGTCGGTGGCCGCACAGGTCATGGCCCTCACTGTTGCCAACCTGGTGGCGTCGACGGGTCGCTTCGTCCTCCTGCGCCGTTGGGTGTTCCGTTCGAACGAGCGGGATGGTCGCTCCGACGGTCAACCTCCATCCCTGCCGACTCGGATGCTGCGGGTGACGGGCGTCGACCGGGTCCGGCAGTTCGCCCGCTACGGCGCCGTATCAGCCATCTCCACCTCCGTGAGCCTGTCGGTCCTAGGTGCCCTGGTGGCCACCGCCACCCTGTCGGCCGGCTGGGCCAACGTGGTCGCCACCGCGGTGGGCACCGTGCCGTCGTTCGAGCTCAACCGCCGATGGGTGTGGGGCCGGACGGGGGAGCGCTCGTTCAAGCGGGAGGTCGGGCCCTTCGTCGCGCTGTCATTCGCCGGCCTGGGGCTGTCCACGGTGTTCGTCAGCCTCGCCGGGCGCTGGGCCATGGCTGCTGGGTTTGACGCGGTGAGCCGCACGGTGGCCGTCGAGCTCGCCAGCATCGCCGCCTTCGGGTCGCTGTGGATCGCCCAGTTCCTGATCCTCGATCGACTGTTGTTCGGTCGCCGGGCCCCGGCGTTGACACTCGAGGCGGCGTGATCCTTCGAGGACCGGGCCCGGTGGGCGATCATGGTGGACCCGTCGCCCGTCGGGCCGCCGGCTGCGCCCTCCCATGACTCTTCGCCTACGCCTCGTCATCGCCCTCGTCCTGCTCGCCGCCGCGGGCCTGGTCGTGTTCGGCTTCGTGACCTACGGCTTCTACTCCCGTTCGCTTTACTCGCGGCTCGACGATCAGCTCCAGGCGGCCGCGCCCCCGGTGGAGAGCCGGTTGCGCCAGCACGCCGGGCTGGAATCGGAACCCGGGGCCACGGGAACGGGAACGGGCACGGCCAATGCCAACGGCGACAACCGGGGCGGGTTCGGGCCGGGCGGGCCCCCCACCGTCGTGGCCCCCGAGACCTACGCCGAGCTGATCGACAGCTCCGGCACCGTGGTGAGCGACATCCAGTTGTCGAGCTCTTCGTCGCAGCCGGCCCTTCCCGCCACGTTGCCCACTGCCGGTCCGGACGGGACCTACTTCACCGTCGGGTCGACCAGCGGCTCGGGTGACTGGCGGGTGTACCTGCGCCCGGCGGAGCGCACGTCGGGCGGGCAGGTCCTGTTGGCGGTCCCAATCACCGAGGTGACGGACTCGCTCGACCGGCTGCTGCTCATCGAAACCTCGGCGGCCGTGGGCCTGCTCACCCTGTTGGGGATCGGTTCGTGGCTCATCCTGCGCCGTGGGCTCCGCCCCCTCGAGCAGATGGCCACCTCGTCACGTTCGATCGCGGCCGGCGATCTGTCCGAGCGGGTATCCCCAGCTGACGGGCGGACCGAGGTCGGCCAGCTGGGCCTGGCCCTCAACACCATGCTCGACGACATCGAGGTGGCGTTCCGCGAGCGGGAGGCCACCGAGCAGCGGCTCCGGCAGTTCCTGGCCGATGCCTCCCACGAGCTGCGCACGCCGCTCACTTCGATCCAGGGATTCGCCGAGCTGTTCCGGCTCGAGGACGAACACGATCATGTGAACCTCGAGATCATCTTGCGCCGCATCGAGGAGGAGTCGGCCCGGATGAAGGTGCTGGTCGAGGATCTGCTGTTGCTGGCCCGTCTGGATGAGACCCGCCCGAACGATCGGGCTCCGGTCGATCTGGCCGTGCTGGCCGCAGACGCCTGCAGTGACGCGGTGGCGCTGGACCGCTCCCGACCCATCACCCTCAACGCCCCCAACCCGCTGGTGATCCAGGGAGATCAGGACCACCTCCGCCAGGCCATCACGAATCTGGTGACCAATGCGGTGCACCACACCCCGCCCGGATCGAACATCGAGGTGGGGGCCGAGGTCGACGACGGGTACGCGGTGGTGACGGTCCGGGATCACGGGCCGGGGCTCGACCCCAACGGGCTCGAGCACGTCTTCGACCGCTTCTGGCAGGCAGACAACGCCCGCGTCGGATCCGGCGCAGGGCTGGGGCTGGCCATCGTGGCCGGCATCGCCTCCGAGCATGGCGGCGAGGCCACCGGCGTGAACGCCCCGGGGGGTGGGGCGTGCTTCCGGTTGCGGTTCCCGCTCAACGCCCCCGAGGCCTGAGCAACCTCCCAACCTGGCGTGAGCGTCCTCCAAGGTTCGGGGCGCACGGTGGGGAACACCGACACGAAGGAGTCGCCATGTCCCCCCCCACCATGACCACCACCGTCCCCCAGGCCGTGGTGCGATCCGATAGCGAGCAGGTGCTGATGGACAGCCTCGAGTCCCACCACCACGACGCGCTCGTGGCCTGACGTCATGACCGCGCTCCTGGATCGCCCCGACGGGGTCGCCGTCGCCCCGGCACCGACCGGGACGCCCGTCGGCGCGCCCGCCGAGCAAGGCCGCAGCCGCCTGGCCCTCGCCTGCGTCACCCTGCTGGCGCTGTTCATGAACTGCTGGAGCCTGTCCATCAACGGGCTCGGGAACCAGTACTACGCCGCGGCCACCCGCAGCATGTCGATGAGCTGGCACAACTTCTTCTTCGCCAGCTTCGATCCGGGTGGGTTCATCAGCGTGGACAAACCGCCGGTTGCGCTGTGGATGGCGGCGCTGTCGGCTCGGAGCTTCGGGGTGAACAGCTGGAGCGTCCTGCTGCCCAGTGCGCTGGCCGGGACGTTGGCCGTCGCCCTGTTGTGGTGCACCGTGCGTCGCCGCTTCGGTGCCACCGCCGCCACCATCGCCGGTGCGGTGCTCGCCCTCAGCCCGATCAATGTGGCCGTGAACCGGCTCAACGTGCCCGAGCCGTTCCTGATCTTGTTCCTGGTGGCCGCGGCGTGGGCCATCCTGCGCTCGTTCGACGCCGAGCGGCCCATGCGTTGGGTCCTGCTCGCCGGCGCGTTCGTGGGTCTCGCTTTCAACACCAAGATGCTGGCCGCCTACATCCCATTGCCCGCGCTGGGCTTGGGCCTGCTTGTTCAGCGACGCCGTCGGCGGTCAGATCGCTTGGATGCTCCCGCTCGCCGTCATGGGGGTCATCGCCGCCTCCTGGTGCTACCGCCGGGATCGGTCCCGGCGTGGCGCCATCGTGATGTGGGCTGGCTGGCTGGCCCTGTACGCCGTGGTGTTCTCCATGGCCAAGGGCACGTTCCACAGCTACTACACGAGTGTCATGACCCCGGCGTTGGCCGCCCTGGTCGGCATCGGGGCCGCCGCGCTGGTGACGCTCATCCGCCGCGACCGGCGCTGGCTGGCGCTCCTCGGCGCCGGGGCGTTCGCGACCGTGGCTCTCCAGCTGGGTCTGGCCGGCCGCCATCCGGGCTTCTACGGCTGGGTCCGCCTGCCCATGATCGGTCTGGGACTCGTGGCCCTCGGCGTGTTGATCTTCGGCATCATGGCTCGGCGCGGGCGGGTGGTCCTGGGCGCGCTGGCGTGGGCCATGGCGGCCTCCCTGGTGCTGCCGGCTGCGTGGGCGCTGAGCGAGACCGCCAACCCGGTGCTCAACGCCACGCTGCCCCAGGCCGGAGCGCGCACCGGCACGGCCGGCTCGACGTTCGGCTCGGCCTCGTGGAACGGCGACGCCGCCCTGGCCGCCTACCTGGTGGGTCAGCGCTCCGGCCAACGGTGGGATCTGGTAGTGGGCAACGCCCAAACCGGCTCGGGCCTCATCGCCTACCAAGATCTCTCCGTGCTGGCCATCGGGGGCTTCATGGGCACCGACCGCTCCACCACGGTCAGCGACTTCGCTGACCTGGTGGCCGCCGGCGAGGTGCGCTTCGTGTTGGTCAGCAGTAGTGGCTTCGCCGGCGGTGGCCGTGGTTTCAGTGGCGGTGCGGGTGGGGCGAGCGGGGGAGTTGCGTCATCGATCCTCAGCGCCGTCCAGCAGACGTGCCCGGCGGTCACCTCGGTTTCCACCACCAGCGGCACCATCTACGACTGTGCGGGCCAGGCCGAGGCCATCCGGGCGGCTGCCTGAGCCACCGTCGGGGCCGACGGACTCTACGGTTGGGTGATGGACGACAAGACGCCGACCCCCGCATCCATCCCGCTCAGCCGGCGCCAGGCGATCACCGCCCTCGGCGGGCTGGTGCTCGGGTTGGTCGCGGTGGGATGCGGCTCCAAGGCCACGCCCTCGGCGTCGTCCTCCTCAGCTTCGACGACGAACTCGGCGGTCACCGCGGGGACAGTGGCCTCCTGCGTGCTGACGCCCGAGGTGACCGAGGGCCCCTACTTCATCCAGGGAGACCAGGTCCGCGGTGACATCACCGAGGGCCACCCCGGGGCGCCGCTGAGCCTGGCTGTCACCGTGGTGGACGCCACGACGTGCGCGCCGATCAAGGACGCGTCGGTCGACATCTGGCACTGCGACGCCGGAGGCGTCTATGCCGGGTTCGAGCAGGCCGGCCTCGGCGGTGGCCCCGGGAGCCCCCAGCAGAGTGTGAGCAGCACCCGGTTCCTGCGGGGCATCCAGATGACCGACGCCAACGGGGTGGCCAGCTTCGCCACCATCTACCCGGGCTGGTACCAGGGCCGCACGGTGCACATCCACGTCAAGGTGGGTGTCGGCTCCGACGTGCACACCGGCCAGATCTTCTTCGATGACACGCTTACCGACGCCGTGTTCAAGGCCGCGCCCTACGCCGCCAAAGGTGCTCGCGAGGTGCGCAACGCCGATGACGGGATCTTCGGGCAGTCATCCACCACCGTGGCCGACGTGGTGGCCGGCGGGAGCGGCTACACGGGGACGATCGTGCTCGGGGTCCAGGCCTGATCCTGGCAATGGCCCGGCGGTGGCGCGCCGGTCGCTGGCCCATCGGACGGCCTCGTAGGCGATGGCGGGATGGAACTTCCAGCGATGGAGTTGACGCTCGACGGTGGCGAGGTCCTCCCCCAGATCGAGCAAGGAAAGCGCCAGTCCCCGAGCGCGCTCTTTCATGTGCAGCACCTCTTGGCGAGGGCTGGGTTGCTCGACCCAGTGCAGGTGCTGGGTCTGGAGCGTGGGGGAGAGGCGGGCGATCTGGCCCCGGGTCAGGGGGGCTAGGTTGCGGCGAACGGCCAGGGTGTCGGCGCTCCGCCACTGACCGGCCCCGAAGCGGCACACGCGCTCGACGGTGCGCATGAACGGCGAGTGCCGGCCGCCGCGCGTGCCCACACCCAGCGAGCGTGCGGTGTCGGCCAGATCCAGGGTGAATCCGGACGGGTTGGCGTCGAGGTCATCGGCCAGACGCCGGAGCAACAGCACCGTCGAGGGGCCGAGGAGCCCCAGCCAGAAGCGCTCGACGTAGGCGCTGCGGGGGTCGTGACCGAGTTGGTCGATGACCGGGTCGGGCCAGGGCTCGATATCGAGGGTGGCCATCGGGAAGGTCAGGTCGTCAGCGTCAGTGCCAGTGCCAGTGTCAGGGTCAGTCATGAGGACTCCAGAGGTTCCGCCGGATAGGAGTATTTCAATATATTTCCGCCCTTGAGAAGCTGTCACGTTCTCTTCCGAGTGTCAATGGACCCCGACTCTGGCACGATCGGTTCATGTCGCCCGATGAGCTTCAGACCGGCCAACGCCTCGTCGGTGAGGCCGCCCGGGTCACCGTGTTGACCGGGGCGGGGATCTCCACCGACTCGGGCATCCCCGACTTCCGGGGACCCAACGGCTTGTGGACCAAGAACCCGAAGGCGGAGCGGACCTCCAACATCGACTACTACGTGTCCGACCCGGAGGTGCGGCGGCTGGCCTGGCAGGGCCGCATCAACTGGATGACCGAGCCCCGG
>DHIQ01000082.1:0-221 GCA_002403895.1 Candidatus Neomicrothrix sp. UBA4742
GAGCTCACCGAGGACGACTGGACGCGCCCGACGGACCTGCCCGGGTGGACGGTGAAGGACAACCTGGCCCACATCATGGGGACCGAGCGCATGATGCGCGGTGAGCCGACACCCGACGTGACCCCGGTGGAGACCGGGCACCTCCACAACCCCATCGGCGAGCTGAACGAGCTGTGGGTGGAGTCGCGTCGGGCCATGACCGGCGAGGAGGTGCTGGCCGA
>DHIQ01000082.1:545-826 GCA_002403895.1 Candidatus Neomicrothrix sp. UBA4742
CCCTGACCGACGAGCAGCTCGACGAGGTAGGCCCCACACCGGTGGGCATGGCGCCGTTCCGGGAGTTCATAGCGGTCCGAGTGATGGACAGCTGGGCTCACGAGCAGGACATGCGCCGTGCGGTTGACCGCCCGGGCCACCTCGAGGGGCCAGCCGTCGAGCTCTCGGTCGGCCGGGTCACCAAGACGATGCCACTGGTGGTGGGAAAGCGGGCCGCCGCCCCAGACGGCTCCTGTGTCGTGTTCGTCGTGGCTGGCTCGGCGGGGGGGGGGGGACCGGGG
>DHIQ01000082.1:1045-7442 GCA_002403895.1 Candidatus Neomicrothrix sp. UBA4742
GGCGTGGTACCGGTGGTGGTGGCCGGTCGCGCCTCGATCGCCGAGGCCGTGCCCGCCGATCCCTCCGTCACCCTGACCATGGATGTCGAGACCTACGCCGCCGTTGCCTTCGGCCGCTGGGATCCGGAGTTGGCACTCCGCGACGGTCGGATCACCCTCGTCGGCGACGAAGATCTCGGCCGAGCTGTGGTCCACGCCATGAACTTCATGATCTAACCGAGTTGGCCCCCACCCACGACGGGCGCTGGATCGATGAGACCCTGGGCCGAGCGAGCGAGAGAGGACTAACCTCAAGACCGTGACCACGGACAAGGAGCCCCGCTACCGGGCCGTGCACGCCTACCTCTCTGACGGCGCGCACGAGACCTGGCAAGAGGTCGCCACCCAGTACGGCATCAGCGTGTCGGGATTGATCGAGGCGCTGGGTGCCGACCTGCAAGCCCCTCCTGACGAGCAGGTCATCGCGCCGAGATTGCCCGAACTGATCAAGCGCGCCCGCCGCATCGACGCCGAGCGGCGTCGGCGGGCCGGGCGGCCGTCCCGGTCCTGATCATCGTTCGGGGCGGTCGCTCAAGGGCGACGCGCCAGGATCACCACGCAGGGCGCGCCCAAGATGATCGACTCAGCAAGGCGGGACAGACCGACCTCTACCGGGCCGGGCGACATCATGACCGCCGCCGGATCGTGCTCGGCCAGGAGAGCGAGCAGGCCGTCCAGGCCTCCGTCGTCGCCCACCAGCTCGACGCTCACCCCGACCCTCGACTCCGCCAGCTCCGCTCGCAGGTCGAGGTACTGCTGGATCTCGGGACGGGAGATCGAAGTCCCCCCCGCCGGAACCAGGGTCAGCACGAGCCGAACCCCGAACGTGGTTGCCCATGACGCGGCCACGTCCAACAGAGCATCGGAATCAGCCGTCCCGTCCAGCACGAGGATCACTGAGGTCATGGGGAGACCCTGGGCGGTCGACACGTGGGGGCCGATCACCACGATCGGCTCGGTACCACGGGCCACCAGTTCGGGCAGCACGGGACCCACCGTGAGCCGCCGCCGGCCGGGCAGACCGACCGTCGAGCGAGGCGTGGCCAGGCAAAACAGCGAGTCTTCCCGGTGAGCCGCCGCCTGTAGTGAGGCCTCGGGCAACGGGTGTTCGAGGTCGACCCACAGCTCGACCGTCGATTCGCTCTTGGCGACGGCTTGGAGCTTCACGGCCGCCTTCGAATGCTTGTCGGTAGCTGCCGTCATGCTGACGACAACGACCTTGGCCCCGCACCGCCACGCCAGGTCGGAGGCCGGAGCCGTGGCCAACCTCGCATCCGCGGTTCCGTCGTTGGGGACGATCACGTTCTGATACACAGGACCCATCATGGCTGATCCGACAGGACCGTGGGCGAGCCTCCCGCCACGGTGAGCGGAGCGGCCCCAGCATCACGCGGCAGCCCCAACCAGTGGGGAGGCGCACCAGCGGCTGGATCGGCCCCCACCGATCAGCGGGAGCGTGGGCCTAGACTTGCGGCGTCCCGGCCACCGACTGATGTGTCGACAACTGAGGGGTGGGCGAAGCACCTTGGCCTATGCGCTGGTGGGCCTCCTGATCCTGGCACTGGTGATGATCGGCGTCGCCATCACCGGTCAGCGCGCGTCCACGAAGGCTCACCAAGACCTAGATCTGGTCACTCGGTTCGACGTCTTGACCGGCCTGCCCAACCGAGAGCAGCTCGACGCCGCCTTGGGCGACCTGCTCGAGGGCCCTGATCGTTCCCTGGGGGCCGTCATCCTCGCCCAGCTGGCCCGATTCGAGGTCGTCAACGACACCCATGGCCACGAAGTCGGCGATGGGCTCCTGGTGGCGGTCAGCGATCAACTGAAGGCCTCGCTGACCGACGATGAGCGGTTGTTCCGCTTCATCGGGCCGGAATTCGTGGTGCTCTCGGGCGGCTCGGCCGACACCCGTTCGGCGGAGCGCCGGGCTGGCGAGTTCCAAGAAGTGCTACGTCGCCCGTTCCGGGTGGGCTCCGACCTCGTGCGGGTGGCCACCAACGCCGGCGTGGTGGTGCTGGACCGGCGACACACCACGGCCCGCGAGGTGTTGGCCGAGGCCAACATCGCGCTGCAGCAGGCCCATCACGCGGGCCCCGAGACCGCCGTGGTCTTCGACCTGTCCATGCGACCCACCCTCAGCCCGACGGGAACGGCACGCCGACTGCAGATGGCGCTCGAGAACGAGGAGTTCTGGGTTCTGTATCTTCCGGTGGTGACGCTGGGTGATCAACAGATCGTCGGGGTAGAGGCCTTGTTGCACTGGGCCGATCCCGAGCGCGGCCTCGTGAGCCTCAACGAGTTCCGTCGGCTGCTGGACGACTCAGGCCTGATCGCCCCCGTGGGCGACTGGGTGATCGAGCAGGCCTGTCGCCAGAACCTGGCCTGGCACCAAGCCTTCCCCGAGCGCGAGCTGCTGACCACCATCAACGTGTCGCCCAAGCAACTGTCCCGCAGCGATTTCATGGATCGGCTGCTGGCCACCGTGGCCGACACCGGTGTTGCTCCCGACCGGATCTGTCTGGAGATCACCGAGGGCATGGTCATGCGCGATGTCGAAGCGTCGTGGGGCATGCTGCGCGACGCCAAGGACGCCGGTATCAAACTCGCCCTCGATGACTTCGGCACCGGGTACTCCTCACTCAGCTACCTGCGCCAGTTCAACCTCGACGTCTTGAAGATCGACCGATCCTTCGTGTCAGGTATTGCCGAGAGTCGTGAGGATGCCGCCATCACCCAGCAGCTGGTGGCGCTGGCCCATTCGCTCGACATCGCGCCGGTGGCCGAGGGCGTTGATTCCGTCGAGCAGGCCACGACGCTGCACGGCCTGGGCTGCGATTTCGCCCAGGGGTGCTACTTCAGCCCGCCGCAACCGGTCAGCGCGATCGAGGCCATGCTGGCCACGGGCACCGTCACCCCGGCAGGCCAGACCTCCGGCATCGACTGGTCCGGGATCTGAGCGCTCAGGCCTCGGCCAGGTTGGCCAGGGTGGCCTCCATTCCGGCCCGGTTCAGCCCGTAGGCGATTCGGCCGGGGCAGCGATGGACTGGGAAACCGAGATGGCAGGGTTCATGGCCACAGCCTGCCCGATCAGAGCGGGGTGACCGGTGGGAGCCGGATGAGTTGCTCGTGCAACTTTTGGAGCTCGTCATAGGGTCGGCCCTCGGGCTCGCCGTCCAGCCCGCAGGCAATCAGCAGGTGGGGGCCGAAGAGCCGCCACCCCCACTCCAAGGCGCAGCCCTGGTAAACCCGGTAGCGCGCCGTGCGCTCGTCGAGGTCGAGCGCCGACTGATACGTGGCGACTAGTCGGTCTGTCTGGGGGAAAGCGGTTTCAAGCTGCGCCGGGTTCACCCCGTCGAGCAAGGATCGGGCCACCACCCGTTCGTAGATCTCGATGAGCCGGCCGCGCTCGGCCAGCTCCTCCGGGGCCAGCCGGAAATCAGCCCAGCCGACGGCCTCGACGGCGCTGGCGACGTTGTCGAGGACGGACGCCAGCAGGGCGTCCACCGTCGGCCACTCGGTGGACAGACGCTCGACCGGGATCCCCGAGGCCAACGCGATCCATTTCAGAGTCACCGAGGCGGGGCCGTAGCCGGTGAAGATCGCCGTCGCCGCGTCGATCACCCGCTGGCGCTCGGCCGCATCGGTCCCGCCGACCTGCGGGTCGTCGGGCTTGGATCCGTGCTCACTGCCCATACCCCGGCCCTCCTCTCCGCCCTGCCCGGCCCTGCCATCACCGGAACTCGGCATCCCCCGGTACGCCAGTCATCATCGCACGCCAAGGGGTGAGACAGGACCTAGGCCGCGGATCAGTCCAACAGGTTCGCCCATCGGCGGCGGCGTAGCTCCTCGCCCGATGCGGCCGCGATCGAACCAGGCCATTCGACCGAGGTGGGTAGGCCATATGGCCCCGGACATCACCGACTGGCGCCCATCCATCGGTCAGAATGAGGACATGGCGACAACTTCGGTACTCGTGGTGGACGGTGACGATCTGGCCCGACGGGCCATCGGGCGCACGGTGGTATGCAATGGCTATGAGCTTGCCGGCGAGGCACGAACCGCGGTCCAGGCGCTGCAGATCCTGGCCCACACCGCGGCGAACGTCGTCGTCATCGGCAACGAGCTGCAGGGTCTGCGGGGGGTCGACGTCACCGCCGAACTGACCCAGGCCGGCAAACGGGTCATCCTCGTCTCCGCCGACCAGGTGGTCTTGGCCCAGGCCCGCGAGGCCGGGGCCTTCGCCGCCATCCCCCGTGGGAACCTGGCCACCCTCGAGCGCGTGCTGGCGGGCATCGGGCGGGAGGCCGTCGAGGGCGAGCGCCGCTCCGGGGTCGACCGCCGCGCCGGCGAGGACCGTCGCGTCGCCCAGGACTGGTCGAAGGTGATCCGCGAACGCCGCACGAGCAACGACCGCCGTCAGAGCGACCGCCGGCACGGCTCGGCGGCGGTCAGCGCCTGACCCGACATTCCAAGGGTCCTCCACGAAGTCTGGAGCCGAATGCACCGCTGGGGTGCATTCGGCTCCACAGAACGTCAGTCGCGCTCGGACCCGGGCCCACGCCGCCGGCGCAGTACCCACCACACCACTACGACCACGGCGGCAACCACCACCGCCAACGCGATCGGCTTGGACGCGGGGAGCGGTCGCTCGGGGACGGCTTGCTCTAGGGGCTCGGGCGGCGTCGCCGGGGCGATCGGGTCCGGGCCGAGCAGGGCCTCGACGGGCGCCGGCCCCTCGTCGTCAGCTTTCCGCTGACGGCTGTGCGACCGTTGCGGGTCGTACTGCGGCATCAACCACTCCATTCAGCGGGGATTCGGAGGATGGGCTCGGCGTGGCACCAGGGACTTCGGCGGTGACCAGGGCCGGTGGTGCCAAGGTGTCGAGAGCGGGGTCAGCAGGCTCCGGGTCGTCGGCCACGACGACGGCGGGACCCGGTTCGGGGGACTCGGTCGGCAGGCCCAAGATGGCGGCCAGGAGGGCGTCGAACTCGGCGGCTGCCTCGGCCGCTCCGGCCCGGGTGCCCATGCCGTGGATAGGCAGCGACTGCGCCGCCGCCTCGGGAATGGCGGCCCGGAGGTGTACCGGCGGAAGGACCTGATCGCCGTAGGTCTCCACTAGCTGCTCGTACCAGTAGCGGGCGTCGCGGGTTCGGCCCAGGCGGTTGACCACGATGCCGGCCACGCCCAGGCCCTCGGGGCGCCGGGCGCCGACCCGATCGACGGTGCGCAGGATCTGCGCCACCCCGTCGGAGGCCCACGCCCCCGGCTCGGTCACCACCAGCGCCCGGTCGGCGGCAAACAGGCCGTTCACCGTGAGCAGGCCCAGCGACGGCGGGCAGTCGATGAGGACGAGGTCGTGGTCGATACCGGCCATCGCCACCTGGAGCCGATGCTGGGCGCCGATCGGGTCGTTGGCCAGCTGCGGCTCCCGCTGGGCCAGCTGCGGAGAGCTGGCGGCGACATCGGGGACGAGCTCACCGTCGGTCGTGGGCCACCGCCCGCTGGTCACCACCGAGCGGAGAACACCAGGCTGATCAGACGCCAGGGCGTGATCGACAGTGACCTCGGTATCCCACACGCCGAGCCCGGTACTGGCGTTGGACTGCGGATCGAGATCGACGACCAGCACCCGCAGACCCGACGCGGCGGCAGCCGACGCCAGCCCGAGGGCCACGGTCGTCTTGCCGACGCCGCCCTTTTGGTTCACCACGGCGATGGACACCATGGCGGGTAAACGTAGTGCAACCGCCTGGGGCTGGCTCCTTCTGACATCGCGTCAGGGAATACCTCGGTCGCCATCGGACTTGAAGCGGGCATGAGTGATCTGAATCCTCCCCAGCTCGGCCGCGCCCTGCAGGTGGGTGACGTGGCTCCCGATTTCGAGCTGCCCTCCCAGACCGGCAACACCGTCAAGCTGAGCGACTTCAAGGATCAGTGGATCGTCGTGTACTTCTACCCGGCCGACGACACGCCGGGCTGCACCAAGGAAGCGTGTTCGTTCCGCGACAACTACGAGGACTTCACCGACGCCGGCGCCGCCGTCATCGGCATCAGCAAGGACTCGGTCGACTCGCACCAGAAGTTCGCCGCCAAGTACGAGCTCCCGTTCACGTTGCTCAGCGACAACGGGGCCAAGGTGGCCAAGGCCTGGGGGGTGGGCAAGTCCCTCGGCATCCTGCCCGGGCGGGTGACCTATGTGATCAGCCCCCAAGGGGTGGTCCGCAAGAAGTTCTCGTCGCAGCTCCAGGCCACCAAGCACACCGCCGAGGCGCTCGACACCATCCGGGCCGGCGCCTGACCGTCAACTCGTCGGGCGCGAGACGCTGACCCCCTCGGCACACGACCCGCCGGCGGGCTG
>DHIQ01000241.1 GCA_002403895.1 Candidatus Neomicrothrix sp. UBA4742
AAGGTCGACCGCTCGGCCGCCTACGCCGCCCGGTGGGTGGCCAAGAACGTCGTCGCTGCTGGCGCCGCCGATCGGTGTGAGGTCCAGGTGGCCTACGCCATCGGCGTGGCCCATCCGGTGTCGGTCATGGTGGAGACGTTCGGGACCGAGACCGTCGACAACACGAAGATCATCGAGGCCGTGACCCAGGTGTTCGACCTGCGCCCGGCGGCCATCCTGCGTGACCTCGACCTGCGCCGACCCATCTACAAGCGGACCGCGGCCTACGGCCACTTCGGTCGCAAGCCCACCGATGGTGGGTTCACCTGGGAACACACCGACCGCGTCGACGCCCTCAAGTCGGCCCTGGGCCTCTGACCCTTCCCTTCCCGCCGCCCGCCGGACCCGCCCGGGAACCGGAGTCGGCGCCCGGGCCCCCACCCGAGCCCGAGCGGCCGGCGCCTGACGCTGGCCCGTTCCGGGTGGTGCGGGTGTTGCCGGATCAGCCGGCCATCAACAAGCCGTTCGACTACCTGGTCCCCGAAGTTCTTGGTGACCAGGTGCGCGTCGGGAGTCAGGTGCGGATCGCCCTCCACGGACGTCGGGTGGGCGGTTGGGTGGTCGACGACGGCGTCGAGCCACCATCGGGCGTGGAGCTGCGGCCGCTGGCCAAGGTGACCGGGTGGGGGCCATCGAGCGAACTGATCGATCTGGCCCGATGGGCGGCCTGGCGCTGGGCCGGGCGCCCGGCCCAGTTCCTGCGCACGGCGTCGGCCGACGGGGCGGTGCGAGCGCTCCCGGCCCCGGGCCGGACGGGCCCTCCGGTCCACACCCCGGGCGACGAGCTGGTGGCCGAGGCGCTCGGCCACCCGCGGGCCGTCCTGCGCCTACCTCCGGCCGCCGATCGCTACCCGGTGGCGTTGGCCGCGGCCGCCCGCGGCCACGCGCTCATCCTGGTGCCGTCGATCAGCGGGGCCCGTCACCTGGGTTTGCGGCTACGTCGCGCCGGCCTGTCGGTGGCCATCCTGCCGCGGGACTGGGCCCAGGCCCGAGCCGGGGCGGTGGTGGTGGGGAGCCGGGCGGCGGCTTGGGGACCGGTTGAAGACCTGGCTGCGGTGGTCGTGTTCGACGAGCACGACGAGTCCTGGCAACAGGAGCAGGCCCCCACTTGGCATGCCCGCGATGTGGCCGTCGAGCGGGCCCGGCGGGCGGGCGTGCCCTGTGTCCTGGTGTCACCCATGCCGTCGTTGGAGGCATTGAGCTGGGGGCAGTTGGTGGCGCCGTCGAGGGCCGCCGAACGCGACGGCTGGCCGGTGGTGGATGTGGTCGATCGCCGTGACGACGATCCCACTCGCAGTGGGCTGTTCTCCGACCGGCTGGTGACCGCCCTGCGCTCGGGGGGCCGAGTCGTCTGTGTGCTGAACCGTACGGGCCGGTCGCGCCTGCTGGCGTGCGCGGTGTGTGGGGAGACGGCCCGGTGCGAGCGGTGCGACGCCGCCGTGGTGCTCACCGACGACCGCCAGTTCGAGTGCCGTAGGTGCGGGACCACCCGACCCCCCACGTGCCTGGCGTGTGGCGGAACCGCGTTCAAGAACCTGCGGGCAGGGGTCACCCGCGTGCGCGAGGAGTTGGAGGCGCTGGCCCGGGAGCCGGTGGTCGAGGTAACCAAGGCCGGCGGAGGGCCTTCGGCGGTGCGGGGAGCGGAGGGCGCCGCCGTCGGTGACGCCCGCATCTACGTCGGTACCGAAGCGGCCCTCCACCAAATCGATTCGGCCGATGTGGTGGCCTTCCTCGACTTCGACCAGGAGTTGCTCGCCCCTCGCTACCGCGCCGCCGAGGAGGCCCTGGCCCTGCTGGTGCGGGCCGCTCGGCTGGTGGGTGGCCGCCGGGGTGGGGGGCGCATCTTGATCCAGACCCGCCTGCCCCACCACGAGGTGGTGCAGGCCGCCCTGCTGGGCGATCCCGCCCGGGTCACCGCCGCCGAGGCGGAGCGGCGGGCGCTGCTGCGCTTCCCTCCGGCAGCGGCAATGGCCACCGTCTCGGGACCGTCCGCCCCGGCATTCATCGAGCGGCTGGAGGCCACCATCGCCGCCGGTCCCGGCGGGGTCGAGGTGCTGGGTCCCAGTGAGGACCAATGGCTGGTGCGGGCCGCCGCTCACAACGCCCTGCTGGACGCCCTGGCCGACACCGAACGTCCCTCAGGGCGTCTCCGGATCGTCGTCGACCCGCTCCGCCTCTGACCGCTGCACCCGTGAGGTCGTCCAGCCCTGACGGCGGGCCTCGTACAGGGCGATCGAGGCGGCGGTGGCCACGTTGAGCGAGCCGATGGCCCCGACCTGGGGGAGGTAGACCAGGTCGTCGCACAGGGCGAGGCACGCCTTGGACAGTCCCCGGTCCTCGTGACCCACGGCCAGGCACGCGTCGGTGGTCAGCGACAGCTCGTGCATGGGTACGGCACCCGTGGCCAGCTCGACGCCCACCAGGCGGTACCCCTGCGCCTTGACTTGGTCGGCCGCCTCCTCGATGGTCTCGCACACCGTCCACGTGAGGAACCGTTGGGAGCCGAGCGCCGTCTTCTGTGTCTTGTTGTGGTGAGGTGATTCCGTGGCTCCCACCATCCAAAGGTGGTCGACTCGGAAGGCGGCCGCGCTGCGCAGGATCGACCCCACGTTGTACGGGGTCTGCACGCTGTCGAGCAGCAGGGCCAGGCGGCCCTCGGTGCGCCGTCGCCACTCCCGATGGAGGCGCTTGAGCTCGGTCCCGGTCAGCGTGGCCATCAGGCTGTCCCCGGTTGGCTCACGGTGAGGATCCGGTAGCCGGACCGGGACGCCAGGCGGGTCGTGGGCCAGCCCGCCTCGGTCAGCCACCGAGCCAGGGAATCCGATCCCAGGTGCTTCTGGATGACGAGATGGGCGACACCGCCGGGGGCGAGGAGGGCCAACCAGCCGGCCAGCAACTGGTGGAGGGCGGGCTTGCCGATGTGGATCGGCGGGTTGGAGTAGATGGCGGCGAAGCGCACCTCGGGGGCAAGCCCGTTGGCTGCGGCCGCCTCGGGCGTGGCACCGGCGATGGCCCGCACGTTGCTCCGGCCCAGGGCCCGGGCGTTCTCGGCGCACAGCGCCACCGCTCGCTCGTTGACATCCACGGCCCACAGCGTCGCGGCTGGAGAGCGGTGGGCGAGGGTGAGGGCGATAGGTCCGTAGCCGCAGCCCAGGTCCAGCAGATCGCCGGTTGGCGGTGGGTCCGGCGCCTCCAACAACAGCAATTTCGTGCCGGCATCCACCCGGTCCCCGCTGAACACGCCGGAGTCGGTCACCAGTTCCATGGACACGTCCGGGAGCGTGAGCCGTACGGTCCGCCGGCGCGACGCCACGGTCGGCTCTGGTTCGAAGTACTGCCCGGGGGTCGTGCCATCCACCGCCCCGACGCTACCCTTGACGCCATGGCTCCCTACACCATCCGGGTGTTCGGCGACCCCGTGCTCAAGCAGCGGGCGACCGAGATCGACAACATCGACGGCGCGCTGGCCCGCCTGGCCGAGGACATGCTCACCACCATGTACGACGCACCCGGCCTGGGGCTGGCCGCCCCCCAGGTGGGAGTGCAGAAGCGCCTCTTCGTCTACGACATCGACGACGAGCCCTCGGTGCTGGTCAACCCGGTGATCGAGGAGAGCCGCGGCGAGTGGACCTACCTCGAGGGCTGCCTGTCCGTGCCTGACCTGAACTGGGAGATCATGCGCCCCAAGGAGATCCTGATCAGCGGCTACGACCTCGACGGCAACGAGGTCGAGATCGAGGCCGACGAGTTGCTGGCCCGCCTGTTCCAACACGAGCTGGACCATCTCGACGGCATCCTGTTGCTCGAGCACCTCGACGACGACCAGCGCAAAGAAGCCAAGAAGGCTCTGCGCCAACTGGTGACGGCTTCCCCTGACGAGCTCCAGCCGGCCGAGCGTGGCCTGGGCCTCCGCCTTCGCTAGTCGCCACCCCCGGCCCGCGCTCGGGCGCGGCCGGCCCGGGATGACCCTGCGCTCATGACCCCACCTCCTGCCGGCCGGCCTCGGCGGCTCGTCTACCTCGGCACGCCGGCCATGGCCGTCCCTCCGCTCGAGGCCCTCCACGCCGCCGGCTTCGAAATCCCCCTGGTGGTGTCGCGGGCCGACGCCAAGCGCGGGCGGGGTGGCGCCCTGGTGCCCAGCCCGGTGAAGGCGGCCGCCCTCGAGCTGGGACTCCCGGTCACCGATCAGATCGACGACGTGTTGGGCCTGGGGCTCGACCCCGCTCTCGACCTCGGTGTGGTGGTGGCCTACGGCCGCATCATCAAGCCGCGCCTGCTCGACGCGCTGGCCATGGTGAACCTGCACTTCTCGCTGCTGCCCCGATGGCGGGGTGCGGCGCCGGTCGAGCGGGCCATCTTGGCGGGCGACGAGCACACCGGGGTCTGCCTCATGGCGGTCGAGGAGGGGCTCGACACCGGCGGCGTGTACGCCCGTACGGAGGTTCCGGTCGGGCCCGACGAGACCGCGGTCGCGCTGCGCACGGTGCTCGTCGAGATCGGTACCGGCCTGCTCGTCGATCACCTCACCGTCGGTCTGGGCTTCGCCGAGCCCCAGGTGGGTGAACCCACCTATGCCGCCAAGATCGCCCCCGAGGAGCATCACCTCGAGTGGAGCGAACCGGCCGCCCAGGTCCACCGGCGGGTGCGGGTGGGCGATGCCTGGACCACGTTCCGTGGTCGCCGCCTGAAGGTGTGGCACACCACCATCCCGACGGACGCGGCCTCCGATGCGAGCGGGGATCTTTCCCCCGGCGCCTTGGACAGCACCAGGGTCGGCACCGGCGATGGCGTGGTGGAGCTGGTGGAGGTGCAGCGGGAGGGAAAGGCCCGCCAGCCGGCGCAGGCCTGGTGCAACGGGGCCCGGCTACAACCGGGCGAGCGACTCGGCTCGTGACCACCTCACCGTCGAATCGTCGCCGCCCGTCCGCTGAGCGCCGTCCCTCACGCGATTCTCGTCCCTCGGGCAACCGGGCCGGTCGCCGCGGGGGAGCACCGACCGGGGAGCAACCGAGCGGGGTCGCCGCTCGCCGGCTCGCCATCGAGGCGCTGGTACGCATCGACACCGAGGGTGCCTACGCCAACCTGGTCGTGCCCGCGTTGCTGGGTCGCTCCGAGCTGGACGAGCGCGACCGGGGCTTCGTGACCGAGCTGGTCTACGGCTCGACCCGCATGCGCCGGGCCTGCGACTGGCTGGTGGATCGCTATCTCCTGCGGGACCTCGACGCGCCGACCCGGGCCACCCTGCGCATCGGCGCCTACCAGCTCGTATTCCTGGAGACCCCGCCCCATGCCGCGGTCAGCGCCACGGTGGCCGCCGCGCCGTCGCGCTCGGGCGGGCTGGTGAACGCGGTGCTGCGCAAGGTGGCCAGCGGTCCCCGTGAGTGGCCCGACGAGGCGACCGGGCTGAGCTACCCGGACTGGATGATCGATCGTCTGCGCGCCGAACTCGGCCCCGACCAGGCTCGATTCGCCCTCGATTCGATGAACGAGCGGGCCACGTCAGTGGAGCGCGCCGATGGGTATCACCAGGATCTGGCCTCGCAATGGGCCGCCGCCGAGGTGGGGGCTGAGGCGGGGGAGCGGGTGCTGGATCTGTGCGCCGCGCCCGGAGGCAAGGCCACCGCCTTGCTGGCCACCGGCGCCCGGGTGGTCGCCGCCGACCTGCGCCCGGCCCGGGTCGGCCTGATCAAGGCCAACGCCGCCCGCCTGGGAGGCGATTCACTGTCGGCGCTGGCCGCCGATGGTCGCCGGCCGCCGTTCCGGCCCGACAGCTTCGACCGGGTGCTGGTCGATGCCCCGTGTTCTGGCCTGGGGTCGTTGCGACGCCGACCCGACGCCCGCTGGCGCATCCAGCCCACCGACGTGGACGAGCTGGCCACCCTGCAGCGCGACTTGCTCGAGGCGGGCGCCGCCCTGGTGCGCCCCGGTGGCACGCTGGTCTACAGCGTGTGCACCCTGACCACGGCCGAGACGATCGCGGTCGATCAGTGGCTGGCGTCGACCCAGCCCGACTTCGAAGCGGTGCTGCCCCCGGGTGCGCCGTGGCAGCCGCACGGTCGCGGTGGCCTCCTGCTGCCCCAACCGGGCGATGCTCCTACCGGCCCCACCGATGGGATGTTCCTGCTGCGCCTCACGCGGCGCTAGGCACCGATTCGGTGCCGATTCGGCGCCTAGTGTCGACCCATGCCTGATCACGACGTCACCGATCTCCAGGCCAAGGTGCTCACCGTCTCGGACGGGGTGGCCGCCGGTGAGCGCGAGGACCGGGGCGGAGCGGGCCTGGTCGAACACCTCACCGCCGAGGGCTACACCGTCGTCGAGCACCGCATCGTCGCCGACGGCCGCGAATCGGTGGGTGAGGCCCTGGTCGAGCTGGCCGACGGTTTCGCCGGGCTCATCGTGACCACCGGCGGGACCGGCTTCGGCCCTCGTGACCTCACCCCCGAGGGCACCCGGATCGTGCTCGACCGCGAGGCCCCCGGCCTGGCCGAGGCCATGCGCCTGATCTCGCCCCTGGGACGCCTCTCCCGTGCGGCCGCCGGTACCCGCGGAACCGCCCTGATCCTCAATACGCCAGGCTCGCCCAAAGGAGCCGTGGAGACCCTGGACGCGGTGCTCGATGTCGTCCCCCACGTGCTGCGCCTCCTCGCCGGCGAGTCCACCTCACACTGAGGGCTCCGCCATGCCCCCTTCCGCCTCTCCGCGTACGTTTTGGCTAGATGAGGCCGAAAAGTGCGGGAGGAACGCGATGGCGACCCCGCGCTCGACTAGAACGGGTTCTAGTTTTGGGGTTTCGCCGGGGGGAGAGAAGCCCTATGCTGGTCGTTGTCGGGTGTGGCCGTGGTTGCATTCGACCGGAGACTCCGGGCCGGAACGGGTCGGGGTGCCGAGCTGGACAGCGTAGGAACAACCGAGATGAGACAGCCCCTCGCGGGGTTTTGGGTGCAAGTCCCGACCGGCGGTGAGAGTCCGCGAACCCTGGTGCTGCCTTCGGGGAGGGCCAGGGCCGATCCGGTGGAATTCCGGAGCCGACGGTGAAAGTCCGGATGGGAGCGAGGGTGCGATGCGGCCTCGCCGCGCGCGCCCACTGCATCAGGGAGCGACGTGGCCAGGACCGAGACCCAGCGCATGAGCCAGGCGATAGACGCCGCATGGACGGCCCGCCGTCTGGTGTCGCCCCGGCCGTGGGTCGGCGCGGTGGTGGTGCCCGCCGGCGAGCCTGACCACGACGGCTTCATAGGGACGACGCAGGGCCGCCTTGGTCCTCATGCGGAGGTGATGGCGCTGCGCGCCGCCGGCGACCGTGCTCGTGGCGCCACCGTCTACACGACGCTCGAGCCCTGTTTCCACACCGGCCGGACCGGACCGTGCGCCGAGGCCCTCGTCGAGGCCGGCGTGGCCCGGGTGGTGGTGGGCCTGGTCGATCCCGACCCACAGGTGGCCGGCCAGGGCATCGAGCAGTTGCGGGCGGCGGGCATCGCCGTCGACGTGGGGCCCGGCGAGGTCGAGATCGCGGCCCAGCTCGCGCCGTACCTCCATCACCGACGCACGGGCCGTCCCCTGGTGGTGCTGAAGCTGGCCGCCACCCTTGACGGTCGTACCGCCGCGCCGGACGGCACCAGCCAGTGGATCACGGGACCCGAGGCCAGGGCCGATGCTCATCGGCTGCGGGCCGACAGCGACGCCGTGCTGGTCGGCGCCGGGACGGTGCGCCTCGATGACCCCGCCCTCACCGTGCGCCTCGCCGACGAGGAGCTACCGCCAGGCTTCGAGCAGCCCCGGCGGGTCGTGCTGGGCCGTGTCCCTGACGGCGCCGCCGTCAGCCCTGCGCTGGAGTTGAACGGCCCCCTCGACGAGGTGCTCGATGAGCTCGGGGACAAAGGCGTGCTTCAGGTGCTGGTGGAGGGCGGGGCCCGCGTGGCCCACGCCTTTCATACCGCGGGCCTGGTCGACCGCTACGTCATCTACCTGGCGCCGGCGCTGTTCGGCGGCGACGACGCCCGCGGCCTCTTCGCCGGGCCGGGCGCCTCCACCATCACCGACTTGTGGCGGGGAACCATCACCGCCGTGACGGCTCTCGGCCGAGACGTGCGCCTCGATCTCGCTGCCGAGCGCCCGACCGGGGCCCCGACCACGCCTGCCAGCACATCCACAACCTCGGGGGCCCTCCTCCCTGAGTCCGCCACGTCAGGAGCCTGACCATGTTCACCGGCATCGTCGAGGAGCTGGGTACCGTCGCATCGCGCGATGGCGGCCGCCTCCGCATCAACGCCAGCATGGTGGTCGCCGACATCGCCATGGGTGAGTCCATCGCCGTAAACGGTTGTTGCCTCACCGTGGTCGGCTGGGGCGAGACCGACCGGCAGTCCTGGTGGGAGGCTGACGTGGTCGACGAGACCTTTGCCCGCACCAGCCTGGGGGCCCTCGCCCCCGGTTCGCCCGTCAATCTCGAACGGCCGGTCCGGCTCCAGGACCGGCTCGGCGGCCACCTCGTGCAGGGCCACGTCGACGGTGTGGGCACCATCGTCACCCCGGCCCCCGATCTGCAGATCCAGGCCCCCCGAGAGTTGCTGCGCTACCTCGTGGAGAAGGGCTCGATCACCATCGACGGCATCAGCCTTACCGTCGTCCAACCCCTCGACGATGGCTTCACCGTTGCCGTGATCCCGCACACGGCGGAGGTCACCACGCTCGGCTCCAAGGGCCCGGGCGACCCGGTGAACCTCGAAGTCGATGTGATCGCCAAGTACACCGAGCGCCTGGTCGCCGCTCAGATGGAAGTGCTGACCGAACTCACCGAGAACGCGAGGACGTCATGACCCCCAAACACAGCCTGCCTCCCGGTTTCGCCACCATCCCCGAGGCAGTCGCCGCCGTTGGTCGAGGCGAGATCGTCGTCGTGGTGGACGACGCGGACCGCGAGAACGAGGGCGATCTCATCATGGCGGCCGAGGCGGTCACGGCGGAGAAGATCGCCTTCTTCGTCCGCCACACCTCAGGCGTGATCTGTGCCCCGCTGACGGGGGAGCGGCTCGACGAGTTGGACATCCCGTTGATGGTCCACGACAACACCGAAGCCCAGCGCACGGCCTTCACCTACACGGTGGACTACCGCCATGGCACCTCTACCGGCATCTCGGCGTCGGATCGTTCGGCCACCATCCAGTCGCTCATCGACCCGGCCACCCGCCCCGGGGACCTGGCCCGACCCGGACATATCTTCCCGCTGCGCTACTCGGACGGCGGCGTGCTCAAGCGGGCCGGCCACACCGAGGCGGCCGTGGACCTGGCCCGGATGGCGGGGTTGTATCCGGCCGGCGTGCTGTGCGAGATCGTCAACGACGACGGCACCATGGCCCGCGTCCCCGACCTGCTCGAGTTCTGCAAGGAACACGGGCTCCTGATCATCTCCATCGCTGAGCTGATCCGCCACCGTCGCCAGACCGAGAAGCTGGTCAAGCGGGTGGCCGAGGCCCGCATCCCCACCGATTGGGGTGACTTCACCTGCTACGTCTATGAGTCCGTGCTCGATGGCGAGCAGCACGTGGCCATGGTCAAGGGCGCCGTGCAGGGCGAGGACGACGTATTGGTTCGGGTGCACAGCGAGTGCCTCACCGGGGATGTGTTCGGCTCGCTGCGTTGCGATTGCGGTATCCAGCTCGACCTGGCCATGCGCGCCATCGCCGAGGAGGGGCTGGGGGCACTCGTGTACCTGCGGGGTCACGAGGGCCGAGGGATCGGCATCGGCCACAAGATCCGGGCCTACAGCCTGCAGGACCTGGGCCGCGACACCGTCGACGCCAACCTCGACCTGGGCCTGCCGGTGGACAGCCGGGAGTACGGCATCGGGGCCCAGATCCTGGTCGACTTGGGCATCACCACCATGCGCCTGCTCACCAACAACCCGTCCAAATACGGCGGCCTCGACGGCTTCGGCCTGGAGGTCACCGGCCGCGTGCCGGTGGAGACCGTGCCCAATCCCGAGAACCTGGAGTACCTGCGCACCAAGCGGGAGCGTATGGGTCATCTCCTCGAGGGTCTGGACGACCTCTGACGGGGCCGGCTGCCCTCCTCTTCGGCCGTCCCGACACGTAAGGTTTCCCCGATGTCTTCCAATTTCAAGGCTGCCCAGACCATCACCGGCACCGTCGACGGCGCCGGCATGCGCATCGCCGTGGTCTGCGGCCGGTTCAACGACCTCATCACCAACCGGATGCTCGACGGCGCACTCGGTGGCCTCGCCGTCCACGGGGTCAAGGAAGCGGACGTGACTGTGGCCTGGGTTCCGGGTGCCTTCGAGATCCCGGTAGCGGCCAAGCAGTGCGCCGCGTCGGGGTCGTTCGATGCCGTCATCACCCTGGGCGC
>DHIQ01000164.1:0-157 GCA_002403895.1 Candidatus Neomicrothrix sp. UBA4742
CAGATCTACGAGTTCACCGTGTTCAAGGGTGAGGGCATGGGCTACACCACCAGCCGCTCGTCCTCGGCCTTCTACACCTTGACCGGCTTCCACGGTGTCCACGTGACGGTGGGCATCATCATGTTGGTCTCGCTGCTGTTGTTGTCCTTGCGGGGCA
>DHIQ01000164.1:415-2683 GCA_002403895.1 Candidatus Neomicrothrix sp. UBA4742
TACTACTGGCACTTCGTCGACGTCGTGTGGATCGTCATCTTCGCCGTCGTCTACCTGATTCCCTAGGAGCACCCACCATGGAGACCCAGAGCGTCGAGCCCGACCGATCCCAGACGATCTCCACCGGCTTCCTCGACGGCGCGCGCCGCAACTACCCGCGCGAGGTCGAGTACGTCCTCGTGGCCCTGGGCCTCGCCCTCCTCACCGGCCTCGAGATCGCCACCTACGCCGCGCCGAGGTTCCCGCTGTGGCACTGGGACGACAGGGTCGGCCTGGTCATGTTCCTCCTGCTCCTCATGGCCATCAAGTTCTGGACGGTCGCCTACTTCTTCATGCACCTGAAGTTCGACAAGCCCATCTTGACCAGGGTCTTCTACACCGGGCTGTTCCTGGCCATCAGCGTGTACGTGGCGGTCCTGGCCATGGTGCACGGGTTCATCGCCGGTCAACACTGATGCCATGAGCCTCCTTGCGACCGCCGATCCGATCTGGAACTGGCGGCCGCACCTGGAGGTCTGGGTGCTGGTGGTCGGCGTGATCGGGCTGCGGGTCTACGCCCAGCGGGTGATCGGACCCAAGGTGGTTCCTCCGGGGACCAAGGCCTTCACCACCCGCCAGACGGTGGCCTTCATCGGTGGGGTGGTCCTCCTGTGGATCGCGTCGGACTGGCCGCTGCACGACATTGCCGAGCAGCGGCTCTATTCGGCCCACATGTTCCAGCACCTGGTGCTGACCATGATGGTGCCGCCACTGTTCTGGCTGGCGACCCCCGAGTGGCTGGCCCGGCTCATCGTGTCCGCCGACGGCAGGGGCTGGCAGGTGCTGGAACGGCTGGCCAAGCCGCTGGTCGCCTACCTCCTGTTCAACCTTCCGAACCTGCTGAGCCACTGGCAGGGGATCGTGACCCTGGCCGTGCACAACGGGCCGTTCCACTTCTCGGTGCACTTCGTGCTGGTGGTGACCGCGTTCATCATGTGGATTCCGGTGGTGGGGCCGTGGAAGGAGCTCCGACTCACGCTCCCCGGTCAGATGGTTTACCTGTTCGCCATGTCCATCTTCCCGACGCTGCCGGCGGCCTGGCTGGCCAACTCCGACAGCGTGATCTACACGGTGTACGACCACGACCCCCGACTGTGGGGCATCAGCGCCCTCGACGACCAGGTGGCGGCCGGGCTCATCATGAAGCTGGCCGAGGTGGCGTACCTGTGGGTGATCATCACCGCCAAGTTCTTCATCTGGGCCAGCCGCCATCTCGAGGCAGACCGCCAGGGCATCATCGACGTGGACGAACGCGCCCTCATGGACCGGGGGCCCCAGAGGCGCCCCCAGCAGGTGCCTTGACCTTTCCCCCGAACGTGCCACCGTGACGTGCGGCGCCGGGTGGGCGCGTCACTCCCAGCGGAAGAAGCGGGCGGCGAGGGCGGGAGCGGCGATGGCCCACACCGCGAGGACGATCCAGTCCCGGGCGACCGTGTCCACGCCGGCGGTGAACGCGGCGGCCATGACCTGACTCAGCGCCGCGGCCGGTAGCAACTCGGCCACGACCCGGATGGCGGTCGGGAGCTTGGTGAGGGGGATGATCATGCCCCCGAGCAGCAACAGGACCAGGTACAGGCCGTTGGCGGCGGCCAGGGTCACCGTGCCCCGCTGGGTTCCGGCCAGCAGCAGCCCGATGCCGGCAAAGGCGGCGGTGCCCAGCAGGTAGGCGGGGATCACCAGCGCCACCGTGCCGTCAGGATCCCAACCGAGAGCGAAGGCGGTGGGGACCAGCACCGCGACCTGGATGAGTTCCACCACCAGCACCATGGTGATCTTGGCGGCGATCAGCCGGGGCCGCCCCAGCGGGGTGGAACCGAGACGCTTGAGCACGCCGTACTGGCGCTCGAAGCCGGTCCCGATGCCGAGGCTGACCATGGCGGTGGACATGACGGCCAGCGCCAGGATGCCGGGCGCCAGGAACTGCACGGAGTGGTCGACCCTGTCGGGTTTGGGCAGCACGTCGACGAGCGAGAAGAACACCAACAACAGCAGAGGGATGGCGACGCTGACCAGGAGTTGCTCTCCTTGGCGGAGGCTGAGCGCCAGCTCCATGCGGGTCTGGGCGAGGTAGGACCTCATCGGGGCGCGGGGCGGGAGCGGCGTCCCCGGCGGGCACGGTCGGTCGTTGGATCCTGGCGGGGCGGCTCGGTCTGCACGTTCTCGGTGAGGCGCAGGAACACGTCCTCCAGTCGCTGGCGCCCGGCCCGCAGATCGGCCAACGGCAGGTCA
>DHIQ01000027.1:0-186 GCA_002403895.1 Candidatus Neomicrothrix sp. UBA4742
ACCCGCTCGGCCACGATGTTCTTGTTGACCTCGGTCGTGCCACCCTCGATGGTGTTGGCCCGGCTGCGGAGCATGCCCTTCACCTCGTAGGGCAACGACTCGGCGTAGCTGGGGGCATCACTTTCCCAGGCGATGGCATCGGCCCCGAGCAGGTCGGTGGCCAGCAGCTGGATGCGCTGGTTCAGC
>DHIQ01000027.1:444-775 GCA_002403895.1 Candidatus Neomicrothrix sp. UBA4742
GTGCACCTTGCCGATCGAGCTCTCCGGGCCCGGGGGGCGCCCGGCCCGTAGCCCGGCCCGCACCCGCTGGTTCGTCCACGACCGGATGCGCTCCTCGCTGAAGACCTGCATCAGGTCCTGGTGCATCACCGGGTCGGCGTCCGGTTCGCGGGCCTGGCGGATCAGTCGTTCGGAGCCCGACCCGCCGATGCGGTCCACACCACCCGAGCCCGCCCCCGACACCATCTGGCGTTCGCCCGACAACGTGGCGTTGGCCACCCGCCAACCGTCGCCCACCGCCCCGACCCGTTGGGCGTCGGGCACCCGGGCCTGGTCGAGGAACACCTCGTTG
>DHIQ01000027.1:896-2686 GCA_002403895.1 Candidatus Neomicrothrix sp. UBA4742
GCCTGGTCGAGGAACACCTCGTTGAAGTCGACCTCACCGGTGATGTGAGGCAGCGGCCGCACCTCCACGCCGGGCTGGTGCAGATCGATGAGGAAGTAGGTGATGCCCCGGCGTTTCGTGACGGTGGGATCGGTGCGGGCCAGCAGCACGCCGAAGTCGGACAGGTGGGCCCATGTGGTCCATACCTTCTGGCCGGTGACCCGCCACTCGTCGCCGTCGCGTTCGGCACTGGTGGCCAGCGAGGCCAGGTCGCTCCCCGCCCCCGGCTCGCTGAACAGCTGGCACCACACCTCCTCGTTGCGCACGATGGGCGGCAGGTAGCGCAGGCGCTGCTCCTCGGTGCCATGGGCGAACAGGGCGGGGGCGGCCAGGTTCAACCCCAGGGGGTTGAGCCGGCCCAGGTTGAACGGGGCCAGACACTCCTCGACCATTCGCGCCTGGGGCACGGTCAGCCCGAGACCGCCGTAGGCCACCGGCCAGGTGGAGGCCACCAGGCCCGAGTGCCCGAACAACGGGTACCACTCCTCGTAGTCCTGGCGCGATCGCACCTGACGGATGGCCGCCGCGCCCCCCCGTTCGGCCGCGTCGCGCCACGCCGTCGGGAGGTGCTCGTCGAGCCACCGGTTCACGGCGACGGTGATCTCCTCCGCCGACGTGTCGCCATCGATGGCCAGCGCGGCCTCACTCAAGATCTCATCGCCCCTTGAACTCGGGTGGCCGCTTCTGGGCGAAGGCGGCCAGGCCTTCACGGAAGTCCCCGCTGCGCGACGACAGCTCGAGGGCCAGCGCCTCGTTGTGTAGCTGGGCGTCGAGCGGTTCGGTCTCCCCCGCGGCCAGCAGCCACTTGGTGAGGCCCAGCGCCACCGTCGGTCCGGTGGCCAGGCGATCGACGAGGTCGCCCACTTCGACGTCGAGCCGATCGGTGGGCACGGCCCGGTGCACGATCCCCCACTCGGCCGCCTCGCCACCGTCGAGGGCCCGGCCCAACACCAACAGCTCGCGGGCCCGCACCGGGCCCACCCGGCGGGGCAGCAGCCAGGTGGCGCCGGAATCAGGGGTGAACCCCCGCTCGGCGAACGGCTCCCAGAACCTTGCGTCCGACGCGGCCACGGCGAAATCGGCGGCCAGGGCCAGCTGGAAACCGATGCCGGCGGCCCAGCCCTGCACCCGGCACACCACCGGGGTCTGCACCTCGAGCACCAGCGGGATCAGCCGGTGAGCCAGCGACGGCAGGCGTCGTTGGATGCTCCCCACCCGGGGCCGCTCCCCCGACGGGGCGTTGCGGGCCACGATGTCGGCGCCGGCACAGAAGTGGTCGCCCGCCCCGCTCACCACGATGACCCGCACGGCCTCGTCGCGACCGGCCCGGTCGATGGCGTCGATGAGCCCGCCGATCATCACGTCGTCCACCGCGTTGCGCTTGGCCGGCCGGTCCAGCTCGAGGCGCACCACCGCATCATCGAGCCGGGCGGAAAGCCCATCCACGGATCCGTAGTCGGTCATCGCCACTCCCTCGCGATGGCGTCGAGCGCCCCCTGCAGATCGGTGGCCCCGCCCGGCGGGTCGGGCAGGCGCACCGGGCCGTGCTCGCGACTGGGCAACAACAAGGTGGCGTGGCCGGGGGTGGTGACCTCGCCCCGCTGGTTGGTGGCCTGCAACTCCAGCTCGACGGCGGGCCGGTCACCGTCGGCCAGGTAGCGGCGGGTCACGGTGCCGGTCAGCCACTGGGTGTCGCCCACATAGTTGAAGCGGCGGAACTCGCAGTCGAGCTTCCACAGCCAGGCGTCGTC
>DHIQ01000027.1:2860-11353 GCA_002403895.1 Candidatus Neomicrothrix sp. UBA4742
CCCATCCAGTCGGTGCACAGGTGGATGAGCCACGTCTCGCGCATGCGGCCGTAGTCGAACGTGGTGGGGTTGCCCGAGCGTTGGGCGAAGGCCGGGTCCCAGTGCACCCGTTGCATCACGTCGGGCACGTTCTGGTCGTCGCGGTGGAAGAACCGCGGCACCCGTTGGCGGGTCTGGGCGCCGAGGCGCAGGGGGGCGACGCCGTAGAGCCCCATGCCCATGCCCACGTGCCAACAGATCATGTCGGTCACCGTGAGCGGGCCCTTCACCATGGGCCCGAGCTGGTCGCCCTCGGCCACGTCCTCCCACCAGCGGGGCTCGGCGCCGCGGGGGCCCTCGGCGGCGTACTGGGTCTCGATGGCGGCGATCTCGTAATCGGTGTAGTGGGCCAGCTCGATGGCATCGTGTTTCTTGCGGGCCCGGGCCTTGCTCCGCTCGGTGCGCACCATGAGCCGGTACTGGGCCGACAGCAACCGGCCCCCGTCGTCGCGGAACACCTGGCCCGTCCATTCGTGCACCGCCCGCTCGGCGAAGTCGCTGGCCTTGTCCGCCACCCCGACGAGCGCGTTGCGGCGAAACACCCGGTGCCCGGAGTACAGCGGCGCCCACCATTCACGGGCGCTGGCGGCGTAGAAGGCGTGGACGCCGCGTAGCGGATCCCCCTTCATCAGCTCGCGCACCTCCGGCGCCACCTCGGTGACCTCGTCCTCGCCGATGAGGGTGTCACCGCCCACCAGGGGCGGCGGGGCGATGGGCATCAGCCACACCGTCTCGGCGGCATAGTCGGGATCGCTCCACAAGGGATTGTCGTCGCCGTAGGCGTAGGCCACGTGGCGGAAGGCATCGAGGTCGGGCTCGCGGTAATGCGGGGGCCGGGGGTGCGGTTCGGGCACGCCGATGCGGGCGCGTAGGCGTTCGATCGCCTCATCGGTGATGCCCGGCGCCTCAGACTCGGAAGGCACGGTCGATCATCTCGTGCAGGTCGGCCAGGGGCAGTCGCTCGACCGGGTTGGCGTCGTCGGACATGACCGCCGGGTCGAGGGACTGGTAGGCGGCCACCAACCCGCTGAACAGCCGGGCCAGCACCTGGGTGTCGCCGTCGCGCAGTTCCTTGGCCCGCTGGCCCCGGCGGAACACGTCGGCCTGGATCTCCATAGCCGTCTCCAGGTTGTCGGCCAGCAGGGGCGATTCGGGCATCTCCGGTGCGGGCCGTGACGTGGAGAAGGAGCGCAGGTAGAGGCGACCGAAATGGCGGTGGAGGCGGAAGAACCCGACCTCGAAATCGACGAGGGCATGCAACTGCTCGAGCGGGGTCTCGCCCGAAGCCACCACCTCGCGCATGCCGGGCATGAACTCGGCCCCCCGGCGCAGGAACACGGAGAGGTAGAGGTCGTCCTTGTTGTCGAAGAACGAATACACCGAGCCCACCGAGAACTCGGCCAGCTCGGCGATCTCCTTCAGCGTGGTGGCGTGGAAGCCCTTCTGGCCGAAGACTTCCTCGGCCGCGTCGAGCAGCTGCGACCGGCTCAGGTCCTGGTGCAGGAGCCGGCGCTGCTGGCGACGGCTGGCAGCCGGGTCATTCTCGGCGACGACGGTCTTGGCCATCCACCGACGTTAGCCGCGACCCGCGCGATAAATTGAAGATAGGTTCTACGAAATGAATGATGCTACGAGTCCTCGTCCCCCGGACGGTGACTGGCTCGGCACCCCCTACCTCCGCTTCGAGCGGCAGGGCCCGCTGGCGGTGGTGACCGTGGACCGCCCCGAGATGCGCAACGCCATGAGCCCGGCGATGTATTTCGGGGTGCGCTACGCCGTCGATCTGGTCAACGGTGACGAGTCGCTGGCCGGGCTCTTGCTGACCGGTTCGGGCGACGTGTTCATCCCCGGCGGAGACCTCGGCGGCGACAACGTCGACGGGTGGGCCGACCTGCCACGGCTGCTGGGCATGGACAACACCCCGTTCGACGCCATCCGCCTGTCGCGCAAGCCAGTGGTGTGCGCGGTCAACGGGCTCGCCCAAGGCGGCGGCCTGATGATGGCCATCCTGGCCGACGTGACCGTGGCCAGCGATCGTGCCACCTTCCGGTCCCCGGAGCTGTTCCGGGGCATCGCCGACACCAACTACGGCCAGATCCTCCCCCGCCAGGTCGGCCCGGCCCGGGCCCGCGACATGCTCATGACCGGGCGGATGGTCACGGCGGCCGAGGCCGAGGACTGGGGCCTGGTGGCCCGGGTGGTCCCCCACGACGAGCTCCTCACCACCGCCATCGACGTGCTCACCTGGTGCTGTCGCACCGCTCCCGAGGCTCGCGCCGCGGTCAAGCGGGTGATGGACGAGTTCTACGGTCGCTACGACCGCATGTCGATGGACGCCAGCCTGGCCGGCACCGAACCGGTCGAGGGCTTCCAGGCGTTCAAGGAGCGGCGCAATCCATCGTGGGTCCCCGCCGAGCTGCGCACCGACGGGCGGCTCTGATCAGAGCTGGTCGAGCGGGATGCGGTCGCTGACCTCGGGTTGGCGGCCGATCCGCAGCGGGCTGAGCGGGGCGTCGACCATGAGGCTGCGCCGCCAGTCCGCCCCCAGCTCGAGGGTGATGGCCCGCCACAGGGCCAGTGGCCCGGAGCCGTCGTCCGCGGCCAGCCAGGCCTGCTCCACCGCGGCCCAGGTCGACCAGTCCGGGATGGCCCAGATGAGGACACACTCCGAATCGTTGACCATGGCCACCCGGTAGGCGCCGACCACGTCGAGGCCGAACTCGGCGTGGGCCGCCACCGCGTGGTCGTGCACCGCGGCCAGGAACGCCGGCGCGGTGCCGGCCGGCACCGTGATCAGCTCGTGGGCGTACAGCTCGCCCCGCACCCCCTCCGCGATGAGCTGGTCGACCGGCCGGGTCCACGGCTCGGGCACCACGATGCGGTCCACCCCACCCCGCCGCAACGCGGTGGCGGCCGCCCACCACTCGGCCAGCGACGGATCCTGCTGGGAGGGATGATCGAGCTCGTGGCTGAAGTTGCCCACCAGGCCGTCCCACCCGTCCAGCTCCCACAGGTTGACCACTTCGGGCCACCGCCCGGTCGAGCCGACGGTGCCCCACACCCCGAGACACAACTGGTTGCGTTCGTCGCGGGCCACCGGGCACCAGTTGGCCGTCATGTGGTGCATGTAGCGGGCGCGGTTGTGCCCGATGATGTCGATGAACTCGTGGATGTAGACCTTTTGATTGGGTACGCCGTCGTTCGCCACGCCGCGAGCTTACGAGGTCGCGTTCGAGGGCCATTCGGGGCGGTGGTAGCCGTCGAAGCGCAGCTCGCCGCCCCGCAACTCGCGGATGGTGAGGAAGTCGCCCTTGTAGCCCTTGCGATCCCATGGCCCGAACTGGATGTAGCAGCCGGGGCCGCCGTTGGTGGCCGGCATCCAGCGGATCTTCTCCATCCCCTCCTTCACGTACCTGGGGGCGGGGATGGCGGCGTTGGCGATGCCGTGGATGGCCACGCGGGCCGTGTCGTAGGCCAGGGCCACCACCACGTTGGCCGTCTTGCGACCGAAGCGCTGCTCGAAGCGGGCGATCATGGCGTTGTAGTTGGGGTTGGTGCCGTCCTCACCGAGCTGGTCGACGCCGTGCCAGCCCTCCAGCCCCTCAGCCCAGGCGTTCGAGTTCGAATAGAACATGAAGGCGGTGCCCATGACCCGGGGCGGATCCCAGTCGAGGGCCTTCAACGCGTCGGCGAAGTGGAACGTGGCGTAGCCGTAGCCGCCGTAGTAGAGGCCCTGGGTGCCGAGTTCGCGCATGGTGGCCAGGTCGTCTTTGAGCCCCACCGGGTTCGGCTCGAGCTTCACCTCGCGGGTGATGGTCAACCCCAGCTGGATGGCGGTGTCACGGAAGTAGTCGGCGTAGTCCTTGCCCGACGAGCCCGCCTCCCAGAACAGGCCGACCCGCTCGAGCCCCTGAGCCTTGAGCCACTGGGCGCACATCGTGCCTTCGGTGGGGATGTCCCCGTTGGCCACGGTGAAGCAGTACTCCGAGGCGAACTTGTGGGCGCCGGTCCAGCCGATGCACGCCACCCCGAGCTCGTTGGCCGTGTCCTGCACCACCAGCGAGTTGTCCGAGATGAGCGGGCCCAACACGACGACGCACCCCTGGTCGACGAGCCAGCGGTAGCCGTCGATGACCTTGCGGTAGTTCTCCCGGGGCAGGCCACGGGCGTCGGCGATGATGAGTTGCACCGGGCTGCGGGCCCAGATGCCCTCGTTCATGGCGTCCTCGATGGCCAGGATGGTGGGATCGATCCAGTCGGCCAGCAACTGGTTCAGGTCCATGTCGATGAGGATGCCGATCTTCACCGGCTCGAACGGATCGCCCTGCGTCTTGAGGCCACGCGTCGGTGGGTAGATGGTGATGCCCTGCACCGCCTCGTCGTGCACGGCGCCGCCCCCCTGCCACCAGCTGGATCCGTCGCCGCCGGCCCCTTCCAGATAGCTACGGGTGCCGTGGCGTACCGACGACACCGCCCGGTCCTCTTCGGCGATGCCCAGATCCACCGGCGCCGGGAACATCCGTTGTGCGTACTCGTGGCTCATCTCATCATCCATGTCCACTCCGAAGTGGTTGTTCAGAATCTCGAATTATAGTTCACTAGAAGACAATGAAGCCCGAAGATCTCATCCTGATCAGCGTCGACGACCACCTGGTGGAGCCACCCACCCTGTTCGACGCCCACATTCCTGAGCGTTACCGCGACCGGGCGCCCAAGGTGATCCAGACCCGCGACGGCTCCGACGTGTGGACGTTCGAGGGCTCGAAGATCCCCAACATCGGGCTCAACGCGGTCGCCGGTCGGCCCAAGGAGGAGTACGGCATCGAGCCGACCGCCTTCGACGAGATCCGCCCCGGCTGCTGGGACATCCACGAGCGCATCAAGGACATGAACGCCGGCGGCGTGCTCGGCTCCATGAACTTCCCGTCGTTCCCCGGCTTCAGCGGTCGCCTGTTCGCCGCGGTGGACGACAAGGACCTGGCCCTGGCCGTGGTGCGGGCCTACAACGACTGGCACGTGGACGAGTGGTGCGGCGCCTACCCCGGCCGCATGATCCCCATGGGCCTGCCCGTGCTGTGGGACCCGCAATTGGCCGCCGACGAAGTCCGTCGGCTGGCCCGCAAGGGCGTGCACTCGCTCACCTTCACCGAGAACCCCTCGACCCTCGGTTACCCCAGCTTCCACAGTGACGCCTGGGATCCGCTGTGGCAGGCGATGTGCGACGAGGGTGTGGTCCTGTCCATCCACCTCGGCTCCTCGGGCCAGTTGGCCGTCACCGCGCCCGACGCGCCCATCGACGTGATGATCACGCTGCAGCCCATGAACATCTGCATGGCGGCAGCCGACCTGTTGTGGTCCCGGGTGCTCAAGAAGTTCCCCGCCATGCGCATCGCCCTGTCCGAGGGTGGGACGGGGTGGATCCCCTACTTCATCGACCGCCTCGACCGCACCTATGACATGCACCATCTGTGGACCGGCCAGGACTTCGGTGACCAGCTACCCAGCGACGTGTTCCGCGAGCACTTCCTGACCTGCTTCATCGCCGACCCGGTAGGCATCCAGCTGCGCCACCAGATCGGCATCGACAACATCGCCTGGGAGTGCGACTACCCCCACTCGGATTCGTCGTGGCCGTCTGCCCCCGAGGAACTGGCCCGGGTGGCGGCCGACGTACCCGACGCGGAGCTCAACAAGATCAGCTTCGAGAACGCGGCCCGCTGGTACTCGTTCGACCCGTTCGCCCACCGCCCCCGCCAGCAGTGCACCGTGGGCGCCCTGCGGGCCGAAGCCGAGGGTCACGACGTGACCACCCGCCCCTACGACAAGGGCCGCTTCACCAAGCAGGTCGGCGTCGACCTGGGCGAGCTGGCCAAGCAAGCCACCGCCTGAGTTACCGCTTGTCGTAGGTGATGCCCGACGCCTCGGCGTCCCAGGTGGTGGCCGTGACGCCTTCGGCCCGCAGCTCCCGCTTGAGCACGCGGCCCACCGGACTGCGGGGCAGCTCATCGCGGAACTCGATGTAGCGGGGCAGGGCGAAGTACGGGAGTTGGTCGATGCACCAGCCGAACAGCTCGTCGGCGGTGACGGTCGAGCCCTCGGCCACCGTGGCGGTGAGCTTGAGGTCGTCCTCGGTCAGCTCGCTGGGCACGGCGTGCACCGCCACGTCGGCCAGCCCGCCGTGGCCCATGAGGATGCGCTCCACCTCGAAGCTCGAGATGTTCTCCCCCCGCCGGCGCAGGTAGTCGGCCTTGCGGTCCACGAAGTACAGGTAGCGATCGGCGTCGATCCGACCGATGTCACCGGTGTGGTACCACCAGTTTCTACTGGTCTCGACGGTGGCCTCGGGCCGACCCCAGTAGCCGGCGAACATGACCTCGGGGCGCTTGGGCCGGATCACGATCTCGCCCTCGGTGTCGGTGGGGACCTCGTCGTCGTTGTCGTCGAAGATGCGCACATCGAAGTACTCGTCGTTCACCACGCCGGCGGCGTTGGGCCGGTTGCGGATGCCCGGCGGCTGCCACGAGATCAAGCTGGCCTCGGTCACGCCGTAGGCGCCGCTGAACGTGGTCACCCCGAAACGGGAGCGGATCACGTCGTCGACCTCCACCGGCATGGGTACCGCCCCCATCAACCGCAGTGACGTGTTGGCCTCGGGCGCGCCCGAGTGGGGCTGTTCAGGCCGGTCGACGTCGTGGGCCAGCAGGTAGGCCATGGTGCCGAGGGTGGAGGTGATGGTGGCGCCCACCCGGTTCATCTCCGGCCAGAAGTTCGACACCGAGAAACGGCGATAGATGGCGGCCCGGCCGCCCCACACCAACGGCCCCAGCACCGCGGTGGTGATGGCGTTGAAATGGAACAACGGCAGCGGCGTCCACACCACATCCTCGCTGGTCCTCTGCCAGCAAATGCCGATCTGGCGGGTGAGGGCCTCGTGGTAGTTGTGGCTGAGCATGCAGCCCTTCGAAGGGCCGGTGGTGCCGCCGGTGTAGACGAACGTGGCCAGGTCCGATGGGCGCACATCCACCGTGGGACCGTCGCCATCGGCCGTCAGCAGGTCGGACCATCGATGGCTGGTGACACCCGACAGCGGGTGGTGGGCATCGTCGATGACCACCACATGGTCGAGGGTGTCGACCTGGTCGGCCACCGCCGCCACCCGCTCGGCCAGGTCGCCCTCGACCACGACCACCCGCGCCCCGGAGTCGGCCAGCTGATGGCGGAGGTACTCGCCCTTGTAGGCGGTGTTGATGGGCACGGCGATGGCCCCGGCGGTGACGGCCCCCCACCAGGCCAGGGTGGCCTCGGCCGAGTTCTCGATGAGCGTGGCCACCCGGTCGCCCCGGCCCACGCCCAGCTCGCCCAAGGCGGCGGCCAGGCGGCGGGCGGTCGAATCGACCTCGGCCGCGGTAAGCACCCGCCCGCACACGTCCAGGTACTCCCCGTGGGGATCGTCGTCGAGGCGGCGGGCCAGGAGTTGTCCCACCGTCGTCTGCTCCCCGCTGATCCAGACGCTCATGCTGGCTCCGAAAGCGACTTGATCTCGAGGTATTCCTCGAAGCCGGCCCGACCCATCTCCCGGCCGATGCCGCTCTGCTTGTAACCCCCGAACGGGACGTCGGGCCCGTACCAGAGCCCGCCGTTCACCGACACCGTGCCGGTGCGCAGGCGGGCAGCCACCGCCCGGGCCCGCTCGATCGATCCGCTGAACACCGCGCCCGACAGGCCGTAGGCCGAGTTGTTGGCCACCGCCACGGCGTCGTCGTCGCCGTCGTGGGCCAGCACCACCAGCACGGGGCCGAAGATTTCCTCCTGGGCCACCGTGGCGTCGGGGTCCACGTCGACCAGCACCGTGGGCTCGACGTAGTAACCGACGGGCAGGTGGGCGGGAATGCCCCCGCCCAACGCCAACCGGGCACCGTCGGCCAGCCCCGTCTCGATGTAGCCCAACACCCGTTGGCGCTGCCGCCCGCTGATGAGGGGCCCCATGAGGTTGGCCGGATCGGTGGGGTCGCCGTAGCCGACGGCCTGCATCATGGCCACGGCCGCCTCGATGCCCTCTTGCAGTCGGCTCCGGGGCAACACCAGCCGGGTGGTGATGGCACAGCCCTGGCCGGCATGGGTCATGAGCTGGAAGGCGGTGGCCCCGGCGGCCTCGGCCACATCGGCGTCGTCGAGCACCACCGCGGCCGACTTGCCGCCCAGCTCGAGAAACACCCGCTTGAGGGTGGCCGCCGCGGAGGTCATGACCCGCCGCCCGGTGGCGGTCGAGCCGGTGAACGACACCAGGTCGACGCGGGGGTCCTCGGCCAATTGCTGGCCCCGCTCGTGGCTCGACGACGTGATCACGTTCAGACACCCAGCCGGGATGTCGGTCTCTTCCACTGCCAGCCGCCCCAGCAGCGTGCCCAGCCACGGCGTGTCGGGCGCCGGCTTGAGCACCACCGTGCAGCCGGC
>DHIQ01000124.1:0-437 GCA_002403895.1 Candidatus Neomicrothrix sp. UBA4742
ACTCGATCTCGGACACGGCCGAGTTCGGCGACCTCACTCGTGGTCCCCGCATCGTGAACGACGCCACCAAGGCTGAGATGCGCCAGATCCTGTCGGAGATCCAGTCCGGGGCCTTCGCGGAGGAGTGGGTGGCCGAGAGCGAGGCCGGTCGGGCCAACTTCCATGCCCTCGAGGCGAAGGGCAAGGAGCACCCGATCGAACACGTCGGGGCCAAGCTCCGCTCGATGATGCCGTGGATCGGTCAGGGCAAGACCAAGGTGAGCGAGGCCTCGGGCGGTCAGGGCTGATCCAAACCCGTATGCTTCCCCCGCATTGTCCAGGGCGATGGACCATTCCGGCCTCCCGCCCGCGCATCGAAGGGGAGAGCACGCGATGAGCGACGCCGAGTGGGGTTTCGAGACCCGCCAGATCCATGCCGGTCAGGAGCCTGATCCGAC
>DHIQ01000124.1:706-4189 GCA_002403895.1 Candidatus Neomicrothrix sp. UBA4742
GACACCACGCACGCGGCCAACCTGTTTGCCCTGGCCGAGATCGGCAACATTTACACCCGCATCATGAACCCGACCCAGGGGGTGCTCGAAGCGCGCGTGTCCAGTCTCGAAGGGGGCACGGCCACCGCGGTTGGCCTTCCGGGAGCGCTGGCGGTGGCGAGCGGCCAGGCGGCCGAGACCATCGCCCTCCTCAACCTGGCCGAACAGGGCAGCCACATCGTGTCCTCGGCGGCGCTGTACGGCGGGACGTACAACTTGTTCCATTACACCCTGCCCAAGTTCGGCATCGACACCACGTTCATCGACGATCCCGACGACCTCGATGCCTGGCGGGCAGCCGTGCGGCCCAACACCAAGGCGCTCTACGGCGAGTCCATCGGCAATCCCCGCAACGACATCCTGGACATCGAGGGTGTGGCCGGCGTCGCCCACGAAAACGGCGTGCCGCTCATCGTGGACAACACCGTCGCCACGCCGTATCTCATCCGGCCACTGGAATGGGGGGCCGACATTGTGGTGCATTCGGCCACGAAGTTCATCGGTGGCCACGGCAACTCCATCGGAGGCGTGATCGTCGACGGCGGCAGCTTCGATTTCTCGGCCAACGACAAGTTCCCCATGTTCACCGAGCCCGATGCCAGCTACCACGGTCTGGCCTATTGGCCCGCCCTGGGCGCCGGGAGTTTCATCATCAAGGCCCGGGTGCAATTGCTGCGTGATATGGGCGCTGCCATCTCGCCGTTCAATTGCTTCCTGTTGCTGCAGGGGCTGGAGACGCTGAGCCTGCGCATGGAGCGCCACGTCGGCAACGCCCAGGCGGTGGCCGACTACCTGGCCGGTCACGACCAGGTCGAGTCGGTCCAGTTCGCCGGGTTGTCGGATTCGCGCTGGCATGAGCGGGCCGGGCGTTACAGCGGGGGGAAGGGCGCCGGCTCGGTGCCGGCCTTCGTCATCAAGGGTGGGGCCGAGGCCGGGCAGAGGTTTGTGGAGGCCCTCGAGCTGCACAGCCATCTGGCCAACATCGGCGATGTGCGCAGCCTGGTGATCCAGCCGTCGACGACAACGCACTCCCAGCTCAGCCCCGAGGAGCAGGCCGACGCCGGGGTGGACCCCGGTCTCGTTCGTCTCTCGGTGGGGATCGAGTCCATCACCGACATCATCGCCGACCTCGACAAGGGCTTCGCCGCCGTGGGCTGAACCGAGGTCGGGATCGTGGCGCAACCCGGAGTCGATGAGGGGCGCCCCGTGGGTGCCGGAATCGTCGCGGCTGAGCCCGCATCCGAGCGTTGGAGCGGGGCCCAGCGAGTCGGGGTGGCCGAATCGGCCTCGGCGCGGTCGGAACCGGGGGTCGACTTCGTAGACGCCCCGCTCTGGGCGGCGGGCGCGGGCCCGGCGGACCTCGTAGGCCATCGAGTCGGCGAGAGCCTTCACCGGGGTGGTGGACCCGACGCCGTAGCCGTAGAGATGCAGAAGCGAGTGAAGATCGGCGAGAGGGAGCGGACCGTGCCGCCAGAGGACCGCGATACAGGTCGATCGGAGGGCGGGCCCCCAGAGCCAGCGGGTGTCGGCGCACAGCGGTCGGAGCGCGGGGAGGTCGTGCGTGGTGGGGCGGCGGCCGTGGTGGTGCTCGACGCGAGGCCAGAGCTCGTCGCGGAGGTCGTCGAGCCGATCGAGGCTGGCGACTCGCCGATGACGGAGCTCGAGGAGCTGAGAGTCGATCTCTCCGAGGTGGGTGATGATCGTGTCGCGTTCGACCTGTCGGGCGAGTCGAGCGGGCGCGGGCAGGTTCGCCGCCATGCGGTTGAGGACGAGCCGGGGTCGTGGGCCGCCGGGATCTGCTGTTCGAGCGGGCCGAGGGAACGGTGGTGTGGACGGTTTGGGCATGACGACTCTCCCGGGTGGAACAGGGATGAGAGGGCGCCGTAAGGGAGGTGCCGAACCAGACAACAGTCTGGTGCCAGGGTGTGACATGAATGCGCAGGCTCGGCCCGGGCCGAGCCTCTCCGACCCATCCCCACGTGTGGTGCTAGGCACCGAATCTGCATCGAATCGGTGCCTAGCGACAGGGGCGCGATGGTGTGGGAGCGGTCGGGTCAGGGCGCTCCGGGCAGCGGGGTAGGCAGGGCGTAGAGGAACACTGCCAACGAACGGGTCCCGGTCCCGGTTCCGCCGGCGCCGGTGGTCACCCCGCTGAACACGAACGGCCACTGGCGCACCACGTGGGCCCCATCCGCCACGGCTGGGCCGAACGTCGCACCCACGAAGGCACGGACATCAGGATCCTCCCCGTTCACCGGTGAGCCATGGTTGACGATGCCGGTCAACCCTCGTTCCGCGAGGAACGCCCCGACCTGTCCGTGTCGGCTGGCCTGGTAGTAGCCATAGGAGTTGGCCACGCCGTCAAGGTTCATGACCGGCCGGTTGGCGTAGTACCCCACGACGCCCGCATCCCACGAGGCCAGCACGGCGTTCGGCGCCAGGTTGGCGTCGATCCACTCGCCGGCGTCCCGGTTGGCCAGCTCGATCGACCGCTGATGGGGATCCGCGAACGTCCGCGCCTGGAACCAGAACCCCACCACCAGCGGCGTCACCAGAATGGCGGCGATGGGTGCCAACGCCCGGGCGGGTGATCGGTTGGGGGCCGCCTCGAGCAGGGCCGCCTCCGAGAAGTCCGCCACTCCCAGCACCACCAAGAAGAGGGCGTAGAGGGCAACCGGGCAGTAGTACCAGAGCCACTGCTGCGACTGAAGCACCTGGTAGTAGGCGACCATCACCACGCAGAAGGCAGCGAACCAGGCGGTCGCCGCAGTGAACGCCCCGGCTCGGCGGAAGCGACCCTGACCGGTCCCGCCGTCGCGCCGGCCGCTCCGACGGAATCCCCACACGCCCACCACGGCGACGGCGAAGAGCACGAGGCCGATCACCAGCACCCGGCCCAGCGTCACCGGGGCCCGCTTGGTCAGCCCGCTGATCTGTACCGCCACACCGAACCAGAGCTGGTTCGAGCCCACGTAGACGACCGTCACCAGCGCGGGGATGGCGAACAGTTCCAGCAGGGGACGGATCGCTCGGCGGCCGAGCGGCCGGGCCTCCGCCAACGACCACAAGCCCAGGGCCCCCACCAGCAGAACCGAGTCGGTCCGAGCCAACACGATCAGCGCCAGCAGGACGGCGATGGCCAACCGTTCGCCGGTCGATCCTCGGGTCACGAATCGGCCTCGACACGAGGCCGCCGCTGCCAACAAGGCGGCGTCGAGCACGACCAGGACCCCCGACTCGAGCCCGTTGACGAAGATGCGCACCATGTAGGGATTGGCCGCCAGGACGGCGAAGGCCACGGCCACCATTACGGTGCACGAGCGGGCGGCCCGGGAAGCGTCCCGGGGGCGGGCGGCGGCCACGCGGGGCCAGTGGCCGATGCTCTGGGTACCCACCATGGCCACCAACGCGAGGGCCGCGCCATAGCAGCAGACCTGAAGCCCC
>DHIQ01000002.1 GCA_002403895.1 Candidatus Neomicrothrix sp. UBA4742
CGTTCTTCACCTCATGGCCGACGTAGTACGTCCCGACGAACTGCAGCACGACCCACACCGCCGCCGCCACCGCCGCGCCGGGGAAGACGTCTGCCCACGACAGCTTGCGGTCGGCCAGGATGCGGTACGCCAGCAGGAACAGGGCGAGGTTCAGAACGAATCCGCCCAGGAAGGCCACGATCCGCAGGATCACCCCCAGGCCCGAGCCTGCCGCCCCCAGTCCGGACACGACCGCCGAGGCCACCGTGATGGTCCCCAGCACGACCAGCATGACGAGCCCTCGGAGCCGGCTCTGGATGAAGTTCGGCCGCTCCTTCTTCGGCACGTCCCACACCGTGTTCATGGCGTTCTGCGCCGCCTGCGTCACGCCGAGACCCGCCCACAGCGCCGTCAGGATGCCGATGCCCAAAGCGATGCCGTTCCCGCTCAGCTTACCGAGCTTGAGTTCGGTGCCGATCACGGGGAACTGGTTCAGGACCGAGTTCTGGATCTGTGTCTGCAGGCTGGAGCCGTGCAACAGCATCCCGAGGAGCGTGACGAACACCAACAGCAACGGGAACATCGAGAAGAAGCCGTAGTAGGCGATGAGCGCAGCGAGATTGCCCGCCTGATCGTCGCCGAACTTCTTGACCACGGCGAACGGGAAGCCCAGCCAGCGCTTCCGCTGCTGGAGGTCGTCGACCTTCTTGATCTGCGCCTTCGGGTTCATCCGCTCCTCGCGCGTTCGGCTCCTCGGGGCGTCCACGACGCAGATACCCCGCGAAGCATCAAGTCGAACGGGCGGGGAGGCAGCTCAGCAGGTGGCGGGCTGGGCCTGGCCGCCCTTCGGGACCACGATGAACGAGATCTCGCCGGGCCGGACCATCCCCAGGCACTGACGGGCGAGCAGCTCGAGGTAGGAAGGGTCGTGGAGCTTGGCGATCTGGCGGAGCAGCAGCGTGTTCTGCTGTTCGAGGACGCGGGTCTCGGTGGCGATGTGGTCGAGCCGGGCCCGCTGCTGGAAGTAGCCCCGGAGCGGGACCGCCAGGTACAGCATGAGCGCCGTCATCAGCACTGCCAGGAAGGCCGCGCGAGGCGTGAGGCGCGAGGCCCTGGGGGGGGCGGAGGCGGCGGTCGAGTCGGTGCTGCTCACGGCGTCGACTCCTCGCCGTTCGCGCCGAACAGCCGGGCGAACGGCTGCCGGCCGGCGAAGCGCGCGGTCTCGCCGAGGTCGCGTTCGATGCGCAGCAACTGGTTGTACTTGGCGGTGCGCTCGCCGCGGGACGGCGCGCCCGACTTGATCTGCCCGGCGTTCACCGCGACCGCGAGGTCGGCGATGGTGGTGTCCTCCGTCTCACCCGAACGGTGGCTGATCATGACGCCGTAGCTGGATTCCTTGGCCATCCGAACCACGTCGAGCGTCTCGGTGAGCGTGCCGATCTGGTTGACCTTGATGAGGATGGCGTTGGCCGCGCCGTCGTCGATGCCGCGCTCGAGACGCTCGGGGTTGGTGACGAACACGTCGTCGCCCACGATCTGCACGCGGTCGTCCATCGCCTCGGTGAGGGCGACCCACCCGTCCCAGTCGTCCTCCGCCAGAGGGTCTTCCAGCGACACGATCGGGTAGGCATCGAGGAGTTCGCCGTAGAACGCGATCATCTCCTCCGCGGTGCGGTCCTTGCCCTCCAGGCGGTACACGCCGTCGGCGTAGAACTCCGAGGCTGCGGGGTCCAGGGCCAACGCGACCTCGGGGCCGGGCTCGAGGCCCGCGGTCTGGATGGCCGCGACCAGGAGTTCGCACGCCTCCTGGCCGGTGGCGATGTCGGGGGCGAACCCGCCCTCGTCGCCGACGCCCGTTGCCATGCCCCGGGATTTGAGTTCGGACTTCAGGACCTGGAAAACCTCTGCGCCCCACCGCAATGCCTCGGAGAAGGAGGCCGCGCCGGCCGGCACCAGCATGAACTCCTGGAGGGCCAAACCGTTGTCGGCATGGGCGCCGCCATTGATGACGTTGAGGCACGGCACTGGCAGGAGGTGCGCCATCGGGCCGCCCAGGTAGCGGTACAAGGGAAGCCCCTGGGAGTCGGCCGCGGCCTTCGCCACGGCCAGGGACACCCCCAGCACCGCGTTCGCCCCGAGCTTGCTCTTGTTGGGGGAGCCGTCGGTTTCGATGAGCGTGGCGTCCACCAGTCGCTGGTCCAGCGCGTCAAGGCCCATGACAGCGGGGCCGAGCTCCTCGTCCACGTTGCGGCATGCGGTCCGAACGCTCTTGCCCCGGAACCGTTGGTCGTCGCCGTCGCGGAGCTCGACCGCCTCGTGGGCGCCGGTGCTCGCCCCGCTGGGCGCCGCGGCCCGGCCCCGGGCCCCCGACACCAGCTGCACCTCGGCTTCGACGGTCGGGTTGCCCCGCGAATCGAGGATCTCGCGGCCCACGACCTCGATGATCTCGCTCATGGCCCGATACCTCGGGGGCCCGCCCACTGTGGCCCGTGTGGTTTGTGTGACAGGAGCAACGAATGTAGCCGTCCGGGGCCCGGCTGGGAAGGGCTCGGCCCGAGACCGCCCGGGGAGCCCCGGGGCCTTCGGGGGGCTTCGGGGGCCGGTCCCGCCTGGGGGGTGGGTCCGTACACTCGTCGCTGTGACCGACGTGGCCCGGGACGAGGTGGGAGCCGAGCCGGAAGCCGAGCTGGGCCTGAACCCGTTCGCCCCCGGGTACTTCGAGGACCCCTACGTCCAGTACCGCCAGCTGCGCGAGCAGGCGCCGGTGCACCACAACCCGCTCGGGCCGTGGACGATCACCCGCTACGAGGACTGCTCCCGGCTGCTGCGCGACCCTCGGATGTCGGTGATGCCGGGCAACGCCGACGTGGACCCCCGCACCGAGATGATCGAGCGGTTCGGGTACGAGCGCAGCGAGCGCGGCACCCGGGCGATCCTCAATCTCGACCCGCCCGACCACACCCGGATCCGCCGCCTCGCTCAGCAGGCGTTCACGCCCCGGCGGGTGGACACGCTCCTGGCCCGCATCCAGACGTTGGTGGACGGCATGCTCGACGAGGTCGAGCCGGCCGGCGGGATGGACGTGATCGCCGACCTGGCGTTCCCGCTCCCGTTCGCGGTGATCTCGGAGATGCTGGGCATGCCCGACACCAACCGGGCGGAGATGCGCCGCTGGTCCCACACGTTGATCAAGTCCCTCGAGCCGATCGTGATGCCCGACGAGTTCCCCGCCATCCTCGACGCCGGCGA
>DHIQ01000242.1 GCA_002403895.1 Candidatus Neomicrothrix sp. UBA4742
CATCGAGGCCAACCTGCCGGGCTAGGCGCCGCGGTCGAGGCCCAGCTTGTCCCAAAGGGTGGGGCCCACCAACGGGCGCCGTTGGGACAGGTGGCTTCACCTCAGCCCGTGGCTGGTTGACCATGACCTCGTCCACGATGACATTGAGGCCCCTCAGGGCCATGCGGGCCACGGTGTCCCGGTAGGTCGCCAGAAGCCGGTCGCCGATCGGTCCTGATCGGAACACGATCGAGCCGTCGCCCCGCTCGAAGCGGACCCCCTCGTCGGCGTGGGGGCCGACCTCCCGGTAGGCCAGCCAGGCGGGCGGCAACTTGGCCATGAGGTCGTCGATGCCCCACAGGAACCAGCATTCGTCGGCGGCCGCCCGTTCGGCCTGAAGGGCCACGGCCAGCGACGTCTTCCCCGCGCTCGACGCCCCGTTGAGGATCACGACCTCACCGGTCAGCATCGGGTTCGCGGCATCCGGGTCGTCACTCGGGGTCACGAGCCAGGTCTAGTCGATTGGGTACCTTGGACCCTGGTTGGTTCAGGGTCAGGACGTGATGCTTCGATGGTGGCCATGGAACGCGCCGGCGAACCTGATGTCGATGCGTCCCGCGAGCCTCGCCAGAGGGTCGACACGTCCGCGGGTGGGACCGGATCCGGGACGGGGGGTGGGCCCCGAGACTGGCCGGGATTGGTCTTGCGCTCGCTGTTCCCCGAGCCCGCGGCCGGTGACGGCACCGGGCGTGAGGCGATGTGGGCGGTGGGTACCGGGCTGGCGGCCGCCGCCATCACCGTGGCGAGGGTGCCGTTCATCTTCGACAGCTTCTGGGCGGAGGACGGCGGGCTCTTCTACCAGGAGGCATTGACCAGGAAGCGACCGGGGGTGTTCGTGGAGTGGTACGCGGGGTACCTGCAGGCCGTCCCGCGCCTCATCGCCGCCATCGCTGCCGCGTTCCCCGTGCGTGACGCGGCGGCGGTGTTCGCAGTGTGCGTCCTCGCCATCGTCGCCGCCGGGGCGGCCTTCGTCGAGATCCGCAGCGCCGACTACATCTCCCGGCGCTGGCTCCGGATCGGCCTCGGGCTCTCGGTCGCCTTCCTGCCCGTCCTGCGGGAGGAAGTGATCGGGAATGCGGCCAACATCCAGTTCCTCCTGGTGTTCTTCGGGTTCTGGCTCCTCCTTTGGTTCCCGCGCCGTCGGGTGGGGGCCGTGGCGGCCGCCGTCGCCCTGCTGCTCATCTCGCTCTCGACCCTGCTCGCCGTGTTCCTCGTCCCGGTGGCGCTGGCCCGACTGCTGGTGCGGCACCGTCGAGGGACGTGGCTCCCCCCACTCGGACTGCTCGCCGGTGTGGCCGTGCAGTTCGGGGGGCGCGCCATCGTGCACGCCACACGGCCGGTGCAGCCTGCCGATGTGGCGACCGCGCTGGACTGGTTCAAGGCCCGGATCGTGACCAACCTGGGTTCCGGCGAGTCGGTGAGCAGCACCATCCACGTGGGTCTGGTGGTGCTGGCCGCCCTCGCCGTTGTGATGGTCGGAGCGTTCGTGGGCCGGCCCGCTCAGCCCGGCGCGGGCACACCGACGCCGGTGGCCCGCACGATGATCGTCGTGAGCCTGGCCCTGTGCCTCCTCACCGGACTCGCCGTCGCCACGACCTCCGGAATCGCCCTGCGCTACGCGGTCGTCCCCGCCCTCTTCCTCGTGACGGCACTGGCCGTCGCCTGTGACCACACCCTCGACGTGCGACCCAACTGGATGGGATGGATCCCGGTGGGCATCGTCGTGGCGGCGATCGTCGCCGCCGCGTACACCGGTCGACAGGCGAGCCCGTGGCGGGGCGAGGCGTCGATCGTGTCCCCGACGAGCCAGGCGTGGGCCGGCCCGTGGTGGTCCCACGGGGTCGACGCGGCGCGGGTGCAATGCCAGACCACCCCCGTGGGCGCGGCGGTCAGCATCAAGTCGTTCCCGGACCTGTGGGTGGTCACCGTGCCTTGTGCCGTCCTGGAGCGCTGAGCCGCGCCCGCGGGGTCGACGAGTGCGACGCGTGTAGTGGTGACCGGGTCCGGCCCTTGTGGCAGCTAGACTGTCAAACGCAAGGAGTAGCGAGCGCTCCCCGACATGAGCGTTCGCCACCCTGGCGGGTCAACCTCACTTGTTCGTCGCTCTCGATCATCATCAGGCGAGCGGAGTCCCCGAGGCGGACCCACTCCCTGACATCAGCCGACGAAAGTGCACGCACAACCTCATGACCATCACGTTTGACGCGCTCGGCGTGTCCCACGACCTCGTGGCCGCGCTGGCCGACGGGGGCATCACCGTTCCCTTCCCCATCCAGGCCCTGGCCATCCCTGACGCCCTCGCCGGCCGCGATGTCTGCGGCAAGGCCCAGACCGGCTCAGGCAAGACCCTGGCGTTCGGCCTGCCCATCATCGAGCGCGTGGGTCGGGCCGAGCCCCGCCGCCCCAAAGCCATCGCCCTCGTCCCCACCCGCGAGCTGGCGCTCCAAGTCCACGACGAGCTGGCCCCGCTGGCGCACTCTCGTGGGGTGCGCATGCTGGCCATCTACGGCGGCGCCAACATGGAGAAGCAGATCAAGGCCCTGACCAAGGGGGTCGACTTCGTGGTAGCTACCCCGGGCCGCATGATCGACCTGATCGAGCGCAAGGAGGTCTCGGTCGCCGATCTGGACATCGTGGTGCTCGACGAAGCGGACCGCATGGCCGACATGGGCTTCCTGCCCCAGGTCGAGTGGATCCTGCGCCAGGTCGACGGCACCCATCAGACCCTGCTGTTCTCGGCCACGCTCGACGGTGTGGTCGACACGCTGATCAAGCGGTACCAGCACGACCCGGCCATGCACGAGATCGAGTCCGCCTCGGTGACCGTCGAGGAGATGACCCATCGGTTCCTGTACGTGCACCAGATGGACAAGGTCAAGATTGTGGCCTCCATCGCCCGCCATGCCAATCGCACCATGGTCTTCGTCCGCACCAAGCGAGGCGCTGACCGTCTGGCCGAACAACTCGACAAGGAAGGCGTGCAGGCCGAAGCGATCCACGGCGACCTCCGCCAAGTCGCCCGGGAGCGGGCCCTGTCCGAGTTCTCCGCCGGCAAGTTGTCGGTCCTGGTGGCCACCGACGTGGCCGCCCGGGGCATCCACGTCGACGACGTCGACAATGTCATCCATTTCGATCCACCCGAGGACTCCAAGGCGTACCTCCACCGCTCGGGCCGCACCGCTCGTGCCGGCGAGACCGGTCTCGTCGTGACGCTCGTCCTGTGGGATCAGGAACTCGAGGTGAAGCGGCTCATGAAGCGCATCGCCGTCGACCAACCCATCGTCGAGATGTTCTCCAACGACAAGCGATTGGCCGACCTCACCACCTGGGACCCGAACGCCGAAGCCGTCACGGCCTGATCGCCTCGAACCGGCCCCGTAGGAGCTGGCTACGATCCGGCCATGCTCACCCGGTCGCCGGTCACCGAACGTCCGACTGATCGACCCTGGGAGGCTCCGCCGCGGCGGGGGCGGTCCCAGTGGATCCACAATCCGTGGATTGACGCGATGGTGGCCCTGGCCTGGGTCCCCTTCGTCATGGCGGTGCACCTGGCCGAGCACGATCCTGAGCTGCTGCGAGGACTGATCTCGGCCACGTTCCTGCTGTCGTTCGCCCATCAGCCCCTCACCCTGGCGCTGGTCTACGGCGACGCTGAACAGTTCCGTCTCCGCCGAGCGGTGTTCACCCTCAGTCCGCTCATCTTCGCCATCGCCATCATGGTCGCCACCCAGTTCGACCCTCTGGTGCTGGCCGTCGTGGCCGGGCTGTGGAACGCCGAGCACACGCTCATGCAGCGCTACGGGATCACGCGTATCTACGGCCGCAAGGCCGGCCAGGACGACGGTCGACTCGAGAAGGCCATGCTCTTCTCGTGGTTGGCCCTGGCGGTCGTGGTGGTGGCCGGCGACGGGCGCACGCCGGGGCGCCTCGCCCGGATGGGTCTCGGTGACACCAACCGCCTGGCCGTCGAGATGCTGAGTCGCTTCCGCTCGGTGGCGGCCGTGCTCGTCGTGCCGGTGGTCCTACTCGTCGCCGCGCTGGTGCTGGCCTGGCTGCGGTCCGAGGGGCGTACCGGGGCTCGGGCCAACCCGGCCAAATGGGTCTACGTGGCCACGACGGCGTGTCTGTTTCTTGTCATCTTGATCGATCCCATCGCCGGGCTCCTGGGCTATGTCGGTGCCCACGCGATCGAGTACTTTGTCATCGTCCACCAGAGCCTGGGACGCCGCTATGCGGACGGCTCGTCGGGGCAGTCATCGGCGCTGGGGAGAGCGGTGCGGGCCCGCCCGGGGCGGGTCGGATTCCTGGCCGTGTACTTGGGCGTGATTCTCGCGGTCGTCACCCTCTTGCAGTGGTACGGATCGGTGACGATCTACCTCGTTGTGTTTTTCACCCTCGGCGGACTCCACGTGTTCTACGACGGTTTCATCTGGAAGCTTCGCCGCCCGGCCGTAGCGCGTAGTCTGGATCTCCCTAAAAGATTGGCCTAGAGAGAGCACTCGCCGGTTGGGCCCCGGACCGAGAAATCCCTTGAAGTCCTGTAGAGACGCCCTTTTCGTGCCGACAGTTCAGTGTCGGGTTACCCCACGACCCGCGTGCGAGAACGGACCGAACCCATGGCACATCGGACGAAGAACCGGGGGGCCGCTCCCCGGACGCTTTTCTCCCTCGACCGCTCGTCCAACAAGCGGGGCGCCCGGGGGGACACCGTCCCTGAGGACCCGAGCGAGGTTCTCGACGAGGTCGCGCCTGATGACGTGGACGAGATGACCGCGATCGAAACCGCCGACACCGCCTCGGACGGCGATGTCGGGAGCGACGAGGCCAGCGCGGCCCCGGAGCCAATGCCTGCTCAGGCCGAGCCGTGCCCCTCGTGCGAGTCGCCGCTCGTGGCGGGAGCCATGTTCTGCGGCGAGTGTGGTAGCCGGGTGTCCACCGAGGCCACGGGGGCGGACGGGGATGACGAGACCTCTGACGACGACCCCGATACCGACCAGAGTGATGACGGACACGGATTGGTTGCGGCCGCGGCAGTGGGAGCCGGGCCGGCCGGTGCCGAAGTCGAAGATGACGCCGCGCTCGACCTCGACGACGACCCCGACGCTGAGCTGACGGCTGAGTCCGACGACTCCACCGGCGTGCTTGTCGGCGCCGGCGCCGGCGTGGCGGCCGCCATGTGGTCGGCTGGCGCCATGGCCGAGCCCGCCGGGGCGTACGGATCCTCGGGCTCGGTGGGCGGCACCACCACCTCGGGTGGCTTGTCCGGGGGCGGCAGGAAGCGCTTCTGGCTGGTCACCGTGGGCGTGGCCGCCATCCTGGTCGTGATCGCCCTGCTGGCCTTCTCCGGTGGGAGCTCGTCCAAGAAGATCGACGACCTCGCTGCCTCCGCCCCCGAGTCGACCACTACGCAAGCCAGTAGCTCGAGCGTGGCCGTCGCCGACGCCACCACGCCGACCACCACTGATACCACCGCGGCCTCGACTGACACGTCCACAACGGTGG
>DHIQ01000046.1:0-153 GCA_002403895.1 Candidatus Neomicrothrix sp. UBA4742
CAGGCCGACCACGGACCCGACGGCGGTCCCCGCGACCATGCCGTCGAACTCATCGACCACGCGTACACCTTGAGGGTGAACGGCGCTGAGCGCGAGGTGGCCGACGCCTGGTTGGGCGAGAGCCTGCTGTACGTGCTGCGCGAGCGGCTCGGC
>DHIQ01000046.1:417-10325 GCA_002403895.1 Candidatus Neomicrothrix sp. UBA4742
CGTGCTGCGCGAGCGGCTCGGCCTGCCCGGCGCCAAGAATGCCTGTGAGGAGGGTGAGTGCGGGTCGTGCTCGGTCACCGTTGACGGCACGCTCGTCTGTTCCTGTCTCGTGCTTTCCGCCACCGCAGTGGGGCGCGACATCGTGACGGTGGAAGCGCTCGCCCCGGACGGGATCCTGTCCGATGTCCAACAGGCGTTCGTCGACGCCGGTGCGGTGCAATGCGGGTTCTGCACCCCGGGCCTGGTCATGGCCGCGCGCGACCTGCTGGCCCGTTCGCCCCAGCCTGACGAGTTGGAGATCCGTGAGGCCATCAGCGGCAACCTGTGCCGCTGCACCGGCTACGGCCGGGTCATGGAGGCCATCCGGGTCACCATCGGGCGTCGCGGGGCGCAGGCTGCGGGAGCGTCATGACCGACACCACTACCCGGGGCCGCACCGCCCAAGGCGTCGGAGTCGACGCCCCCCGTCCCGACGGCGGGCCCAAGGTGCAGGGCCGCTTCGCCTACTCGTCCGACCTTTTCGCCGAGGGCATGCTGTGGGGCCACACGCTGCGCTCCCCCCACGCCTCGGCCCGCATCACCAGCATCGACATCGGCCCCGCGCTCCGGGTGGGCGGCGTCTACGCCGTGCTCACTGCCGACGACGTGCCCGGCGCCGCCACCTACGGGCTGGAAAGTCCTGACCAGCCCGTGCTCGCCCGCGACGTAGTCCGCTTCCAGGGCGAGCCGGTCGCCATCGTGGCCGCCGACCATCCCGAGACCGCCCGCCGCGCCGCGGCCGCCATCCGGGTCAGCTACCAGCCCACGACGCCGCTGGTCGACTCTCGAGCCGCAGCCGACGCCCCGCCCATCCATCCCGACGGCAACGTGTTCCGCCACCTGGTGATCCGCCACGGCGATCTCGACGCCGCCGCCCCCGTCACCGTGGAAGGCACCTATGAGGTGGGCATGCAGGACCAGGCCCCGCTCGGGACCGAGGCTGGCCTGGCCATCCCCCGCGAGGACGGCGGGCTCGACTTGTTCGTGTCCACCCAGGCCCTGCACAACGATCTCGACCAGGTGTGCGCCTGCGTGGGACTCCCGGCCGACATGGTGCGAATCCACCTGGCCGGCGTGGGCGGTGCCTTCGGGGCTCGCGAGGACGTGAGCCTGCAGATCCACCTCGCATTGCTGGCGCTGCACACCGGGCGCCCGGTGAAGATGGTCTACGACCGAGAAGAGTCCTTCTTCGGCCACGTGCACCGCCACCCCGTGAGGATGTGGTACCGACACAGTGCCGAGCGCGACGGCACTCTGGTCAAGGTGGAGGCCAAGCTCCTGTTCGACGGGGGCGCCTATGCGTCAACGTCTGCCTCGGTGCTGGCCAACGCCTCGTGTTTCGCGGCCGGCCCCTACCGGGTACCCAACGTACACATCGACGGGTGGGCGCTGCGCACCAACAACCCACCGTGCGGGGCCATGCGCGGCTTCGGTGCCGTGCAGACCTGCTTCGGCCACGAGGCGCAGATGGACGCCCTGGCCGCGGCCCTGGGCCTGGACCCCATCGCCCTGCGACTGCACAACGCCCTCGCGACCGGCGACCGCCTCATCACCGGTCAGATCATCACCGGCGCGGCGCCGGTGGCCGAAGTGATCCGCACCTGCGCCGCGGCACCAGGGTTCGACGGCGACCACGACCGCGGCGACGGCGACCTGATGGCGTTGCCCGGCGGCGCCGGCCGCACGGCCCAGGACGGAGATGTCCGCCGGGCCATCGGCTTCGCCGTCGGATTCAAGAACATTGCGTTCTCGGAGGGCTTCGACGACTACTCCACCGCCCGGGTGCGCCTGGCCGATGGGGTGGCCACCGTGACGTGCGCCTGCGTCGAGGTGGGGCAGGGATTCGTGACCCTGGCCCAGCAGATCACCCGCGAGGCGCTGGGGGTGGACACGGTCGTGCTCAACCCGGCCGACACGTCCATCGGTTCGGCCGGCTCGTCATCGGCCAGCCGCCAGTCGTGGCTGTCGGGGGGCGCGGTGCTGGCCGCGGCCGAGGCGGTGCGCGACCGGCTGCTGGCCCAGGTGGCCGAGGGGCTCGGGATCGAGGCTGGCGGTCTGGTGCTCCACGGCGATCGCGTCCGCTCGACCACGGATCCCGCGGTGGACATCGGAGTGATGGACGCGTCAGCCGGCGTGGTCATCGAGGAGACCGTCGAGTACCACCACGCCCCCACCGAACCCCTCGACGAGAACGGTCAAGGCAACGCCCACCTGGCGCTGAGCATCGCCGCCCACCGGGCCGTGGTCGACGTCGACATCGACCTCGGCCTCATCCGCCTGGTCGACCTGGTCACGTCCCAGGAGGTCGGGAAGATCCTCAACCCGACCCAACTCCTGGGCCAGCTCGAGGGTGGCGCCGCGCAGGGCGTGGGCCTGGCCCTGATGGAGGAGATCGTCGTCACCGATGGCCTGGTGCGCAATCCGTCGTTCACCGACTACCTGATCCCCACCGCCCTCGACCTGCCGGACCTCCGAGTGGCCGCCATCATCGAGGAGGCCGAGCCGGGCGCCCCGTTCGGGGCCAAGGGAGCGGGCGAGGCCCCGACCATCTCCTCGGGCCCGGCGGTGGCCGCTGCGGTGCGGGCCGCCACCGGGCTGGCGCTCCCCCGGGTACCCATTCACCCCGACGACATCGCCCTGGCTACCTCGTCTGAACCCGATGGGCTCGACCCCCAGGATGACCAGCGGTGAGCGCGGTGGCGACCGAGCTGCGGATCAACGGTGACCGGCTGGCGCGCCGGCTGGCCGACCTGGCCGAGATCGGTCCCATCGAGGGCGGGGGATCGGCCCGCTTGGCCCTTACCGATGCCGATCGCGACGGGAGGAACCTGGTCGTGTCGTGGATGGAAGATCTGGACCTGCGCGTCGACGTCGACGGGATCGGCAACGTGGTGGGGACCTGGCCGGCCGATCGCTTCGACCCGCCGGTGCTGACCGGTTCCCACATCGACACGGTGGCCACTGGCGGCCGCTTCGACGGCAACCTCGGGGTCCTGGCCGGACTCGAAGTGTTGGAGACCATCATCGAGTCCGGGGTCCAGATCGAACATCCAGTGGCGGTGGGCTTTTTCACCAACGAGGAGGGCTCACGCTTCGCCCCCGACATGCTGGGCAGCCTCGTGTTCGCCGGCGGTCTCCCGCTGGAGGAGGCGCTGGACACGGTGGCCATCGACGGCGCCATCCTGGGCGACGAGCTGGCTCACATCGGGTACGTGGGAGGCATGCCGTGCCCGGCCCGACCGCCCCGGGCGTTCGTCGAGCTGCACATCGAGCAGGGCCCCGTGCTCGAGAGCGAGGGCGTGACGATCGGGGTGGTGACCGGCGTCCAGGGCATCTCCTGGCAGGAGCTCACCGTCACCGGTCAGTCCAACCACGCGGGCACCACGCCCATGGGGATGCGCCACGACGCCGGCCACGTCGCCGCCGCCATCGTCGTCGCCGTGCGCCGGCTGACGAGCGAGATCCCGGGCCTGGTGGGCACCGTGGGACGCATGGACCTCCACCCGGACCTGGTCAACGTGGTCGCCGCCCGGGCCCGCCTCACCGTCGACCTGCGCCACCCCGACGACGACACCTTGGCCACCGCCGAAGCGCAGCTGGCCAACCGGGTCGAGGAGCTGGCCCACGCCGAAGGCGTATCGGTGGTCCGCCGCGTGCTGGCGCGCTTCGAACCGGTCACGTTCGACCCGACGGTCGTGGATCTGGTCGAGGACGTGGCCCACCGTCATGGCCTGGCGGTGCGACGCATGGCGTCGGGCGCCGGTCACGATGCCCAGATGCTGGCTCGGGTGTGCCCGGCCGGGATGATCTTCGTCCCCAGCGTCGGAGGCATCAGCCACAACCCGGCGGAGTACACCGCACCGGCCGACCTGACCGCCGGCGCCGACGTGCTCCTTCAGATCCTGCTCCATCTCGCCAACCCCACCGCCGCCGCCGCCGACGACGCTTTCTTGCGTAAATCCAGACCGGCGTCCGGCCCAGATCTACGCCGGAATGGCGGAGCGGGGTCCGAGCGCGACGCGGGAGCCCCGAAGGAGAGCGGGTCGTGAGCCGGGTCGTGCAGGTGGCGGCGGCGCAGATGGGGCCGGTCCCCCGCGACCAGAGCCGGGCCGAGGTGGTCGAACGGCTGCTGATGCTGCTGCGCGATGCTGCCGCGCAGGGGGCCGAGCTGGTGGTGTTCCCGGAGCTGGCGCTCACCACGTTCTTCCCCCGCTGGTGGTTCGACGACCAGCGCGACGTCGACGAGTTCTTCGAGACCGAGATGCCGGGCCCGGACACGAAGGTCTTGTTCGATGAGGCCCGCGAGCTTGGGGTGGGCTTCGCGCTGGGCTTCGCCGAGCTCACCGTTGATACGACCGGAGTGACTCGCCATTACAATACGACGGTGCTCGTCGAGCGCGATGGACGCCAGGTGACCCGATACCGCAAGGTCCACCTCCCCGGCCACGCCGACCACGAGCCCTGGCGGCCGTTCCAACACCTGGAGCGCCGCTACTTCGACGGCGGGCCAGAGGGGTTCGTGGCCCATCGGGCGTTCGACGGCATCGTGGGCCTGGCCATCTGCAACGACCGGCGCTGGCCCGAGACCTACCGCGTGCTTGGCCTGCAGGGCGCCGAGCTGATCCTCATCGGCTACAACACGCCCATCCACTACGCCCCAGACCCCGACCAGGACCGACTTGCCGGATTCCACAACAACCTGGTGATGGCGTCCGGCGCGTACCAGAACGGCACCTGGGTGGTCGGCGTGGCCAAGGGCGGCACCGAGGAGGGGGTCGAGTCGCTGGCCGAGAGCCAGATCATCGCCCCCTCGGGGGAGGTGGTGGCCCGTTGCATGAGCGACGGCGATGAGGTCATTCTGGCCGCCTGCGATCTGGATGCATGCGATTCGTACAAGCGCACCGTGTTCGACTTCGAGCGATACCGGATGATCGAGCACTACGGCCCCATCACGTCCCAGCGCGGCGTCGTGGTGCCCCCCGTCCCGAGCGAGCCGACGCAATCACCATCACCTCCACCTGACGAATCCGACACCCGCGAGCAAGGGAGGCGGTCATGACCGCTCTCGATGAGACTCCCATCACTCCCACGACCGCCGGCACCACCAGCTTCGTCCTCAACGGCGGACCGGTCGAGGTGCGGGGCGACCATCCCCACCTGCTGGCCGCCCTGCGCGAAGAGCTGGCCGTCACCTCCCCCAAAGACGGGTGCGCCCCCTCGGGCCAGTGCGGCTGCTGCACGGTGCTGCTCGACGGCAAGGCGGTGGTGAGCTGTCAGGTGTCGCTCGAACGGGCCGCGGGCAAGACGGTGACCACGCTCGAAGGTGTGGACGAAGCCGAGCGGCTCCGCTACGCCGACACGTTCGGCGCTTGCGGGGCGTTGCAGTGCGGCTTCTGCACGCCCGGGATCGTCATGCGCACGAAGGCCCTCATCGACAAGAAGGGCAGCGCCCTCACTCGCGACGACGCGGCCCGCCACCTGGGCGCGAACCTGTGTCGCTGCACCGGATACGTGAAGATCCTCGACGCGGTGGAGGCCTTGGCCGCCACCGCCGAGACACCTGACACCCCGGTCGTCGTCACGCCGCGGGGCGGCATTGGCTCCAGCGGCGTGCGCTACGAGAGTCGGGAACTGGCGCTGGGCGATCGCGGCTACGTGGACGACCTCGTCGTGCCCGGGATGGCACACGCCACGCTCGTGCTCAGCAACCACGCCCGGGCCGACGTCCTGGCCATCGACACGACCGTGGCCGCCGCCGCGCCCGGCGTGGTGGACGTGTTCACCGCGACGGACATCCCCGGCGAGCTGCGGGTCGGGATCATCCACATCGACTGGCCGGTGATGATCCCGGTCGGGGGCCGCACCTCGTATCTGGGTGATGTGCTGGCCATCGTGGTGGCCGAGTCAAAGTTGGAGGCCACCCGGGCCGCGGAGTTGGTGGAGACGTCCTACGCGGTACTCGAGCCGTTCACCGATCCCGTCGCCGCCCGCGACGATCCCGAGCCAGCGGTGTGGGGACTCGACGGCAACGTGTTGAGCGTGTCGACGTATCGCCGGGGCGACGCCCGGGCGGCGTGGGAGGCCAGTCCCCATCGGGTGCACGAGACGTTCCACACGCAGCGCATCGAGCACGCCTTCCTCGAGCCCGAGTCCACCCTGGCGGTGCCCGCCGTTGACGGGACCCTGCACGTCTTCTCGGGGGGCCAGGGGGTGTGGGACGACCGCAATCAGATCGCCTCGGTGCTGGGAGTGTCGACCGACCAGGTCACGGTCGAGCTGGTGTCCAACGGTGGGGCCTTCGGCGGCAAGGAGGACATGAGCAACCAGGCCCAGACCGCCTTGGCGGCGTTCCTGTTGAAGCGCCCCGTGAAGTGCACGCTCACTCGCGAGCAGTCCCTGCTCATGCACCCCAAACGCCATCCCATCTCCATGGAGTACCGGGCGGCCTGTGACGACGACGGCATGCTCACCGCGCTCGAGGCGCGCATGCTCGGAGACTCGGGCCCGTACGCGTCGGTGGGCATGAAGGTGCTGGAGCGCTCGGCCGGTCACGCCAGCGGCCCCTACCGAGTACCCACCATCGACGTGGAGTCCGTGGCGGTGCGCACCAACAACCCGGTGTGCGGCGCCTTCCGCGGCTTCGGCGCCAACCAGGCCCAGTTCGCCATGGAGGGATGCCTCGACCGCCTGGCCGACCAGGTCGGGATCAGCGGGTGGGAGATCCGCAAGCGCAACGTGATCCGCCCCGGCGAGGTGTGGGGGCCGGGCCAGATCATGGACGACGGGTGCCTGGGGGCCGAGGCCTGCCTCGACGCGATCGCTCCCCACTACGAGGCCGCCCGGGCCGCGGGCAAGGCCATCGGCCTCGGCCTCGCCCTCAAGAACTCAGGCCTGGGCAACGGCTTCAAGGAGGTGGCCCGGGCCGTGGTGCGCTTCTGTGCCGATGACACCATCGAAGTCCGCCACTGCTGGACGGAGATGGGCCAGGGCGTGCATACCGTCGCCCTCCAGGTGGCGGTGGAGGAGCTGGGGGTCGATCCCGATCGCATCCGGGTCATCGTCGACACCACCCGCGAGCTCGGTGCCGGTCAGACCACCGGCAGCCGGGGCACGCTGATGGGTGCCGGTTCGGTGGCCGAGGCCTGCCGCGCGGCGCGGGCCGACGGCTGTCGCACCGACGTCGACTACGAGGGTGAGTACCGGGTCGACTGGACGAACTCGCTGGCCGAGGGTCTCGAGCACCCGATCATCCACTCGACGTTCGGCTACGCCACGCAGCTCGTCATCGCCGATCGAGACACCGGCCGCATCGAGAAGGTGGTGGCCGCTCACGACGTCGGGCGGGCCGTGAACCCGCAGCTGTGCGAAGGCCAGGTGGAGGGTTCGGTGCACATGGGCCTGGGCTACGCGCTGACGGAGGACTTCCCCACCGACGAGACCGGTCGGCCGACGGCCATGACCCTCAAGAGCCTGGGCATCCTGCGCCCGAAGGACATGCCCGACGTCGACGTGATCCTGGTCGAGAGCCCGCAACCGGGCTCGCCCTACGGCATCAAAGGTGTCGGTGAGATCGGCCTGGTGCCGACCGCGGGTGCGGTGGCGGCCGCCCTCCACGACCTGGACGGCGCCTGGCGTACCAGCTTGCCCATGCGGCCCGACACCGGCACCGCTGGCACCAGTCGAACGGCCGGCACCAGTCGGACCGTCACCTCGTGAGCGACGCCGGCGACCCGGCCGTCACCCCGGGGCTGGTGTGCGCCCACCATCACCTGTATTCGGCCCTGGCCCGGGGGATGCCGGCCCCTGAGGTGACACCCACAACGTTCCTCGAGATCCTGGAGCGGGTGTGGTGGCGCCTCGACGTGGCCCTCGACCTGGAGACCATCGCCTGGTCGGCCAAGCTCGGCGCCCTCGAGGCCCTGGAGAGCGGGTGCACGGCCATCATCGACCACCACGAGTCGCCCTCAGCCATCGAGGGCAGCCTCGACGTGATCGCCGAGGCGTGCGCCGAGGTCGGCATCCGCGTCTCGTGCGCCTACGGCGTCACCGATCGTCACGGCCCCGAAGGCGCCAAGGCGGGACTGGCCGAGAACGAGCGCTTCCTACGTTCCGGGCGACCAGGCCTGGTCGGGGTCCACGCCGCATTCACCTGCTCCGACGCCACGCTCGAAGCCGCCGCCGGCCTGGCCGCGGATCTCGGTGTCGGCGTGCACATCCATGTGGCCGAGGCTCTCGACGACGTGGCGTCACCTGAGCGTTTGCGGGCGCTGACCGATGACCGCTGGCTGCTGGTACACGGGGTGCACCTGGCCGACGACCACGGACTGGCCGGCACCATCGTGCACAACCCCCGCTCCAACATGAACAACGCGGTCGGGTATGCCCGCCCCACCCGCTTCGCCCGACCACCCTCACCGAATCCTGTCGCCTTGGGCACCGACGGCATCGGCGCCGACCTGGTGGACGAGTTCCGGGTGGCCTTCGCCCGTCTGCGCGAGGACGACGTGACGGCGGGGGCCGACGTGGCCTGGGCCTGGGTGAGCGAGGGCTGGTCGCTGGTCCCCGAGGCGAAGGACGACCGGGTCACCTGGACGTATGCCCCCATGGACCCCTGGTGCCTGGCCTACACGACCGACGTGCGGGCCACCAAGGTGATGGTCGACGGCGAGACCGTGCTGGCTGACGGTCGCGCCACCCGGGTCGACGGCGACGAGATCCGAGCCCGCGCCGCCGAGCAGGCCTCCCGCCTGTTCGCCCGACTGTGATCGCCCCCAAGAACGCCCGACGCGACGCCCGACGAGAAGATCGGATGACCCCGTGACCCGCTTGGCCATCTACCTTCAGGATGCCCATGCCATTCGGGAGGGCATGACCATCGCCCAGTACGCCGAGGCCAAAGGGTTCGAGGCGGTGTGGCAGGCCGAGAGCCGCCTGGTGCGCGAGGCCACGGTGCCCATGGCGGCCTTTTTGTCCTGCACCGACACCATCAAGGTCGGCTCGGGCGTGGTCAACAACTGGACCCGCAACCCGGCCTTGCTGGCGTCGACATTCTCCACCCTCGACGACCTCGCCCCCGGCCGGGTCATCCTCGGCATCGGTGCCTGGTGGGACCCGTTGGCGGCCAAAGTGGGCATCACCCGCACCCGGCCCCTCCAAGCCATGCGGGAGACCATCGAGGCCGTGCGCGCCCTGCTGGCCGACGAGACGGTGGACTACGACGGTGAGTTCGTCCATCTCGACGGGGTCGAGCTCGATTACGTCCACCAGGAGCGGCGGCCCAAGGACGTGCCCATTTACCTGGGCGCCACCGGCATGAAGATGATGGAACTGACCGGCGAGATCGCCGATGGGGCGGTACTCAACTACCTCGTGTCCCCCGCCTACAACGCCACCGCCATGGAACACCTCGAGATCGGGGCGGCCAAGGCCGGGCGCTCGGTGGACGACCTCGATCGGCCCCAGCTGGTGGTGTGCTCGCTGGACGAGGACCGGGGCCGGGCCCTCGACAACGCCCGCCTACTGGTGACCCAGTACCTGGGTCAACAGCCCCACATCATGAAGGCGTCCGGCGTCCCCGAGTCGCTGCTGGACGAGATCGGCTCGGTGCTCACCTGGCCGGCCACCCACGACCAGGTGGTGACAGCCTCCAAGCTCGTGCCCGACGACGTGGTGCAGATGATCACCGCGTCGGGGACCGCGGAAGAGTGCCGGGCCAAGGTCGCCGAATACGTCGCCGCCGGTGCCACCTGCCCGATTCTGTACCCCCTGGGCGATGATGTGCCCGCCATGATCGACGCCTTCGCCGACGCATGACCACGCCGTCCAACGGCGCGCCTGGCGCCCTCACCGTCGTCCGCAATCCCCTGAGG
>DHIQ01000046.1:10560-11153 GCA_002403895.1 Candidatus Neomicrothrix sp. UBA4742
AGGCTCGGGAGGCACCCGCGGCGCCAGAGGCGTCGCCCATGCCGTCGGTGGCCGAGTTCCACGCGCGGTTGCCGGGCTATGCGGCCACTCCGCTGCTGGATCTACCCGAGGCCGCCGCCCGCCTGCGCGTCGGCCGGCTCCTGGTCAAAGACGAGTCGAGCCGGCTGGGCCTCCCCGCGTTCAAGATGCTGGGGGCATCGTGGGCGTCCTACCGCTCTCTGGCCGAGCGCTACCAGGCGATCACCGGCACGCCGCTGGCCTCGTGGTCCACGGTGGAGGAACTGGCCGACCTGATCGAGCCGGCACGGCCCGTTGATCTGGCCACCGCCACCGACGGCAACCACGGTCGAGCCGTGGCCCGTTTCGCCCGTCTCCTCGGTCTCGGTGCCCGCATCTTCGTGCCCGATGGCACCGCCGACGCCCGGATCGACGCCATCGTGTCGGAGGGGGCCAGCTGCGAGGTGGTGGACGGGACCTACGGCGACGCCGTGGCCCGCGCCGGCCAGGAGGCGTCGGCTGCCTGCCTGGTCGTGTCCGACACGTCATGGCCCGGCTACGACACCGTGCCTCGCTGGGTCATCGACGGCTACTCC
>DHIQ01000046.1:11408-11639 GCA_002403895.1 Candidatus Neomicrothrix sp. UBA4742
GGTCATCGACGGCTACTCCACGATCTTCGCCGAGATCGATGCCCAGCGGGCCGCCGACGGCCTTCCCGATCCCGACGTGGTCGTGGTGCCAATCGGCGTGGGCGCCCTGGCCGCGGCGGTGGCCCAGTGGTATCGCCGACCGGCGCTCGCCCACCCACCGGTGCTCATCGGCGTCGAGCCCGACACCGCCAACTGCGTGATGGCCTCGGCTCTGGCCGGCCACCTGGTCGA
>DHIQ01000176.1:0-181 GCA_002403895.1 Candidatus Neomicrothrix sp. UBA4742
CGACCACTACCGCAACCCCCGCAATCGCGGCGAGTTGGAGGTCCCCCCCGCCCACCGGGTCGAGGGATTCAACCCCCTGTGTGGCGACGAGATCGTCGTCTACCTCGATGTCGATGGCCACGGGGTGGTCGAAGACATCCGCATCGGCGGACAGGGGTGCTCGATCAGCCAGTCGTCGGCG
>DHIQ01000176.1:457-857 GCA_002403895.1 Candidatus Neomicrothrix sp. UBA4742
ATGATGTCGGCCGCGGTGAAGGGCCGCACCGTCGACGAGGTCCACGAGCTGACCAAGGCGTTCAAGGCCATGATGTCGATCCACGAGAGCACCCTCGAAGGCGACGACGCCGAACCCGAGGAGTTCCCTGATGTGAAACTCGGTGATCTCGAGGCGCTGCGGGGTGTGGTGAAGTTTCCGGTACGCATCAAGTGCGCCACGTTGTCGTGGAACACGCTGGCCCAGGGGCTGGACGAAGCCTTGGGTGCCACCAGCCGGTAGCCGCCGGCCAAGCCGGTTTTACGCCCCCACCAGCTGGTTCACCTTGGTGGCGAAGGTCACGCACAACTCGGTGATGCCGCCCTCGTCGTGGCTGGAGATGTCGATCACGACGCGGTTCCAGCTGTTGGACCAGTCCGGG
>DHIQ01000176.1:1115-1278 GCA_002403895.1 Candidatus Neomicrothrix sp. UBA4742
GGTGGTTGAGCTGCTCGGCCACGAGCGCGACCCGGGCCATGAAGCCGAACGCCTCGCTGAAGTCGGCGAAGCGGAACTCCCGGTGCAGCTGGCCGTCGACCACCTGCCAGTCCGGCACCTGCGGATCATCTACGAGCACGGACCCATGATACCCAGCTTGAGG
>DHIQ01000176.1:1413-4570 GCA_002403895.1 Candidatus Neomicrothrix sp. UBA4742
GAGCACGGACCGATCATACCCAGCTTGAGTCGATACCCAGCCTGCGTCAGCGCCCGAGCTGGTCGGCCAGTCGCAGCGCTTCGTCGCACCAATGGACCATGCGGATCATCCCCTTGCCCCGGGCCGTGTACTTGAGCGTCGGCTCGACCTCACGCCAGTACGCCGACGCCACCGGGCTGGTGGCCTCGGCCAGCATCTGGGGCAAGAGCCAGGCGTACTTGATGCATGCCGCGGTCATGCCCAGCCGCACCTCCCGGTGGTCACCATCCCAGCCCGCGTGGCGCAGGGCGTCCAAGTAGGCGTTGAAAGCCTTTTCGTCCAGCTCGCCGATGCGCTCGGCGGGCCAGAAGAGATCGAACACGCCGTCGGGCACCTGGTTGCCCACGTCCTCACCGAGGGCGCCGTCACCGGTGAACGACCAGTCGAACAGGACCACGGTGCCGTCGGGGCGGCGGGTGGAGTTGGAGGCCCACACGTCGAGGTGGCACCGGGTGCGGGGCAGCGCCTCCATGATCGACAAGAACCGCTCCCGGTTATCCACCAGGCGGTGCCACCCGTCGCGCAGCATGGTCGGGAAGCAGTCCCTCACGATGGGAAGGGTCCAGGCCGCATCGTCGTCGAGCAGTTCGTAGGGGGCGGGCTTGGAACCGGAGTACGCCCGCAGGAACCCCCGCGAGCACCATGGCTCGTCCAAGGGGCCCTGGGCCTGCCAGCGCCCCAGCCCCCGGGCCAGGGCCTGGTGGTCGCCCAGGTCGAAGCTCGTACCCGGGACACCGGACACGAAATCGATCCACAGGGTGATGCCGTCGTCGTCCTCCTCGATCAGCGCAGACGGCATCGCCAGCCCGGTCCCCTCGAGCGATGTCCGCAGGGACTCGCTGGCATAGGCGTCGGCCTCCCGGCGCCACGAGTTCCAGTGGTGAGGGTCATCCGAGGCCTGCCAATGGTCGGGGCTACCCGGTTTCACCCGGCCCAGGCGTTTGCGAACCAAGGTGCGGCCGTCCGCCGTTTCGACCTTGTCGATCGACGTCGTCACCGCGTTGTACTGGTTGTGCCGCAGCGGCTCGGTGCTGACGATGTCCACCGCGGCAGGCTAACGAGCGGTCAGGCAAAGGGATCGGCGAACGGGTCCGCCATGCTCGCCGCCCCGGTGGGTTCGGCATCGTCGTCGACCCACTCGCCGTATCCCGTTTGTTCCAGAGAGGCGGCCAGTTCGGGGCCGCCGGTGGTCTGGATCCGACCGCGGGCCAGAACGTGGACCACGTCGGGCTTCAGTTCGTGCAACAGGCGGCTGTAGTGGGTGATGGCCAACACCCCGAGGCCGTCTTCATGGGTGGCCTCCTCGATGCGGCGACTGCAGGCGCGGAGGGCGTCGACGTCGAGACCCGAGTCGAGTTCGTCGAGGATGGCGAACTTGGGTTGGAGTACGCCGAGCTGCAGCGTTTCGTTGCGCTTCTTCTCTCCGCCCGAAAGGTCGACGTTGAGCGGTCGCTCCAAGAAGCGCTCGTCGAAACCGATACGTCCGGCTTCGACCCGCATCCGCTCATGGATCTCGTCGACGTCACGGCCGGCAGCGATGGCCGCTTGGGTGAGCATGCGCTCCAGGTTCACACCCGGCACCTCGGTGGGGTACTGCATGGCCAGGTACAGCCCAGCCTTGGCCCGCTCCCACGCCTGCAGAGCGAGCACGTCCATGCCGTCGAGCGTGACCGAGCCCCCGGTGACGGTGTAGCCGGGGCGACCCATGACCACGTGGGACAGGGTGGACTTGCCCGACCCGTTCGGGCCCATGACCGCGTGAACCTCACCGCTGTGCACGACCAAGTCGATCCCTTGGAGGATCTCGCGGCCGGCAACGGAAGCACGCAAGCCTTCGATCTTGAGCTCACTCACGGCAGGACCACCATCACGTCGTCGCCGTCGATGCGGATGTCGTACACCGGCACCGGTCGAGTGGCGGGCAGCGAGCTGGGCTCGCCGGTCTCGAGCGAGAAGCAGCTGCCGTGCTTCCAGCACTCGATCTCACGGGTGTCGGTATCGACGTCACCTTCCGACAGCGAGATCTTCTGGTGGGTGCAGGAGTCGCCGATGGCATACCAGTTGTCGTCGATGCGCACGACGGCCAGCGTCAGGTTGCCCAGCACGAACTGGCGGACCTCACCGGAGAGGACATCGCTCACCGAGCAGAGCCGTTCTTCCATCATGCGTGCGCCTCCGATCGGTCCCGACGCTCGAGGCGCTCGACGATTCGGGCCCGCAGCGGTGACACCACCGAGGGCACCGGCAGCTGCGCCAGCACCTCGTCGAAGAACCCGGCAACCACCAACTGCTCGGCCACCTCCGGGGGAACCCCTCGGCTCTCGAGGTAGAAGCGCTGGTCCTCATCGATGGGACCCACGGTGGAGGCATGGCTGCAGTGCACGTCGTTGTTCTCGATCTCGAGGTTGGGGACCGACTCGGCCCAAGCGTGCTCGCTCAGCTTGATGTTGCGGTTGGTCTGGAAGGCGTTGGTCCCCCGGGCGTCGGGTCGCACCCGGATCATCCCGGTGTAGACCGAGCGGGAGTGCCCGCCCACGGCACCCTTGAACAGCAGGTTCGAGGTGGTGTCGGGAGCGACGTGGTCCTGGAAGGTGCGGAAGTCCAGCGTCTGATCCCGCTCACCGAAGTAGATGGCCAGCAGGTCGCCGGTTGCTCCCCGCCCGACGAGACGGCAATCGGCACGGGTGCGGGCGTATTCCCCACCGAGCGCCGCCTGAGCGGCCACCAGCGTGGCGTCACGCTCGACCCGTGACGCCTGGGTGGCTATCTGCCAGGTGCGGGGCCCCCGTTCCTGGACGTTCAGGTAGCGCAGGCGGGCGGCGGGAGCGACATCGAGCTCGGTGATGGGGACGACGAGGGCGCGAACGTCGCCGCCGCCATGATGCTCGAGCACCGATGCCTCGGCGTTCTCCCCGAGCTGCACCACCAGTCGAGGGAACGTCGCCACCCCATCGGCATCGATCCAGTCGACCACGACCAGCGGCACGTCGACCGTGACGCCACGCGGCACGGTGAGGACGATAGGGCTGACCGAGTGGGCGTCGTTGAGAAGGCCGAACACGTCCGCCGGGTTCTGAGCCACCACCCCGAGCACGGCCTCGTCGCCGGCCTCGTCGCC
>DHIQ01000176.1:4728-4992 GCA_002403895.1 Candidatus Neomicrothrix sp. UBA4742
TCGCCCGCGGGGGCCAACCGGACGCCCTTGGCCCCCCAGGCCGGATCGAGCTCGGCGTGGACCACATGGCCGTTGCGCACCACGATCGCCCCCGCACGCGTGCCCACGGTGTCGAGAATCTGCTGGGCCCCGGGCGGGATCCCCAAGGCCCCGTCTGCGGGCGGGGTGACGGGGACGAAGGCATCGAGGTCGAGCTCGTCGATGCGTGAGTACCGCCACACCTCCTCGTCGGTGGTGGGCATCGCCGTGCTCGCCGCCGTCGCC
>DHIQ01000139.1:0-4686 GCA_002403895.1 Candidatus Neomicrothrix sp. UBA4742
TCCGCCCTGGTGTGGGACACCACCCCCAACGACTGGCGCTGGGTGCATGGGGTGAACGTCATGGGCGTCACCCACGGCATTCTCGCCTTCGTGCCCCGCATGCTGGCGGCGGGCGAGCCCGGCCACATCATCAACACGTCGTCGGGGGACGGCGGCATCTCGCCGCTGCCCAGTGCGTCGGTCTACGCCTCGTCGAAGGCGGCCGTCACCGTGCTCACTGAGTGCCTGGCCCAACAACTCATCGCCGAAGGCACCAACCTGCGGGCGTCGATCTTCTACCCGTCGGGCGGGTTGTTGCGCACCGGCCTGTGGGAGTCCGAACGCAACCGCCCCGCCGAGCTGGCGCGCGAGCGCCCCCGCTCTACCGAGCCGATGACGGTGGTCAAGCTCGAAGCCATAGCCGACGAGAAGGGCTTCGAGCTGCACTGGCAGGACCTGGGCGAGCTGGCCCGGCTCGTCGTGCAAGGCATCCGGGCCGACGACTTCATCTTCATGATCGACCGCCCGTCGATCGGCGAGACCCTGCGCGAGCGGGCCTCGGCGTTCGAGAAGGGTCAACTGCCCGCCCACCACGCCGGCCCCGTCGGCTGATCTTGGAAGGAAACCGATGGATCGCTACCTGCTGATCTCGGCCGATGGCCACGCCGGCCCGCCCGCCGAGTTGTACCGCAACTACCTCGACCCCGGCTATCACCAGCGATTCGACGAGCACCAGGCCGAGCAGCTGGCGATGCGTCAATCGGCGGGGTACGGGGCGGAGGCGTTCAAGAAGGAATGGGAGGCCGAGACCGGCGACGGCGGCCTCACCGGGGCCTTTGACTCCGACGTGCGCAGCGAGATGCTGGACCGCGAGGGCGTGGTGGCCGAGGTTTTGTTCCCCGACGCCGACGTCATGGGGACCGGACGCCTGGCGTCGTCGCCATTCGGGTCGGGTCTGGCCTCGTCGGGCGACAGCGACCCCGAGCTGGTGCTGGCCGGGGCCAAGGCGCACAACCGCTGGCTGGCCGACTTCGTGGCCAAGCAGCCCGACCGTCGGGTGGGGGTGGCGGTGGTGCCCATCATCCACGACATCGACGCCGCGGTGGCCGAGATCGTGGCCATCAAGGAACTCGGCCTCGGCGGCGTCATGATGCCGACGCGGTGGATGTCCGAGCCCGCCTACCACGACCCCCGCTACGAACCGGTGTGGTCGACCATCGAGGAGTTGGGCCTCGTGCTCCACACCCATTCGGGGTCGGGGCCGGCCGACTACGAGCCCGGCCCGGGCTACATGGCCATCTACGCCACCGAGGCCTGGTGGTGGGCTGCCCGCCCGCTGTGGGTGCTGCTGTGGTCCGGCGTGTTCGAGCGTCACCCGAACCTGCGCTACGTCATCGCCGAGAACGGGGCGTGGTGGCTGCCCGACCTCGTGACCAAGATGGACGAGAAGTACCTCGGCGGCCACAACACCAAGAAGCTGGGTAACGCCTTCACCGAGAACCTGTCGATGAAACCGAGCGAGTACATCGACCGCAACTGCTTCCTGGCCGCCTCCACCCCCGGCGTCGAAGACATCGACCGGATGTATCAGGTGGGCGTGGGCAACATGATGTGGGGCAGCGACTTCCCTCACCCCGAAGGCACGTTCCCCCACACCCGGGAGATGGTCCGCCGCCGATTCAAGGATGTGCCCGAGGTCGATGCCCGTCGTGTGCTCGGCCTCAACGCGGCGGAGCTGTACGGCCTCGACGTCGACGCCCTGGCCCCCCTGGTCGAACGCATCGGCCCCCGGCTCAGCGAGGTGCACGCGCTATGACCATCGACCTACCGGTGGGCCTGCCCATGCCCCGCAACCGCGACGTGTTGTTCGACCCCGCGCAACGCGTGCACGTCACGCGCCGTCGAGAACGCCGCTTCCCGTTCCCCGTTCCCAACGGCTGGTTCATCGTGGCCTGCAGTAGCGAGTTGGCCCCGGGCGAGGTGCAGGCCGTGTTCGCCTTCGGGCGTGACCTGGTGCTGTTCCGCACTGATGCCGGCGAGCCCCGGATGCTCGACGCCCACTGCCCCCACCTCGGCGCCCATCTGGCCGTCGGCGGGCGGGTGGAGGACGACTGCATCCGCTGCCCGTTCCACGGCTGGCGCTTCGACGGTGAGTCGGGGGCGTGCACCGAGATCCCCTACGGGGGGGCCAACCACATCCCCAAGCGGGCCCAGGCCCACTCGTACCCCACCCTCGAGCGCAACCACATGGTCTGGGCCTGGTACCACGCCGAGGGTGAGCCGCCGTTCTACGACGTGCCGGTGGTGGAGGAGTTCCACGATCCCGACTGGCAGCCGATCCTGGTGCGGGAGTTCGACATCGCCATCGCCGCCCAGGAGATGGCGGAGAACAACGTCGACTACTCGCACTTCCGCTACGTGCACGGCACCGATGGCATCCCCGAGGACGAGTTCATCACCGAGGGCACCTACAAGCGCGCCGTCGGCCAGGGAGGGAACTTCGTACGCGAGGGCTACGGCCTGGGGCTCGGCGTGCTGCGGGTCAAGGGGTGGGTGACGTTCCTGTCGTCGACCACGCCCATCGACGAGGAGCACGTGCACGTGCGCTGGGTCTTCACCACGCCCAAGGCCAACGGCGACGACGCCCTCGTCAGCGCGGCCGACTCGTTCTGCGACGGAGTGAGCCAGGACATCCCCATCTGGGAGAACAAGATCTACCGCCCCCACCCGGTGCTGACGAAGTCGGAGCGACCGATCCTCGAGCACCGCCGCTGGGCCCGCCAGTTCTACTCCGCCTACGACGAAGACATCCCCACCACCACGGAGGAAGACGAATGACGCAGAACCGTTGGGTACGCGAACCGGTGGAGCCGAGCACCAGCGACTTCCACCCCACGCTGCCGTCGCTGGAGGTCGTGTACCGCACCGACCCGGCCACGCTGGCCGCCGTGCTGCCGCCGCCGCTGGAGGCTCCACCCGAACCCCGGGTGCATGCCCGGGTGACGGAGATCAAGCTGGCCTTCGGCGAGCACACCTACGAGGAGCGGGTCGGCTACTTCGCCGTCGATGCGTTGTACGACGGGCAGCTGGGGGAGTACCCGCTACTCATGCCCATCGACCTCGAACCGGCCGTCGCCATCAGCCGGGAGCGCTTCGGCGAGCCCAAGAAGCTGGCCGACATCGATTTTGCCCGCGATGGTGACCACGTGGCTGCATCCGTCACCCGCCAGGGCGTCACCTTCATGGAGATCGCCGGTGACGTGGTGGAGACCCTGCCCACCCCCGAGCCGTATCCGTCGGTGCAGTGGTGGTTCAAGTTCGCCCCCGCCCTCATCGGCAGCGGCTTCGACTACGGGCCCATCCTCATCCGCGTCGATCAGGTGCGGACCCACAGCTCAGTCGAGCGGGTGGAGGGCAAGCTCGTCCTGCGGGACCTGACCAGCTGCCCGGTGGCCGACCTGGCGGTGGTGGACGTCGAGTCCATCCGTTGGACAGTGCGCACCAGCACCCACGAGCCCACCGTGGTCGGCCCGGTCGACGCCGACGCGTTTCTGCCGTACAGCTATGCCCGCTACGACGGCGTGCGCGGCTGAGTCAGAGCTCGAATTGACCGCGGCCCATCTGCTCTCGGACGGTGACCACCGGGGGATTGGTGAGCGAGCGGCGTTGCCAGTTGCCGCCGTCGACCACGAAGGTGTGGCCGTTGACGAACCTGGCATAGGGCGAGGCCAGGAATGTGGCGGCCCAGCCCAGCTCGCGCAGGCGGCCGACCCGCAGCGCGGGCTGGCACAGGTCTTTGTCCGACGTGCGGGTGAGGTTGGTCTGGATGTCGGCGGTCATGTCGTCGTGGGGGAACAGGCCGGGGACCAGCCCGTTGACCTGGATGCCGTAGGGCGCCCATTCGACGGCCAGCGTCTCCACCATGTTCTTGACCCCGGCCTTGGCCGCGGCCGAGTGAGCGAAGCCGGGGCCGCCCGTCCACGCGTAGGAGGCGCCCACGTCGATGATCGATCCCGGCGTGCCGGAAGCCAGATGGCGGCGGGCGAACTCGCGGGAACAGAAGAACGTGCCGTTGAGGGTGATGTCCACCACCGTGCGCCAGGCGTTGGGCGACATGTCCTCGGCCGGCACCGGGAAGTTGGCCGCCGCGTTGTTGACCAACACATCGGGCAGGCCGAACGCCTCGGTGGCGGCGTCGAAGGCGGCGGCCACCTGTTCGGGATCGCGGATGTCGCAGGCGACGACGGCCACCCGGGCGCCCAACTCCTCCATGGCGGCGCGGCCGGCGTCGAGGTGCTCGGGCTTGCGGCTGGCGATGACGACATCGGCACCCAGGCGGGCGAACTCGCAGGCGATGGCCCGACCCAGCCCGGTGCCACCCCCGGTGACCAGTACCACCTGGCCGTCGTAGGTCCCGACCGGCAGCGCAGCCTGACCCAACGGTGGCGGCTCGGGCAGGCCGGGCAACGCGGGCATGTCACTCATGTCAGCTGCCTCGGTAGGTGGGCTCGCGCTCGGCGGCCCGGGCGGCACGGAACTCGGCGTAGTCGTGCGAGGCGTTGATGAACGTCTGGGCGATGAGCTCCTCGGCCATGGACGAGCGGATCTCGGGCTCGGCCAGGTGGCGGATGACCCGCCTGGCCATCTTCACCGTCACCGCCGGGGTGGCGGCGATGCGCCCGGCCATCTCCCACACCGTGTCGTCGT
>DHIQ01000139.1:4856-9392 GCA_002403895.1 Candidatus Neomicrothrix sp. UBA4742
CCATCTCCCACACCGTGTCGTCGAGCTCGTCGCGCCCCACCACCCGCGACACGATGCCGTGCGACCGCGCCTCGGCCGCATCCATGGACCGGCCGGTGAGGACCATGTCGCTGACGACTCCCGGCCCGCAGATCTGGAACAGCCGCCCCACGCCGCCGGTGTCGGGGATGACCCCGTGGCCGACCTCGGGCAACATGAAGCGGGCATCGTCGGCCGCCACCCGGATGTCGCACAGCAGGGCCCGCTGGAAGCTCCCGCCGATGGACCAGCCCTGCATGGCGACGATGATGGGTGCGTCCAGGTCGAACAGCTGCTGGATGCCGCGATGGCCCCGGCTCATGAGCTCGTGGTGGGTGAGCTCGCCCTGCTGGACGCCGATGGACGACACATCGCGTCCCGACGAGAACGAATGCCCCTCGCCCCGCCAGATGACGGCCCGGACGTCGGGTCGCTCCCGCAGCTCGGCCAGGATCTCGAACAGGCGCACGTCCATGTCGTCGGTGAACGCGTTGCGTTTCTCGGGATGGTCGTTGGTGATGGTGGCGATGGGTCCCTCGATCGCCAGCCGGACGCGTTCCTCGCTCATATGACGCTCCTTACTCAGTGGCGCATAGCGGTGACCGGCACGTTGGTCCACCCGCGGACGGTGCTGGTGTGGAGGCGACGGGCGCCGGCGTGGTCGACCCGCCAGGAGGGGTAGCGCGTCAGCGTTTCCTCCAGCCCGATGCGACCCTCCATGCGGGCCAGGGCGGCGCCGAGGCAGAAATGCACGCCGTAGCCGAACGACACGTGATGATCGAAGGCGCGGTGGATGTCGAAGCGGTCGCCGTCGGGGTACTTGCGTTCGTCGCGCCCGGCCGATCCGGTAAGCAACAGCACCTTCGACTCGGCGGGGATGGTGGTGCCGTGCAGCTCGACCGGGGCCGTCGTCCACCGCCCCTGCACCGGCGAGGGTGCCTCGTAGCGCAACAGCTCCTCGACGGCGTTGGGGATGAGGCTCGCATCGGCGGCGAGTTCGGCTCGCTGGTCGGGATGCTCGTCGAGCACCACGGCGGCGAAGCCGAGCAGGCGGGCCACCGTCTCGGTGCCGGCCCCGATCAACAGGATGGCGAACTCGGCGCTCTCCGGGGCCGACAGGCGGCGCACCGAGCCGTCGACGTCGGTGATCTCAGAGGACACCAGGTCGGTGAGCATGTCGTCTCGGGGGTGGGCCAGGCGCGATTCGAGCTCGGCGTGGAGGTATTCGTACAGCTCGATGCGGGCGGTGAAGGAGATGTCGTTGATCATCCCCACCCCCGGCTCGATGTGGAACAACGTGTCGATCAACTCGTGGACCCTGGCCTGGTCGGCGGACGGGACGCCCAGCAACGACGAGATCACCATCGAGGGCAGGATGGCGGCGAAGTCCTGCACGTAGTCGAACGACCCCTGCCCGGCCTGAGCGTCGAGCAGCCCGGCGGCGATGGTGCGGATCTCGTCCTCCAGCAGCGACATCCGGCGGGGGGTGAAGGCCCGCGACACGAGGTTGCGCAGCCGGGTGTGGTCGGGCGGGTCCAGGAAGATCATCTGGCCGCCGCCGAGGGGGCGTTCCGACATGATCTCGAGCACGGTGCCGTGGCTGGAGCTGAACACCTTCGGGCTCTTGCTGGCCGCCTCCACGTCGGCGAAGCGGCTCAGGGCGTAGAAGTCAAAGCGATCGTTGCGGTAGACGGGCGCCGCGTCTCGCATCTGGCGCCACACACCATAGGGATGGGCGTCGATGTCGACGTCGAAGGGATCCCAGTAGAGCTCGTTGACCGTGTCGGACATCTCGCGATTAAGACTACAACGCACTGAACGCAGATTCGAAATGGCGTGTAACGTCGGCGGCCGAGCACAGGGGGGATCCTGGTGGATGACGTGGGCAAGCGGATCGTGGTGGGTGCGCTGTTGGTGGTGGCGTTGGTGGCCACCGGCTGTGGCGCCAAGAAGGCCGACTCTGGTGGAGACACATCCGCCACCATCGCCGATGAGGGCACGCCCGTCGACGGCGGCTCCCTCGTGTGGGCCGTCGGCGCCGAGACCCAGGGGTGGAACCCCCACGACGCCAAGTGGGCCCAGTCCGGGGCGCTGGTCGGCTCGTCAGTGCTCGAGCCCTTGGCCACCGTCGGCCCCGACCTGAGCGCCCAGCCGTGGCTGGCCACCGCTTTCGTCCCCAACGCCACCTTTGACTCGTGGACGCTTACCTTGCGCCCCGATGTCACGTTCCAAAACGGCGAGCATTTCAATGCGGCGTCGGTGAAGCTCAACATCGACGACGCCTCGACCGCCGGGTTGTCGGGTGCCGCGGTGCGGGGACTGTTCAAGGAGGTCACCGTGGTCGACGACCTCACGGTGAAGGTCGACCTGACCCAGCCGTGGGCGGCGTTCCCCAGCAGCTTCCTCAACGGCCAGTCCGCCTTTCAGATGGCGCCGGCCATGCTGGCCTCGGCGGACCGGGGTCAGGCCCACCCCATCGGGACCGGGCCCTACACGTTCACCTCATGGGAGCCGGACTCGCTGTTCAAGACGGCCAAGAACACGACCTACTGGCAGCCCGGCTTGCCCCACCTCGACGCGCTGACGTTCCGGGTCATCCCCGAGGCCACCTCGCGTTCGGCGGCCCTGCAATCGGGCGACGTCAACATGATCCTCACCACCAATGCCAATGACGCCAACGCCCTGGCCTCGGACTACACCGTGGTGAAGAACTGGGACACCGAGCCGGGCATGGCCATGACCAACACCAACCCGGTGGTGGGAGGCAAGGCGAACCCGCTGGCCAACCTGCACGCCCGCAAGGCGCTGGCCTACGCCACCGATCGCCAGGCGTTGGCCGCGGGCGTGGCCGACGGGGTGGAGAGCGGGACCTCGCCCTTCCCGGCTACCAGCCCTTGGGGCCTGCCCGATGACCAGAACGGCTACGTCGCGTTCGACCTGGACCAGGCCAAGCAGGAGGTGGCCGCCTACCTACAAGACACCGGCGAGAGCTCCCTGGCGATCACCGTGACGGGGACGCCGGACAACGACATGGTGCGGTTGCTCCAGCGGTTGCAGGGGCAATGGCAGGAGGCGGGCATCAAGGTGGCCGTCGAGACCAAGGAATCGGCGACGTTCATCACCGACGTGGTGGGCGGCGCCTACGAGGTGGCGATGTTCAGCATCTACAGCTCGCCCGACCCCGACCAGAACCACTACTTCTGGTCGGCCGCCACCGCCCCGGGCGCGGGCGGGATCAACATCAACTTCACCCAGTACACGACTGCGCAGATGGAAGCCGACCTGAAGACCGGGCGGGAGAACCCCGATCAGGCGGCCCGCAAGACGGCCTACGACGACTTGGTCCACCAGATCAACGCGGCGGCGGTGAACATCTGGACGTTCTCGACGCCGTATTCGATCATCGCCCAGCACACCGTCAAGGGGCTCAAGACCGCCAGCGAGGTGCCGTTCGGCAACTTCCAACCCAAGACCTGGCTGGGCGGGCTCTGGCTGGAGAAGTGATCAGATGCGAACGGTCTGACCGCCGTCGACGGCGATGATCTGGCCGGTCATCCAGCGGGCGTCGTCCGACAGCAGGAACAGGCACGCCCCGACCAGATCGTCGGGCGTGCCCAGGCGCTTGATCATGAGTGACTGCACCAGCGGCTCGAGGAACTCCTCGGGCACGACCTCGCGGGTGGCGCTGGTGTCGGTGGGGCCGGGCGCAATGGCGTTGACCCGGATGTTGCGGTGGGCCAACTCGCCGGCCAGGCTCACGGTGAGGCTGTTGATGCCGGCCTTGGCGATGGAATAGAAGCCGCCCGCCATCCACGCCGCGGTCGACGACTGGTTGACGATGGCGGCGCCGTCGCGACCTTCCATGGCCCGGTAGCAGGCCCGGGTCACGATGAGGGCCCCGTTGAGGTTCACCTCGAAGAAGCGGCGGTAGTAGTCGAGGTCGACGTGCATGAGCGAGTCGATCTTCATGCCGGCGTAGATGGCGGCGTTGTTGACCAGGCAGTCGATGCCGCCGAACGCCTCGACGGTGGCGGCGGCCATGGCTTCGGCGCTGGCCGGGTCGGCCACGTCGACGGTCACGGCCAGGGCTGAGCCCCCGGCGCCGGTGATCTCGACCGCCACCCGCTCGGCCTGGCCGGTGTTGAGGTCAGCCACCACCACGTGGGCTCCCTCGGCGGCCAATCCCTTGGCGTAGGCCTCGCCGATCCCCTGGCCGGAGCCGGTCACCACCGCCACCTTCCCGTCGAACCTCAAGCTGTCCGCCATGTCGTCCCCCTGCTGTTTCGAACCATCGTTCGGTAGATCGGATTTGTGATTCACTATGCCAGATGACCATTGAGGAGCGCCTTCTCGTGGATGGCGTGTTGGTGCCGGCGAGCGATGGCGCCACGTTCGACAACGTCAACCCGGCCACCGAGGCCGTCATCGGGGTTGCTCCTGACGCGTCGGCGGCCGACATGGACGCGGCCATCGGCGCCGCCCGTCGGGCGTTTGACGAGACGGACTGGTCGACCAACC
>DHIQ01000022.1:0-2102 GCA_002403895.1 Candidatus Neomicrothrix sp. UBA4742
ATCTCCGTCGACCTGCCGCGCAACAGCCTCATCGTCTTCACCGGGCTCTCCGGGTCGGGCAAGTCGTCCCTGGCCTTCGACACGATCTTCGCCGAGGGACAACGTCGCTATGTCGAGTCGCTGAGTGCCTACGCGCGCCAGTTCCTCGGGCAGATGGACAAGCCCGATGTCGACTTCATCGAGGGGCTGTCGCCGGCCATCTCCATCGATCAGAAGAGCGCGTCCCGTAACCCCCGCTCCACCGTCGGCACCATCACCGAGGTCTACGATTACCTCCGCTTGCTCTATGCCCGCATCGGGGTGCCTCACTGCCCGTTCGACGGCACCACCATCAAGCGTCAGACCCCCCAGCAGATCGTCGACCGCATCCTGGAGTTGCCCGATGGCACGCGCTTCGAGGTGTTGGCCCCGGTCGTGCGGGGCCGCAAGGGCACCTATGACACGCTGCTGAGCGACCTGGCCTCCCAGGGGTTCTCCCGGGCGCGGGTCGACGGTGAGGTGCACGAGCTGACCGACACGGCCGAGCTGGCCCGCTATGAGATGCACACCATCGAAGTGGTTGTCGACCGTCTCGTGCGTCGTGACGGCATCGAGCGGCGCCTCACCGACTCACTTGAGACCGCGTTGCGCCTGGCCGATGGCGTGGCTGAAGTGCATCTCGTGCCCAGAGACGGCGACGGTGAGGCCGAGATGCTCACCTTCAGTCAGCACTTGGCATGCCCGTCCTGCGGGCGTTCATTCGACGAGTTGGCACCGCGCGCCTTCTCGTTCAACTCGCCCTACGGGGCCTGCGAGCATTGCGACGGGTTGGGTACCCGCTTCGAGGTCGACCCCGAGCTCATCGTGCCCAACCCGGACCTGACCGTGGCCCAAGGAGCAATCGCTCCGTGGGCCGGTGGTCGCAGCCAGTACTTCGCCCGCCTGCTCGAATCGGTGTGCGAGGCCCACGACATTCGCCCGGACGTGGCTTGGTCCAAGCTGCCCAAGGCCAAGCAGAAGCTGCTGTTGTACGGCGTGGCCGGCCGGGTGAAGGTGCAGTACAAGAACCGCTACGGGCGGAGCCGCAGCTACGAGGCCCGGTTCGAAGGCGTCGTGCCCTACCTGCAGCGCCGCCATTCCGAGGCCGAGAGCGACTCGCAGCGCGAGCAGGTCGAGGGCTACATGCGCGAGGTGCCCTGCCCTGAGTGCGGCGGGGCCCGGCTCAAGCCCCTGTCGCTGGCCGTCACCATCGACGGCCACAGCATCGCCGACATCTCCCTGATGTCGATCCGTGAGGCCGCCACCGCGCTTGAAGGCCTCACCCTCAGCGAGCGCGACCATCTCATCGCCGACCGCGTGGTCAAGGAGATCAACGCTCGCATGGGCTTCCTGCTCGACGTGGGGCTCGACTACCTCAACCTCTCGCGCTCGGCGGCGACGCTGGCCGGCGGCGAGGCCCAGCGCATCCGCCTGGCCTCTCAGATCGGCAGCGGGTTGGTCGGCGTGCTCTACGTGCTGGACGAGCCGTCGATCGGCCTTCACCAGCGGGACAACCGTCGGCTCATCGAAACTCTGGAGCGGCTCCGGGGGCTGGGCAACACCGTGCTGGTGGTTGAGCACGACGAGGAGACCATCCGGGTGGCCGACCATGTCGTCGACATCGGTCCCGGGGCCGGCGAGCACGGCGGCGACATCGTCTACGCGGGCCCGGTCAAAGGCCTGCTGCGGTCCAAGGCGTCGGTGACCGGGCAGTACCTGTCTGGCAAGCGCAAGATCCCGGTTCCGGAGCTGCGGCGCAAGCCGGCGGCCGAGTCCCTCGTGGTGCGTGGCGCCCGCCAGAACAATCTCCAGGACATAGATGTCGAGTTCCCGTTGGGCTGTTTCGTGGCCGTGACCGGGGTGTCGGGTTCGGGCAAGTCGACGCTCGTCAACGACATCCTCATGCGAGCGCTCATGCAGCGCATCTACGGCTCGAAAGTGCCGCCGGGCTTGCACAAGTCGGTCGAGGGACTCGAGGGCATCGACAAGGTCATCAACATCGACCAATCGGCCATCGGGCGTACGCCGCGGTCCAACCCCGCCACCTACACCGGCGTGTTCGACCACGTCCGCAAGCTGTTCGC
>DHIQ01000022.1:2295-8977 GCA_002403895.1 Candidatus Neomicrothrix sp. UBA4742
CGAGATGCACTTCCTGCCTGACGTGTACGTGCCCTGCGAGGTGTGCAAGGGGGCCCGCTACAACCGTGACACGCTCGACATCACGTTCAAGGACAAGAACATCTCCGACGTGCTCGACCTGTCGTGTGAGGAGGCCCTCGAGTTCTTCGGCAACCAGCCGGCCATCGCCCGCCACATGCAGACCATTGTCGACGTCGGTCTGGGCTATGTGCGCCTGGGCCAGCCCGCCCCCACGTTGTCGGGAGGCGAGGCCCAGCGGGTCAAGCTGGCCAGTGAGCTGGCCAAGCGTTCGACTGGCCACACCATGTACATCCTCGACGAGCCCACCACCGGCCTCCATTTCGAGGACATCCGGAAACTCCTCACAGTCCTCAGTCGACTGGTCGATCAAGGGAATACGGTTTTGGTGATCGAGCACAACCTCGATGTGGTCAAGACCGCCGATTGGATCATCGACCTGGGCCCCGAGGGGGGTAACGGAGGCGGCATGGTGGTGGTGGAAGGTACGCCCGAACTCGTGGCCAAGACGCCCGACAGTCACACCGGCCGCTTCCTCGCGCCCCTGCTCGACGCCAGCTGATCCATGCGCCGTGCCGCTCGTCCCCTGCTCTACCTCGGCATTGCCGGGGTGGTCCTGGGGCTGAGCAAGATCCATGCCCGCTATGTGGCCGATCCGCCCTACAGCTTCCACGGTTCGAGCCGTTTCGCCTGGGCCATCGCCTTCATCGTGTTGCTGGCGCTGGCGGCATACGGGGTCGGCCTACCCGACCTTCCTCGCACCGCCCGCCAGGCCCTGCTGAGCTCGATCGCGGCCGCCACCGGTGGGGCCGTCGCCATCTCGCTCGTGCAACTCATCGTCGGTGACGCGCTCCTGCCCCGCTTCGTGGTCTTCGGCTCATCCATCTTGTTGATTCCGTGGTTCCTGTTCTGCGCTGGCTTCGCCATCGACGGAGGCACCCGGGCGGCCGGGCGCGACCGCGTGTTGGTGATCAGCGATTCGGCCAGCGCGTCGGTGCTGCGCCAGGAGATCTCCCGTAGTGCGGAGCGACCGGCCCGCCTGGTGGGGGTCATGCCCGTAACCGACGCGTCACCGTCCGGTCCGGGGGACCAGCCCCTGTTGGCCCGCGCCCGCGACGAGCACGTCACCGTGCTCGTCCTCGACCGCGAGGCCCAGGCCGAGATGGTGCTGGTCAGTCAGGCTGCGGCTCTGCACTCCGAGGGGATCCGGGTGCGGACGCTGTCGCTGTTCTATGAGGACTGGCTGGGCATGCTCCCCGTCTCCGAACTGGAACGGGTGTCGCTGCTGTTCGACATCGGCGAACTGCACCGCGGCCGGTACGGCCGGGTGAAGCGGGTGGTGGATCTGAGCTTGGCGGTGGTGGCGTTGCCGTTCCTCGCCCTGGCTGTTCCCTTCGTGGCCGTCGGCAACCTGGTGGGCAATCGGGGGTCGTTGCTCTATTCGCAGATGCGGGTGGGCAAGAACCGCGAGCCGTTTCGCATCTACAAGTTCCGGACCATGCGCGACGCACCGCCCGACGCGCCCACCGACTGGACCTCCGAGGACGATCCCCGCATCACCCGATTCGGCAGGCTGTTGCGAGTTTCGCATCTCGACGAGTTTCCGCAGATCGTCAACATCTTGAAGGGTGACCTGGCCGTGGTTGGCCCCCGGCCCGAACAACCTCACTATGTCGAGGAGCTCCGCCACAGGCTGCCCTTCTACGACGTGCGTCACCTGGTGCGCCCGGGCCTGACCGGTTGGGCCCAGGTGAAGTACGGCTACGCCGGGGACGAGAGCGACGCCCTCGGGAAGCTGCAGTACGAGTTCTACTACCTGCGTCACCAGTCGATCGGCCTCGACTTGCGCATCGTGGGTCGCACCATCCGCAGCGTGCTGGGTCGGGCCGGTCGATGACCGACTCGCCGACGGCGCCCTCCCGCGGCGCCACCCCGCTGGTTTCGGTCGTGATCCCTGCGCTCGAGGAGGAAGCCGACATCGCCGGCTGCGTCGCCGCCATCGGGGCGCAGGACTACCCGCTGGATTCCATCGAGGTGATCGTGGTGGACGGGTGCTCGGCCGACCAGACGGTCGCCAACGCACAGCGAGCCGCCGCCGCTGTGGCCTTTGCCCGGATGAAGACGGTGCCAAGCCCGCGCCGGCGGACGTCCATCAGTCTCAACCTCGGGTTGGCCGAGGCCGCCGGGACCTACCTCGTGCGCGTCGACGCCCGGGCTCGGGTGCCCTCCGATTACGTTCGCCGCTGCGTGGACATTCTCGCATCGGAGCCGACCATCGGAGTCGTGGGAGGAGCTCAGGAGCCGCGTCCTCGCTCGGCGCGCGTGGTGGACCGCGGCATCGCTCGAGCGCTCAACAACCGGCTGGCCACCGGGCTGAGCCGCTACCGGCGCTCGACACGTTCCGGTCCCGCCGACACCGTCTGGATGGGGTCGTTTCGCACCGCCCAGGTGCGGGAGCTCGGCGGCTGGTCCGCGGACGTGGCCCTCAACGAGGACTGGGAGCTGAACCAGCGCTACCGGGCGTCGGGCTCGAGCGTGTGGTTCGCCGGCGACCTGTCGTCGGGCTACCTGCCCCGCACCAGCTACGTACGGCTGGCCAAGCAGTACTTCGCTTTCGGCCGGGTCAAGGGCATGTGGTGGGTCCGGGGCACCCGCCCGGAGCCGCGCCAGCTCGGCTTGGTGACCGTCCCGGTGATCGGCGTGGCTCTCGTGCTGTCGCTGATCCGCCGGTTCGGTCCGGCCGCCGGGCTCCTCGTCCCCCTCGGCTACCTGGCCGTCGATCTCGCCGGGGGCTCGCGCCAGGCCCCACCGGCCGAACGGGCGGCAGCCGCCACCGGCATCGCCATCTTCACCGCGGCGTGGTGGCTCGGCGTGGTGGTGGGGGCCGTGGCCGAGCTGGTCGGGGTCGATCACCCGCTCGGGGTCTCGGCGTGAGCCCCGCCGACCGTCCCGTGAACGACGCCGGCTTCGGACCGGTCTCGGGCCCGATCGTCGGGCCCATCGAGGGGCCCGTCGAGGAGTCGGTCGAGACGGTGGTCGACGACAGCGGCCGCCGCCGCCGGCAGATGAAGCACTTCGCCGGCCTGACGACCGCCCGAGGGGCGGCATCGGCGATCTCCGGCATATGGATCATCGTCGCCGCCCGCCGCCTCACCATCACGCAGTTCGGCAATCTCAGCATCCTGTTGGCCCTCGGGTCGATCTTCATCAACATCAGCGATGTCGGCCTCCAGGTGGTCATCGGCGACCACGTGGCCCGCGCCGGCTCGATGTCTCGTCGGGTCGTCCTCGAGGGGGTCCGACGCCGGCTCGTCTACGCCGCCGGGTGCGCCGTCTGTGTCGTGGTCCTCTACCTCGTTGCCGCCTCCGACAAGAACGTCGTGGTGCCGCTGGTCTTCGCCGGGTCGGTTCTCGGCACGGCCGTGTACCAGATCGTGCTGGCCGCCTACCGGGCGCAGGGCCGAGTGACCGCTGACGCGGTGAACGAGGTCGCCTCCCGCAGTGGGTTGTTGATCTGCGGGTTCGCCGTGCTGGTGTTCGGGTGGGGACTGGTCGGGGCTTCCGCCGTCTATGGCGCGGCGGATCTGGTGTCAGCGGTGGCGGTGACGGCCTTCGTGGCCCGCCGCTACTTCGTGCGCGACGACGCCGCGGCGCCGCCCGATCTCCGACTCCGGGCCACCGCGCCCCTGGCCGTCGCGATCACCATCTGGCTCGTCTATCTCCGGATCGACGGCTACCTCGTCGGGCTGCTCTCGGGCCCGAGCGAGGCCGGGTTGTACGGCGCCGCCTACCGCTTCCTCGACGTGGCGATGCTGCCGGCGCTGGTGCTGAGCCACACGGTGCTCGCCCATGTCTCGCCCCTCAACGGCCGGGAGCGCTTGGCCGAGATCCACCGGTTCTTGCGGCTGTCGGTAGGGGTGGCCATCCCGATCGCCATCGGCGGTAGCCTCCTGGTCGGGCCCGTGCTGGTCTGGCTGTTCCCTCCGGCCTTCGCCTCGGCCCAGGCGGTGGCGGTGCTGCTGTTGATCTCGAGCGTCCCGGGGGCGGTGGTGGCCACGCTCGCCCCGCTCGCCGGGGTCTCCGACCGCCGCCAGTTCGCCTACACCGCGGCCGCCGCCCTGGGCTTCAACGTGGCACTCAACCTCGTGCTGATCCCGCGGTACGGAGCGGCCGGAGCAGCGTGGGCTACGGTGATCTCTCAGGTCTTCCTGGGCGCCGCGCTCTACCCGGTTGTGCGGCGCGGTTGCACGCGACGTGAACCCTCCGCCGTTGTCTCCTCGACCCCTGAGGACCCTCCATGCTGACGATTTTCTCCACCTGCCGTCGCTTCGAAGGCATCTTCGGGACCATCCAGACGAACGCCCTCGAGAGCTGGACCCGACTCGAACCCCGACCCCAGATCATCATCCTCGGCGACGACGCCGGTACCGCGGAGATCTGCGAGGAGCTCGGTCTCACCCACGTCCCCGCGGTGGCCACCAGCGACTTGGGGACGCCGCTGGTGAGCGACATGTTCGCTCGAGCCCAAGAGCTCGCCGAGTTCGACACCTGCTGCTTCATCAACTCCGACATCATCCTTCTGCCCGAGACGGGTGCGGTGGTCGAATCGGCGCGGGCCCGCTTTGGATCGCAGTACCTCGTCGTGGGCCAACGGCACGACCTCGCCATCACGACCGTCCTCCCCTTCGAGGACGGGTGGGCCGACGAGCTGCGCGACCGGGCGCGACAGCGGGGCAAGCTCCGATCAGAGATCCTCCTCGACTACTTCATCTTCCCGACGGGACAGTTCAAGGATCTACCCCCCTTCGCCATCGGACGATCGGCCTATGACAACTGGATCGTGTGGCATGCGGGCGACATCGGTGCCGCGGTCATCGACGCCACCCGGGTTCTGACGGTCATCCATCAGAACCACGACTATTCCCACGCCGGCGGGATGGCGGCCGTGTGGGAGGGCCCGGAGGCGAGGCGGGCCCACGAGATGATCGGTCATTGGTCCCGCTATCACGCCGTGGCCCACGCCCGGTTCATGTTCACCGACGCCGGCCAGATCACCCCGGCCCGGGGCATGAAGTACCGCATGGCCCGGCCCCGACGGGTGGCGAGCCACGCCCTGCGGTTCACCCGGCCGTGGCGCCGCCGCCTGACCGACTTCCGCCAGACGGCCTGGAGCCGCGTGCGCCGTCGACTGGCCTTGCAGGTACCAGTGCCCTCGTTCTTCTCCAAGGCGGTGGTCGTGGCGGCCGGCCCCCTGGCGTCGACGCGGGCGGGGCGGGTGCCCGGCTACGTCTTCGGCCAGGTCGTGATGCCCTCGCGGGCCCGGCTCCGGCTCGGGATCTGGGCCATCGGCCGGTTCGCCGTCTTGGACCGTCCCGTCGTGGTGACGTGGACCGAAGGCCTTCGGGTGAACTGTTGGCTCGGCAACGACACCAGCCGTTGTCTCTACGTCGGCGGTGCCTTCGAGCCGAACGAGGTTGCCTTCTTCGCCGAGACGCTCGACGCGGGCATGCACGTCGTCGATGCCGGGGCCAACGAGGGGCTCTATTCGACCCTCGCCTCTCGCCGGGTCGGTTCCGGTGGTCGGGTGCTGGCCATCGAGCCCAGCTCCCGCGAGCGCCGCCGATTGGTCGAGAACCTCGACCGGAATGCGTGCTCGAATGTCGAGGTCGTCCCCGTGGCCCTCGCCGATGTCGCGGGAGAGTCGGTCCTCCATGTGGCCGACGCCCACCACGGGGGCCAGAACACGTTCGGCGACTTCGTGTACGAAGCGGTCGGGCACGCCGCCGACGAGACGGTCACGACCCTGACCCTCGACGAGGTGCTCGCCGAACGGGGTTGGGAGCGCCTCGACGTCATGAAGGCCGACGTGGAGGGGGCCGAGGTCCGGCTCCTCGACGGTGCCTCCGACACCTTGCGCCGCCTCCGCCCCGTGCTCCTGCTCGAATCGCAGGACGATTCGCTCCGTTTGCAGGGGTCGAGCCTGAGCGAGCTCTTCGAGCGCTTGGCTGCCCACGACTACGCCATCCTTCCGTTCGACGATGCCACGGGGCGCCCCACCACCCTGCGATCGGCGACCGTGGACGACCCGAACATCGTGGCCTGCCCCCGTGAGCAGCTCGGTCGGCTCGCCGAACGGGGCCTGATCGACCTGGCCGTCCTACCGGCCGAATCCTGAGAGCAACGGGGAGTCCCATGAAGTTGTCTGTCGTCGGCTTGGGGAAGTTGGGCGCACCGCTGGCCGCGGCGTTGGCCTCGCGGGGCCACTCCGTGGTCGGGGTCGATCTGGTCCCCGCCACCGTCGAGGCCATCAACGCGGGGCGCGCCCCGGTGGTCGAGCCCGGCCTCCAGGACCTGCTCGACGTGACGGACGGGCGCCTCCGGGCCACGGCCGACATCGCCGACGCGGTGGCGAACAGCGAGGTGACGTTCATCCTGGTACCGACGCCGAGCGGGCCGGACGGCGGCTTCGTGCTCGACCACGTGCTGCCGGCCCTCGAGCAGGTCGGCGCCGCGGCGGCGGCCAAGGGCGAGCGCCATCTGGTGGTGATCACCAGCACCGTCATGCCTGGTTCCACCGACGGTCCGATCCGTGAGGCGCTCGAGCGCTCATCCGGTCTGACGGTCGGCGAGGGGATCGGCCTCTGCTACAGCCCGGAGTTCATCG
>DHIQ01000021.1:0-7396 GCA_002403895.1 Candidatus Neomicrothrix sp. UBA4742
GAGATGGCGAAGTACCACTTCCTCGCCGGCGAGGATCTGCGGGCGCTGCCACTCGAGGAGCGCGTCGCTCGCTGTGTCGCCATCAAGGCGGCGGTGGTGGCCGGCGACGAACGCGAGGGCGGACGGCGGGCCACCCTCAACTACGGCCACACCCTCGCTCACGCCCTCGAGATCGCCGGCGACTTCGATCTGCGCCACGGTGAGGCGGTGGCTATCGGCCTCGTCTACGCCGCCGAGCTGGCCCGGGTGCTGGGGCGCATCAATGACGCCCGGGTGGCCGAGCACCGCGCCATCGTGAGCGGCTATGACCTCCCGGTGGATCTGCCGGTCGGGAGCGATCCCGACGAGCTGGTCGCCCTGTTCGGCCGGGACAAGAAGGCCATCGACGGGGTGACGTTCGTGTTGGATGGTCCGGGCGGGGTCGAGACGGTGACCGACGTCGATCGGGTCGCCATCGATGACGCCTTCGCTCGCATGACGAGCCGACCATGACGACGCAAGGAGTCGAACGGTGAGCGATCCGGTGATCCTGCTGCTGAGCGGGCCCAACCTGAACCTGCTGGGAGAGCGCGAGCCGCTCATCTACGGGTCCCAGACCCTCGAGGAGCACGTGGCCACGGCCCGCGCTACCGCTGAGGTGCACGGCTACGCGCTGGAACACCTGCAGTCGAACCACGAGGGGGTGCTGATCGACGCCATCCAGGCGGCGCGCGATCGCTGTGCCGCGATCGTGATCAACGCCGCCGCATTCACCCACTACGCGTGGGGGATCCACGACGCCTTGGCGGCCTTCGAAGGCCCCGTGATCGAGCTGCACCTGTCCAACCCCAACGCCCGCGAGCCATGGCGGCACCTCTCGGTGGTCGCCCCGGTGGCCACCGGCACCATCGCCGGCTTCGGCGGCGACGGCTACGGCCTGGCCATCGGCGCCGCCATCCGTTGCCTCGCATGACCGCCGCCGGACCATCCTCTCCCCTCTCGGGTTCTGGCGACGATTTGGTCCCCCCTGGCGCACCAGATAGTCGCCAGAACGGCCAGACCGGGGGGATGGATCTGCCGGCCATGGATGTGGCCGGCCGGGCCCCCCGGTTGCGGGCCGCATTCGCCGACGCCGGCATCGAGGCCCTGCTGGTGACGAAGCTCGTCAACCTGCGCTACCTCACCGGGTTCACCGGGTCGGCGGGCCTGCTGCTGGTCCTGGCCGACGACCTCGTCTTTGTCACCGATGGTCGCTACCGGGACCAGTCGGCCGACCAATTGGCCGCAGCTGGCGTCACCGCCCGCATCGAGATCTCCAACACCGACCAGCGCCAGTTCCTGGTCGCCGCCGTCGAGGCCGCCGCACCGGCCCGTCTCGGCCTGGAGGCCGACGACGTGACCTGGGGTCAGCAGCGCTCCTTCGCCGAGACCTGGTTCCCCCAGGTGGAGCTCATGCCCACCTCCGCTCTGGTGGAGGGTTTGCGCCTCGTCAAGGATGAGGGCGAGGTGGCCCGCATCGCGGCGGCGGCCGCGGTGGCCGACGCCGCGCTGGCCAACGTCCGCCACCGGCTGGCCGACGGCCTCACCGAGCAGGAGTTCGGCCTGGAGCTGGATACCGAGATCCGCCGCCTGGGGGCGACGGGGAACTCGTTCGAGACCATCGTCGGCTCCGGGCCCAACGGGGCCAAACCGCACCATCGCCCGTCCGCCCGTCGCATCGAAGAGGGTGACCTCGTGGTCCTCGACTTCGGGGCCATGGTCGACGGCTACTGCTCCGATATGACCCGCACGGTGATGGTGGGTGAGCCCAGCCCGACCCAACAGCGCATGCTCGACGTCGTCACCGCGGCGCAACAAGCCGGCGTGGCAGCCGTGCAGGCCGGCGTGCCCACCAGCGCGATCGATGCTGCCTGCCGCCAGGTCATCGAAGAGGCCGGCTGGGGCGACGCGTTCCTGCACGCCACTGGGCATGGTGTTGGCCTCGAGATTCATGAGGCGCCTCGGGTGGCGGCAACCGCCGATGCTACGCTCGCCCCCGGCCTCGTCGTCACGGTCGAGCCCGGCGTGTACCTGCCCGACCACGGCGGAGTCCGCGTCGAGGACACGGTCGTCGTCACCAGCGGTGGCTGTCGAGCGCTGACCCTCACCCCCAAGACCACCGCGGTTTGAGCCACGCGGCGCCCTGCCGGCGCCGAGCTCGCGGCTCGGCCCGCCGCACCTCCGGAAGCCTGATCCCACCATGACCATGATCAACACCAGCGACTTCAAGAACGGCATGACCTTGTTGCTCGATGACGGGTTGTTCCAGATCGTCGACTTCCAGCACGTGAAGCCGGGTAAGGGCGGGGCGTTTGTGCGCACCACGCTCAAGAACGCCCGCAACGGTGCGGTGGTGGAACGGACATTCCGGGCGGGCGAGAAGGTCGACCGGGTCATGATCGACAAGCGCGAGATGCAGTTCCTCTACCGCGAAGGCGACGACTACGTCTTCATGGACAACCAGTCCTACGACCAGATGAACGTCGGCCCGGGCGCGCTGGGTGAGGCCTCGAACTACCTGGTGGAGGGTTCGGCCGCCGTGTTGCAGATGTACACCGACGAGATCGTGGGCGTCGACCTACCGGCCGCAGTCGAGCTCAACATCACTGAGACCGAGCCCGGGGTACAGGGTGACCGCGTATCGGGTGCCCGCAAACCAGCCACGCTGGAGACCGGCTTGGTGGTGCAGGTTCCCCTGTTCGTGGAACCGGGTGACCGCATCAAGGTCGATACCCGCTCCGGCGAGTACCTCACCCGGGCGTGAGCGATTCTGCCTACCGGGGCGGCATCGGTAGCCGACGAGAAGCCCGGGAGCGGGCGCTGGGGTTGCTGTACGAAGCGGAATCCAAGTCCATCACGCCCGCCGAGGCGGTCGCCTCGCTGCCGCTGGTGCCCGAGCCGTTCACGGTGGAATTGCTCGAGGGCGTGGGGGGGCACCTCGACGAGATCGACGCCACCATCCGGGCCTACGCCCAGGGTTGGACCCTGGAGCGCATGCCCAGCCTCGATCGGGCCCTGCTGCGCATCGGCATCTTCGAGCTGACCTATCGGCCCGACGTCCCCACTGGCGCCATCATCTCCGAGGCGGTGGAGCTGGCCAAGACGTTCAGCACCGACGACTCCGGCAAGTTCATCAATGGCCTCCTGTCCGCCGTCGCCACCGACATCCGCCCCTGAACTCTCCGCCTTCGGCGCGAGTTGTTCCCGCCCAGCGGGCAACCTCGACGGTGAGAAGGCGGGATGCTGCTAAGGTCAGGTCCTGACCGTAAAGCGGGTCCAGTGAGGCTCGCACGGACAGAAAGGCAGCACCGCGATGGCCGAACGCGAACGCCGCATCACGCCCCCGTATGGGGGCGTTTTTCATGCCCGCAGCCGGGTCATGAGCCCCGACGACATCCAGCGGGCCCTGTGGCGCATGGCCCACGAGGTGATCGAGCGCAACCACGGTCTCGACAACGTGGTGCTCATCGGCCTGCAGACCGGGGGCGTGCCTCTGGCCGGGCTGCTGGCTGACGACCTCCGCCAGATCGAGGACATCGAGCTGCCGTTGGGCACCCTCGATGTGGCGTTCTACCGCGACGACATCGGCCTGCGCCCGGTCCTGCCCGAGGCCGTCACCGACATCCCCTTCGATCTGTCCAACAAGATCGTGGTGCTGGTCGACGATGTGTTGTTCACCGGCCGAACCATCCGGGCCGCCCTGGACGCCCTCACCGATTTCGGCCGCCCTCGCTCGGTGCAGCTCGCCGTCATGATCGATCGGGGCCACCGAGAGCTGCCTATCCGCCCCGACTACGTGGGCAAGAACCTCCCGACCCGTCGCGACGAGGTGGTCAACGTCGGGCCGCTCGGAGTGGAGCTGGGGGAGACGCGCAAGTGAGACACCTGCTCTCTATCGCCGATCTCGGAACCGACGGCATCGAGGAAGTTCTCCGTCTCACCGACAGCTTCGTGGAGGTGAGCGAGCGGGCAATCCCCAAGGTGCCCGCCCTGCGGGGCAAGACGGTGGTGTCGCTGTTCTACGAGGACTCGACCCGAACCCGGCTCAGCTTCGAGACCGCCGCGCGGCGCCTCGGCGCCGACACCATGACGTTCAGTGTGACCACGTCATCGGTGAAGAAGGGCGAGTCGGTGCGCGACACGGTGCAGACCATCGAGGCCATGGGGGTCGACGCCCTGGTGGTGCGCCACGGCTCGGCCGGCGTGCCCTTCCAGGTGGCCCGGTGGGGAACCTCGGCCGTCATCAACGCCGGCGACGGCTGGCACGAGCACCCGACCCAAGCCCTGCTCGACTGCTACACGATCCGCGAGCGGCTCGGCTCACTCGAGGGGCGCCATATCGCCATCGTCGGCGACATCAAGCACAGCCGCGTCGCCCGCTCCAATGTGTTGGCCTTCACCGCGCTGGGCGCCGAGGTCACCCTGGTGGCCCCACCGACCCTGTTGCCGTCCAGCCTCGAAGGCTGGCCGGTGACGGTCAGTCACGATCTCGACGACACGATCAAGTCCCTCGATGTCGCGTACCTCCTGCGCATGCAACGCGAGCGCATGACCGAGGCACTGGTGCCGACGCTGCGCGAGTACACGGCCGGCTACGGCCTCACGGTGGCTCGGGCCGCCCGCCTTCCTGACCGAGCCATCGTCATGCACCCCGGCCCCATGAACCGAGGCGTTGAGATCGCCCCGGAGGTGGCCGACGCCCCGAATGCGGTCATCCTCGACCAGGTTGCCCACGGTGTGCCGGTGCGTATGGCGGTGCTGTTCCTGCTGTTGGGGTCGGGATCGGAAATGTTCGCCGCATCCGACCGGCCGGCCGATCCGGCCGCCGTAGAGGAGGAAGTCGTTCGTGGCTGAGGTGGTCATCAAGGGAGGGCGGGTGATCGACGGGTCCGGGGACCGGATCGCCGATGTCGCCATCTCGCAGGGAACGATCGAAGAGGTCGGACCTGACCTCGACACCACCGGGGCCCGGGTGCTGGACGCGTCGGGCTGCGTAGTCAGTCCCGGGTTCGTGGACCTCCACGCCCACCTGCGCGAGCCGGGCCGCGAGGAGGCCGAGACCATCGAGACGGGGACCCGTGCCGCCGTTCTCGGTGGCTACACCGCGGTGGTGGCCATGCCCAACACCGACCCGACCATCGACTCGGTGGCCGTCGTGGCCTGGATCACCGAGCAGGAGGCGCTCTGCCACGTGGCCTGCTCGGCGGCCATCACGGTCGGGCGCAAGGGCGAGGCGCTGGCCCCCATGGCCGAACTGGTCGAGGCCGGCGTGCGGATCTTCACCGACGACGGCAACGGTGTGCAGGACGACCGGCTCATGCGCCGGGCCATGGAGTACGCCACCGGCCTGTCGTCGGGGGTGACACTGGCCCAGCACTGCGAGATCGAGTCCCTGGCCGCCGGTGGTCACATGCACGAGGGCGAGTGGTCCTCTCGCCTCGGAATCCCCGGCATCCCGGCGGCGGCCGAGGAGCTCATGGTCCAGCGCGACCTGGCCCTGGCCCGTCTCACCGGCGCAACCGTGCATTTCCAGCATCTGTCCACCGCCACCGCCGTCGACCTGGTGCGCCAGGCAAAAGCCGCGGGCCTGGCGGTGACCGCCGAGGCCACCACCCACCATTTCACCCTCACCCACGCCGAGGTGGCGAGCTATGACCCGGTCTTCAAGGTGAACCCGCCCCTGCGCACCGACGCCGATGTGGCGGCCGTGCGGATCGGTCTGGCCGACGGCACCATCGATGCCATTGCTACCGACCATGCTCCCCACACCGCCGATGCCAAGGAGGCTCCGTTCGACCAGGCACCGCCGGGCATGCTGGGGCTGGAGACGGCACTGGCTCTGGCCATCACCGAGCTGGTGGACGGCGTCGGCATGGCCCTGGTTGACGTCCTGGCCCTGCTGTCGTGGCGACCAGCGGCCATCGCCGGGCTGGCCCCCTGGCACGGCGGATTGGTGGCGGTCGGCGAGAGCGCCAACCTGGCGGTGGTCGATCCCGCGGCGCGCTGGACGGTCGACCCGGCCGCCGGTGCCAGCCGGAGTCGCAACACCCCGTACGCCGGGCGCACGCTCACCGGCAAGGTTCGTCACACCCTGGTCGACGGCGAGGCGGTCGTCATCGACGGACAGGCGCAGCGATGACCAGCGGCAACGGCATCACCGAGGCGCTGCTGGTCCTGGCCGACGGCACCACCTTCGAGGGTGAGGCCATCGGCGCCGCCCCCCCGACGACCTTGCTTGACCGGGCCGCGGAAACCGCCGGAGTGCCACGCAAGGTCGAGGAAGAAGGGTGGGTCGCTACCGGCGAGGTGGTGTTCAACACCGTGCTCACCGGCTATCAGGAAGTCATCACCGATCCGTCCTACGCCGGACAGGTCATCACCTTCACCTACCCCCACATCGGCAACTACGGCGTGACGGCGGCCGACGACGAGGCCCGGCGCCCGTTCTGTCGAGGTGTGATCGTGCGCGACCTGGCCCGCCGCCGCTCCAACTGGCGCAGCGACGGGGATCTCGACGCCTTCCTGCGCCATCACGCCATCCCGGGGATCGCCGGCATCGACACTCGGCGCCTCACCCGCCATCTGCGCGAGATGGGAGCCATGCCCGGTGCGTTCGGTACCGCCGACCACGCCATCGTGAAACAGGCCGCGGCCGACGAGCCCGGCACCGACCACACCGACCTGGCTGCCAGGGTCACCTGCGCCGAGCCCTACACCGTGGGCATGGGTCCGCGGCGGGTGGTGGCCTACGACTTCGGCATCAAGCGGTCCATCCTCACCCAGCTGAGCGAGATCGCCACCATCGAGGTGGTACCGGCCTCGACCTCCGCCGCCGAGGTACTGGCCCGCCGGCCCGACGGGGTGTTCCTGTCCAACGGCCCCGGCGATCCTGCGGCCGTCGGCTACGCCAGTGAGGCCATCGGTGGCCTACTGGGGGAGGTGCCGGTGTTCGGCATCTGCCTCGGTCACCAGCTCCTGTGTTTGGCGCTGGGCGGGACCACCTACAAGCTGCCCTTCGGCCATCACGGCGGGAACCACCCGGTCCGACGGCTGGAGACCAATACGGTCGAGATCACCAGTCAGAACCACAACTACTGCGTTGGCGAAGGCACGCTGACCACCGCGGAGGTGAGCCACATCAACCTGAACGACGGCACCATCGAGGGCATCCGGTGCCGAGATGTGCCTGCCTTCAGCGTGCAGTACCACCCCGAGGCCGGCCCCGGCCCCCACGACGCCCGGTACCTCTTCGGGCTGTTCGACGACTTGATGGAAACCCACACCTGATGGAAGCACACGTCTGATGCCTCGCCGCAACGACATCGAGTCGATCCTGCTGATCGGTTCGGGCCCCATCGTGATCGGCCAGGCCTGCGAG
>DHIQ01000021.1:7628-10292 GCA_002403895.1 Candidatus Neomicrothrix sp. UBA4742
AACTCCAACCCGGCCACGATCATGACGGATCCCGATTTTTCCGATGCCACCTACATCGAGCCGCTCGACTTGGCCGTGCTGACCAAGATCATTGCCAAGGAACGCCCCGACGCCCTGCTGCCCACCTTGGGTGGCCAGACGGCACTCAACCTGGCCATGGAGCTGGTCGAGGCCGGGGTGCTCGATGACTACGAGGTAGAACTCATCGGGGCCAACGCCGAGGCCATCGCCACCGCCGAGGACCGCGCCCGGTTCAAGACGGCAATGGCCGAGATCGGCCTGGATGCACCGGCCTCGGCCATCGCCCACAACCTGGAAGAGGCCGAGAAGGTGGTGATCGACATCGGGCTGCCCGTCGTGATCCGCCCCGCGTTCATCCTGGGCGGTCGGGGCACCGGCATTGCCTCCACCCCCGAGGAGTTCACCCGGGCGGCGATCACCGGCCTGGACGCCAGCCCCATCTCGGAGATCCTCATCGAGAAGTCGATCGCCGGGTGGAAGGAGTACGAGCTCGAGGTCATGCGGGACACGGCCGACAACTGCGTGATCATCTGCTCGATCGAGAACCTGGATCCCATGGGCGTGCACACGGGCGACTCGATCACGGTGGCTCCCGCCCAGACGCTCAGCGACGTCGAGTACCAGCACATGCGCGACGCGGCGCTGGCCTGCATCCGACGGGTCGGGGTGGAGACGGGTGGTTCCAACGTCCAGTTCGCCCTGAATCCGGCTGACGGCCACATGGTCATCATCGAGATGAACCCCCGGGTGAGCCGGTCGTCGGCCCTGGCCTCCAAGGCCACCGGGTTCCCCATCGCCAAGATCGCCGCCCGTCTCGCCGTCGGCTACACCCTCGACGAGATCCCCAACGACATCACCCGCAAGACCCCGGCCAGCTTCGAGCCGGTCATCGACTACGTGGTGACCAAGATCCCCCGCTGGGCCTTCGAGAAGTTCCCCGGCACCTCCGACGTCTTGGGTACCCAGATGCAATCAGTGGGCGAAGCCATGGCGATCGGCCGCACCTTCCCCGAGTCGCTGCAGAAGGGCCTCCGGTCACTGGAACAGGGGCGCTTGGGGCTCAACGCCGACCCCGGTGAGCGGTTGTTCGACGAATTGGACGACGACGAGCTCGTGAGCCGCGCCGCCATCGCCACGCCCGATCGACCGTTCCAATTGGAAGCGGCGCTCCGCCGGGGCATCACCGTGGACGCCCTGTACGAGGCCACCTGGGTCGACCCCTGGTTCCTCGACCAGATCCTGTCGATCACCGAGGAGCGGCAGCACCTGGTCGGCATCGGCCTGGGCGGGATGACTCGCACGTCGTGGCGGCGAGCGAAGCGCCTCGGCTTCTCCGACGGCCAGCTGGCCTATCTGTGGTCCATGCCGGAGGCCCTGGTGTCGGAAGCGAACGTACGTGCGGCCCGGCTGACCGCCGGAGTGGTACCCACGTTCAAGACGGTCGACACTTGCGCCGCCGAGTTCGATGCCGACACGCCCTACCACTACTCGACCTATGAGGACGAAGACGAGGTCCGCCCCAGCGACCGGGACAAGATCGTGATCCTGGGATCGGGCCCCAACCGCATCGGCCAGGGCATCGAGTTCGACTACTGCTGCGTGCATGCCAGCTTCGCCCTGCGCGACGCCGGGTTCGAGACGATCATGGTCAACTGCAATCCCGAGACGGTGTCGACCGACTACGACACGAGCGACCGTCTGTACTTCGAGCCGCTCACCTACGAAGACGTGATGAACGTCGTCGAGGCCGAGCGGCCGGTCGGCATCGTGGTGGCGCTCGGTGGCCAGACCCCGCTCAAGCTGGCCGGCCAGCTCCCTCGGGAACTCGTGTTGGGCACCAGCCCCGACTCGATCGACCTGGCCGAAGACCGCGAGCGATGGAACACCCTGTGCGCCAAGTTGGAAATTCCCCAGCCCGCCGGGGGCACGGCCGCCACCATCAAGGCGGCCCTGGCCGTGGTCGATCGGGTCGGCTACCCGGTGCTGATGCGCCCCTCCTACGTGCTCGGCGGTCGGGCGATGGAGATCGTCTACGACGACGACGGCTTGCGCTCGGCCATGACGGCTCTGGCCGGCTTCGGCAGCCTGGGCAAGGAGGGCGGCCTGTCCGCCGAGCGGCCGGTGCTGGTCGACCGGTTCCTGGAAGATGCCACCGAGGTCGACGTGGATGCCATCCGCGACGCCACCGGAGAGGTGCTCATCGGCGGGATCATGGAACACGTCGAAGAAGCCGGGGTCCACTCCGGCGACAGCGCCTGCGTGTTACCTCCTCCGAACCTGTCGGGCGAGACGATCACGGTCATCGAGGAGTACACCCGCCGCATCGCCGAGGCCCTCGACGTCCGAGGCCTCATCAACGTCCAGTACGCGGTGAAGGCCAACCAGGTGTTCGTCATCGAGGCCAACCCGCGTGCCTCTCGGACCGTCCCGTTCGTGGCCAAGGCCACCGGGGTGCCGCTGGCCAAGGTGGCGGCGCGGGTCATGACCGGGTCGACCTTGGAGGAGCTGCGTGACGAGGGGCTCCTGGTGCCGCCCGTCCTCGGCGACCACGTGGCCGTGAAGGAAGCGGTGTTGCCCTTCGCCCGCTTCCCCGATGCCGATGCCCTGCTCGGCCCGGAGATGCGCTCGACCGGCGAGGTGATG
>DHIQ01000021.1:10520-15058 GCA_002403895.1 Candidatus Neomicrothrix sp. UBA4742
TCGACCGGCGAGGTCATGGGCATCGACCTGACCGTGGGCCTGGCCTTCGCCAAGAGCCAGCTGGCGGCCGGCAACAAGCTGCCCGTGGAAGGCACCGTGTTCCTGTCGTTGGCCGACCGCGACAAGGACACCGGGGTTCGGGCCGCCCAGCAGTTCGTCGAGCTGGGCTTCACCATCGTTGCCACCTCCGGCACGGCGGCCCACCTGAGGAACCACCGCATTCCCGTGGCCACCGTCGTGGCCAAGCTGGGGGAGGCCAGCGGCACCGACGCGGTGGAGCTGATCGCCAGCGGGAAGGTGCAGCTCGTGGTGAACAGCCCCCGCGGCCGCGGCCCGCGGGCCGACGGGGCCCACATCCGCACGGCGGCGGGTGCCAGCCGGGTGCCGCTGCTCACCACGGCGGCGGCCGGGCTGGCCGCGGCCAACGGCATGGCCGACTGGGCCCGCCACCCCCTCCAGGTCCGCAGCCTGCAGGAGTACCACCGCGGCGTCGAGAGCAACCAACTGGAGTTCGAGTTGTGATGAGGATGAAGAATATGGACACGGTGTAAATGAGCCGTAGCGGTCAGCCAGCGAACATGAGCACGCGCGTGGGGAGTGTGTTTCTGCCGAATCCGGTGATGACGGCGTCGGGGACGGGGGGGCATGGCGATGAGTTGGCCCGCTACCTGGACCTGTCGTCGTTGGGGGCGGTGGTGGTGAAGTCGCTGTCGGCCGAGCCGTGGGCTGGGAACCCGGCTCCCCGGGTGCACGAGACCCAGGGCGGCATGCTCAACTCGGTGGGTCTTCAGGGTCCCGGGGTGGCCGCATGGCTGGAGCACGAGCTTCCCCCGCTGCTGGCCACCGGCGCCCGGGTGGTGGCCAGCATCTGGGGTCGTACCGTCGATGAGTACGCCGCGGCCGCCGAGGCCCTGGCCGATGCCCCGCCAGAGGTGGTGGCCGTCGAGGCGAACCTCTCGTGTCCCAACCTCCACCATGGTCGCGACATGTTCGCCCAGCTGCCGGAGACCACGGCGGAGGCCGTGCGGGCGTCTCTGGCCTGTGGCCGCCCGGTGTGGGCCAAGCTCAGCCCCAATGTGGCCAGTCTGGTGCCCATCGCCGAAGCCGCCCGCGACGCAGGGGCCGAAGCGGTCACCCTGATCAACACCGTCCTGGGCATGGCCATCGACCCCGAGACCCGGCTCTTGCGTCTCGGTGGAGGGGGAGGCGGTCTGTCCGGTCCGGCCATCCACCCGGTGGCGGTGCGCGCCGTCCACGATGTCCACCGGGCATTGCCCGATCTCCCCATTGTCGGGGTGGGCGGGGTCTCGACCGGCATCGACGCTATCGAACTCATGTTGGCCGGGGCCTCGGCCGTTCAGGTGGGGACGGCAACGTTTGCCGACCCTCGGGCCGCGGGACGGGTGTCCGAAGAAATCCAAACCTGGTGCCGGCGTCGAGGAGTCGCCGCTGTCACCGAACTGATCGGAGAAGTCCGTGCCCGCTGAATCCGCTGCTGCCATCCCTGACGAGATCCGCAACAAGCTCGTCCTGGTGCTCGACGCCGACGACCTGGTGCCCGCGCTGCGGCTGTCGCGCGAGCTGCGCCCCTGGTTCGGGGTGGCCAAGGTGGGCCTCGAACTGTTCTCGGCGGCTGGCCCCGACGCCATCGGCAGCCTCGTGGAGCAGGGCTACGACGTGTTCATGGACCTCAAGTTGCTCGACATCCCCACCACCGTGGGCAAGGCCGCCCGGGTCCTCGGAGCCGTCGGTGCCCGCTACCTGACCCTGCATGCCCGGGGCGACGCCGTGATGTTGCGCGCGGGGGTCGAGGGGTTGCGGGAAGGGGCATCACGCGCCGGGCTGCCGGAGCCCTACCCGCTGGCGGTCACGGTGCTGACCAGCGATGCCGACGCCCCGCCCCACATCCTGCCCGCACGGGTGGCGCTCGCCGCGGAGACGGAGTGCGCAGGAATCGTGTGCGCGGCTGCCGATCTGGCCGAGGCTCGCCAGATCGCCCCCGGCCTTCTGCGGGTGGTACCGGGCATCCGCCCCAAGGGGAGTCCCGTGCATGACCAGGCCCGGGCGGCCACACCCCGGGAGGCCTTGGACCAGGGGGCCGACCTGCTGGTGATCGGACGGGCCGTAACCGAGGCGGACCACCCGGCGGCCGCGGCGGAGGCGCTGGTGGCCGAGTTGGTGTGATCGAGGCCCGGCCTCCGTCGCTCCACCCGGCGCGGGGACGAGCCTTCCGGTGACCGCGCTAGGGTGCGCCTCATGCCGCTTCCGCCCACACTCTCACCCGAGCAGCGCCAGGCCGCCCTCGAAAAGGCGGCCAAGGCTCGCCGCGCTCGCGCCGAGCTGAAGGAACGCCTCAAGATGGGGTCGATCAACCTGCGCGAACTGCTCGAACAAGCCGAAGGTGACGACATCATCGGCAAGATGAAGGTCGTCGCCGTGCTCGAATCCCTCCCCGGGGTGGGCAAGGTGAAGGCCCGTCGCACCATGGAAGAGGTCGGGATCAGCGACACCCGCCGGGTGCGCGGCCTCGGCGCTCAGCAGCGCGAGTCGCTGCTGAAGGCCTTCCCCAGCTGAGCCACGCTCCGCTGATCGATCTGCCGCGTCCATGATCATCGTCGTCTCCGGGCCTGGCGGAGTGGGTAAGGGCACCGTCGTCGCCCGCCTGGTCGACCGGGACCCGAACCTGTGGCTGAGCCGGTCCTGGACGACGCGCGCGCCACGCTTGGGTGAGTCCGACACCGCCTACTCGTTCGTCGATGCCGACACGTTCAAGGCCCATGTGGCCGAGAACGGCTTTCTCGAGTGGGCGGAGTTCCTTGGCAACCTCTACGGCAGTCCCTATCCGCAGGCCGAGGCCGGCTCGGATGTGGTGCTGGAGATCGACGTCCAGGGCGCCAGCCACGTCCTCGAACGGGTGCCGGACGCCGTCTTGATCTTCCTGGAGGCACCGTCCCGGGCGATTCAGGAGCAGCGGCTGCGGGGTCGGGGTGACTCCGATGAGCTCGTCGCCCAGCGCCTGGCGAAATCCGACCAGGAAGCGGACGCCGCTCGCGAGCTCTGCGCCCATGTGGTCGTCAATGGCCGGTTGGACGACGCCGTGGCCGAGATCGAGGGCATCATCGCCGAGGCTCGGAGCGCCCGGTCCTGAAGAGGGTCCTGCCCTCGCGGGCTGCTAGGATTGTTGTTCGTTTCCGTTCGGCGGTCACCCCTCGCTGCCGTCCCCCCTGTCACCCCTTTTGGAGAGCCCCGTGGCCCAGGTCCATGACTCGATGATGAGCCCCAAGATCGAGGATCTTCTCGGCAAGGTCAACTCGAGGTTCACGTTGGTCACCCTCGGGTCGATGCGGGCCCGCCAGATCAACTCCTACTTCGGTCAGCTGGCCGATGGCCTGGGGGCCAACGTGCCGCCCCAGGTGACCTCGGTGGCCCGCAAGCCGCTTTCGATCGCGTTCGAGGAGATCGCCGCCGACAAGATCGTGGCCGTCCCGCTCGAAGGCGACGGGGCCGGTGACGAAGGCGCCGAGAGCGCGTCCGCCGCCTCCTCCGAGTAGCCCCTCCGGTCCCGCGATGCTGGCCGGACGCACCATCGTCCTCGGAGTTTCCGGGGGTATAGCGGCCTACAAGGCGGTGGAGGTCTGCCGTCGTCTGGTCGACGCCGGTGCCTATGTGGCACCGGTCATGACCCGCGGTGCCACCCGGTTCGTGGGTGAGACGACCTTCTCCGCCCTGGCCTCCGAGCCGGTACAGACGTCGTTGTGGGACGAGCGCGACCCGATCCCGCATACCCGCCTCGGGCAGAAGGCCGACCTCGTCCTCGTCTGTCCCGCCACTGCCCGGCTCATCGGCGACTATGCGGCCGGCATCTCGCATGACCTCCTGACCGCCACGTTGCTGGCTACCCGGGCTCCCGTGGTCATCTGCCCGGCCATGCACACCGAGATGTGGGAACACCCGGCCGTCCAGGAAAACCTGGCCACCCTGCGTCGTCGAGGGGTCCACGTCGTCGACCCGGCAGCGGGCCGCCTCGCCGGCGGTGATGTCGGCACTGGGCGCCTGGCCGACCCGGCCGATATCGTGGCTCGGGCCGAGGCGGTGCTCGCCCCAGGCGACCTCGACGGGCTGCGGGTCATGGTTACTGCCGGGGGCACCCGCGAGGCGATCGACCCGGTGCGGGTCATCACGAACCGGTCGTCAGGCAAGCAGGGCTATGCCCTGGCCGAGGCGGCCTCGGCACGCGGCGCCAAGGTGGTGCTGGTCTCCACCGTCGACCGTCCCATCCCCGCCGGAGATGTCGAGGTGGTCAACGTCAACAGCGCCGCCGAGATGGAAGCTGCCGTCGTCCCCCGGGGCACCGACCAGGACGTCATCATCATGGCCGCGGCGGTGGCTGACTTCCGCCCGGTCGACGTCGCTGACCACAAGATCAAAAAGACCGACGCCGTCCCCCGGCTCGTGCTCGAGCCCACCCACGACTTCCTGGTCGACCTGGGCCGAGCCAAGCCCACCGGTCAGACCCTGGTGGGGTTCGCCGCCGAGAC
>DHIQ01000021.1:15282-15419 GCA_002403895.1 Candidatus Neomicrothrix sp. UBA4742
CGGGGCAAGCTCGAGCGCAAGGGCCTGGACCTCATCGTGGCCAACGACGTGTCGGCTCCGGGAGCGGGGTTCGAGCACGACACCAACAAGGTCATGATCATCGATGCCGCTGGCATGGAGCAGAATGTTCCGCTCAC
>DHIQ01000021.1:15728-15900 GCA_002403895.1 Candidatus Neomicrothrix sp. UBA4742
GACAAGCGAGCGATTGCTGATGCCGTGTGGGACGCCATCGTGGCGTGGCGTGCCTCCGGGGGCACGCCGGCCACACCCAACGCATCCGATCCCCATCCCGGGGTCGGGACCCAAGAGGAGAACCTGTGAGTAGCTGGACCTTTACGAGCGAGTCGGTCACCGAAGGCCATCC
>DHIQ01000021.1:16247-16577 GCA_002403895.1 Candidatus Neomicrothrix sp. UBA4742
ATTCTGGACGCGATGCTCGAGCAGGACCCGATGAGCCGGGTTGCCTGCGAGACCTTTGTGACGACCGGCCTCGCCATCGTCGGCGGCGAGATCACCACTTCCGGCTACGTGGACATCCCCAAGATCGTCCGCAGCACCATCAACGAGATCGGGTACAACCGGGAGTCCTACGGCTACGACGGCAACACGGTCGGCGTGCTGGTCTCGCTCGACGAGCAGTCGCCCGACATCGCCCAAGGTGTCGATGACTCCGAGGAGGTCCGGTCGGGCACCTCAGGTGAGGATCTGCTCAACAAGCAGGGTGCCGGCGATCAGGGGATGATGTTCGGC
>DHIQ01000273.1 GCA_002403895.1 Candidatus Neomicrothrix sp. UBA4742
GCCTAGGGTCTCGGCCCATGGCCTTTACCTACTCACGACCCCACGCCGAGGTCTGGGTTCCTGACGCCAGCCCGCTCGAGGCCGCCCTGAACCGCACCACCGACCTCGGCATCGTGGCCCACCAGGACGACTTGGAATTCGCAGCCCTGGCGCCGATAGCGGCGTGCCTCGAGGACTCCGAGCGCTGGTTCACCGGCGTCGCCTGCACCGACGGGTCCGGCAGCGCCCGTACCGGTGTGTTCGCCGAATACACCGACGAGGAGATGCGGGTGCTGCGTCGCCAGGAGCAGCGGGCGGCGGCGGAGATCGGCGGCTACAGCGCCATCTTCCAGCTCGGCCATCCCAGCGCCGACATCCGCGGCGACGGGCATGCCGCCCTGGTGGCTGAACTGGTGGAGATCCTGACTGCCGCTCAGCCGGTGAACGTCTACACCCACAACCTGGCCGACAAGCACAGCACCCATCTGGCCGCCGCGGTGGCCACCATCGAAGCCATTCGTCTGTTGCCGGCCGACCAACGGCCGTGGCGGGTCGTCGGGATGGAGGGATGGCGGAGCCTCGACTGGTTGAGCGACGACGAGAAGGTCCTGCTCGACACCTCAGGCCATCGAGAGCTGGCCCACCGGCTGGCCAGCGTATTCGTAAGCCAGATCGAAGGCGGCAAGCGCTATGACCTGGCCGAGGAAGGTCGTCGAAGGGCCAATGCCACCTTGCTCGAGCCCCGAGCCGTCGATGACGTCGAGGAGCTATCGCTGGCCATGGACCTCACCCCCCTCGTCCACAACCCCGACCTCGACCCCATCGCCTACATGACTGCCGCCATCGACCGCTTCAGGGCCGACGTGACCGAAGCTCTCCAGCAGTACTTCCCTCCCGTCGGTTCGGATCTCTAGGGGACGTCGTTCCAGCGGCGAAGGGCCGCGTGCTCGTACTCCCAACCGAGGACGTTGACCGTCCCAGTGTCGAGGGGAAACCTTCGGCCCTCGACGGCGTCCAACTCGCACCAGCGAGCGGTGACCACCCGCAAGATGTGGCCGTGGGCGAACAGCGCCACATCCCCGTCTGCCGCACGGGCTCGGGCGATGACCCGGTCGGCCCGGGCCGCCACCTCCGCGGTGGTCTCCCCGCCGGGGCAGGTGCCGGACCAGACCGTCCAGCCCGGATCCGAGAGCCGGATCTGTTCCGTGGTGATGCCCTCGTAGTCGCCGTAGTCCCACTCCCGTAGGTCGTCGTCGACTACGGCCTGACTGCCGTACCCGGCCAGGTGGCAGGTTTCCTGGGCGCGAGCCAAGGGGCTCACCAGCACCAAGACGAAATGACGGCCGTTGAGCATCCGGCCCACCGCCTCGGCCTGACGACGGCCGATGTCGAGCAGGGGGAGGTCGGTCCGGCCGGTGTGGCGTCCGTTCATGCTCCATTCGGTGGCGCCGTGGCGCAGCACCCAGACATCGTGATTTGTCGGTGGGACGTTCACCCGGGTGGTTCGCCAGGCCAGCCCCCATCGTGCTCGGCGAGCTTGCGGGCGTTGGCCGGGCCCCATGAACCCCGGTCGTACTCGATGGCTCGGGGGTAGTCGGTCAGGATCGGCTCGACGATGCGCCACGACTCCTCGATGGAGTCCTCTCGAGCGAACAGGGTCGGGTCACCTTCCATCGCCTCGGCCAGGAGCAACTCGTAAGGCTCGGGGCCGATGTCTCCCCGATGCTCCAGATCTGGGGTCAGGGTGATGGGCTGGGCGATCATCTCGTCGCCCGGGGTCTTTCGGAGCCAGGTCAGAGCGGTGAAGCTGTCGGGCTTGGCCTCGATCCGGATGCGGTTCGGGGGCAGATGGCTCCCGTCGGAGATCCACAACGGGCGCGGCGGGGGGGCGAACTCGATGGTCATCTCCGTGACCGTGTCAGCCAGCGACTTGCCTGCGCGCAAGAAGAAAGGCACGCCTCCCCAACGGGGGGAATCGAAATCGAGCCGGAACGCGCCGAACGTCTCGGTATCGGACTCGGGCGCAACCCCCGTTACCGAGCGATAGCCGCGGTATTGACCCCGGACATAGTGGGTCGGCTCGACCGGTCGTGCCGCCATGAGCACCTTGGCCTTCTCGTCGCGGAGGGCGTCGGCCGTCTCGTTCACGGGCTGCTCCATGGCGAACAGCGCCACCATCTGCAGGAGGTGGTTCTGCATGACGTCGCGCAGCGTCCCGACCGAGTCATAGAACGCACCCCGGTCCTCGACCCCGAACGACTCGGCCATGGTGATCTTCACGCTGGACACGTAGGTGCGCCGCCACAGCGGTTCGAGGATGGCATTGGCGAAGCGGGTGATGAGCAGGCTGCGCATGGCCTCCTTGCCCAAGAAGTGGTCGATGCGGAACACGGCCGACTCGTCGAAATGCTCGTGGATGATCTCGTTCAGCTCGAGCGCCGAGGCCAGGTCTCGCCCGAACGGCTTCTCGACGACGAGGCGCGCGCCCTGGTTGAGCCCGACCGAGGCCAGGCCGGTGGCCACACAGGCAAACATCGACGGGGGGATGGCCATGTGGAAGATCGGGTGCTCGGGGTGGCCCACCGCCGTCTTCAGCCGGGCGAACGTCTTGAGGTCGTTATAGTCGCCCGCGACGTACGAGAAGTTGGCCATGAGCCCCTCGTACTCGGCCTCTTCGAACTTCTCGGCGGATTCCTCGATCGACGCCCGCACGTGACTGCGCAGGTCCTCCAGCGCCCATTCCGGTCGGGCCAACCCGATGACCGGAATGTTCAACAGGCCCCTCCGGTGGAGTTGGTACACGGCGGGGATGAGCTTCTTCTTGGCCAGGTCGCCGGTGATGCCGAGCATGACCAGGCAGTCGGATCGGGGACGGTCGATCGGGGCGGATCTCGGCGGCATGGGGCTTCCTCGTCTTGGGGCGTGGTCACGGTAGCTCGCCGGTCAGTGCCCCAGTCGGGATCTCTGAGCGGCGAGGCCATCGGTCGCTCTCGACCGCTGTATCGACCGCCTGCCGGGGCTGAGCGGTCAGGGCGCGGGGGGCTCGCCGCCCACCAGCACGGGGTACTGCCGGCGCGGGTCGGCCATCGGCTCCCGGTGGATGGGCGGCCCGGCAGCCGGGTCACCCCGGAGCGCCTCGGCCCCGTCGGGAGCGAACTGGACGATGTAGGCGCTGCGCATCTCGTCGGTGACGTTCGGGCCGGTCCAGTGCGGGGTCAGTGAGGAGAACACCACTATCGAACCGGCCCGCACCGGCACCGCGACCGCGCCGGCTACATCTTCGGGCAGGCACCGGTAGCCGAGCTCGGTGTCGCAGTGCTCCAGGGTGCCGGTGCGGTGCAGCCCGGGCATCACCCATACGCACCCGTTGTCGAGGCTGGCGTCGACCAGGGCCACCCAGCAGGTGAGGTAGGCCTGGGGCTCGATGTAGGTGTACCCGTTGTCCTGGTGCCACGGCACCGGATCCGGGTTGTGGGGCCATTTGTAGACCGCTTGTTCCCAGTAGAGCCGGGCGTCGGGACCGATCAGGTCGTGGCACAGCCCGCTGAACACCGGCCCGGCGCACTGCTCGCGCAGGTACGGCGAGCGGTTGACCAGATGGATGCTCACCGTGAGCGCATCGGCGGCGGCGACCGACAGGCGCCCTCCTTCGATCCCCCGCAGGAACTCGTTCACCGCCTCGTGTTCCGGCGCGATCTCGGCTCGCATCCGGGCGACGGTCTCCGTGTCGAACGCGTCCTCCAACACGAAGAAGCCCTGCTCGTCGTAGGCCCGGGCCTGGTCCGGGGTGACGACGCGGAACGGACCGTCGTGGCCGGGCCACGCGAAGTCGCGGTTCCACGGATGGAGCGCTGGTGGGTCGACGGTCACCGACCGGTCCTCACGGGCGTGGGCACCATGGCGGGAACCAGGTAGGTGGTCAGCAGGCGCCGCTCGTCCTGGGCCGAGTGGTGTCGCGGGCCCTCGACGGTGAGCAACGACAGGATGGCCCGCAGCAACCACTCCGACAGCTCGTCCACCTCCAGATCGGCCCGGACCAGTCCGTCGGCTTGGGCGGCGGTCATGCGCGGCCGCCAGTCGGCGAGCACGAACGAGAACAGTGCCGCACTGGCGCCGCTGATGGAGGCCGAGACCCCGGCGGTGTCCCGATTCAGTAGCACCTCGAGTTTGGGGTCGTGACGGAGCCGGTCGAGCAGGTGGGCCATGGCGTCGACGAGCGCCTCGCCGAAGAGTGCCGGCGTGTCGGCCCCCACGAAGAAGTCGCCCAGGTCACCCTCACCCGAGCGATCGAGGCTGCGGAGCACGACGGCCAGCACCAACTCGTCACGGTTGTCGAAGTACCGATAGATCGTCGCCCTCGACACCTTGGCCGCGCCGGCGATGTCCTCCACCGTCGTCTTGGCCAGGCCGAAACGTTCGATGCAGGCCTCGGCGGCGTCGAGGAGGCGGTCGCGTGCGGCCACCGCATCTGCCGGTGTGTCATCGCCCCACCGCAGCTTCGTCATCGCCGTCCACCTTAGGGGGTCAGGGATCGCGTCGTCCGGTGTGACATCGGTCCCCCGGTCTTGCGACAAACGACACGTTTTGTATTATCACGTATGTCACCGGCCGTCAGCCGCGACCGATCACACGATTGATCAAATGGGGGGACCCTGACCATGCCCGAGTACTCGTCGTACAAGGAGCTCATCGACCGGGACAACGCCAACGACCTCGACGCCATCTTGAGCATCGAGAATCCGTACGTCGACCAGGTGCTCACCACGGTGAAGGACGGCGCCGACGCCATCTTCACCTGGGACTACGAAAAGGGCGCCCGGCCGGCGCTCAACAAGCTCTACGAGAAGGCCAAGAACTCGCAGTGGAACGGTGAGACCGACCTGGACTGGTCGATCGACGTCGACCCCGAGGCCATCGCCGTCTACGCCAATGGTGCCGAGCCGAACTGGGATGCCATCGAGTTCGACCCCACGGGCACGCCGCTGGCCAAATGGTCGTCCAAGGAATGGATCCAGTGGGGGATCGAGCAGCAGAACTGGAGCCTCAGCCAGTTCATGCACGGTGAGCAGGGTGCGCTGCTGTGCACCGCCAAGATCGTCGAGACCGTGCCGTGGATCGACGCCAAGTACTACGCCGCCACCCAGGTCATGGACGAGGCGCGCCACGTCGAGGTGTTCGCCAAGTACCTCGACACCAAGCTCACCGGGCACTACCCGCTGAACAGCCACCTGGGCCTGCTGCTGGAAGACATTCTCGCCGACAGCCGCTGGGACATGACCTATCTCGGCATGCAGATCATGG
>DHIQ01000219.1:0-4543 GCA_002403895.1 Candidatus Neomicrothrix sp. UBA4742
CCGACAAGGCCAGGACGCTGACGAGAATCAGGACGGCAGCGACTGGAGTCGTCGTTCGCATGACCGAGCCTCGCACGTTCGTGGGCCCCCGCTTGGGCGGGCGGGTTCGGAGCTCGTCAAGGAGAGATGCCCCTTGCGCCTGGGTTGAAGCTTCAGTCCGCTCATCACCTCCGCATCTGTCTTGCTAGCTGTTTAGCTAATGTGCTAAACATCGAACATGGCTGCAGACGAGATCGAAGCAGGAGTGTTCAAGGCGCTGGCCGACCCGACCCGCCGACAGATCCTCCAGGACCTCAAAGCTGGAGAACTCTCGGCGGGCGAGATCGTCGATCAGTTCTCAATCAGCGCCCCCTCCATCTCCCGCCACCTCGGGGTGCTCCGGTCCGCGGGGCTTGTCCGAGAACGCCGCGAGGGCAATCGCATCTACTACTCCCTGGTCGAGGAACGCCTCGCGCTGTGTGTTGGCGGCTTCTTGTCCACGGTGTGCCCCGACCAACTCGTGCTGCGGCGACGACGCCCCAGTCAACCAAAGGCGGCGACATGAAGAGCCCCACCATCGAAGGGGTCATCCAGCGGCGTCTGCTCATCAACTACCGAGTCGACCCCGACGTGGTTGAACCCCTTCTACCCGCTCCGTTTCGCCCCCAACTCGTTCACGGCCACGCCGTTGCCGGGATCTGCCTCCTCAGCCTGACCGAGCTTCGGCCTCGGGGCCTGCCCCGATGGGTTGGGGTCCACAGCCAGAACGTCGCCCACCGTTTCGCGGTCGAGTGGGACGCCCCTGACGGACTGGGGCAGGGTGTCTATATCCCCCGGCGAGACAGCGGATCGCTCCTCAACGTGATCGTGGGCGGTCGAGCCTTCCCCGGCCGACACCACCGAGCCCGCTTCATCTTGGCCGAGACCGACTCCGAATTCGACATCACCTTCCAAAGCACAGACCGATGGGCAGGCGCTCACGTCCAGGCCCGTCTCGACGCCGCGCTCAACGGCAGCGTGCTGTTCGCCGACAACAACGACGCATCCCGCTTCTTCGAGGACGGCTCGATCGGCTACTCCGACAGCTCCGACCCATCGAAGGTCGAGGGGGTCCACCTGGTCACCAACGCTTGGCAAGTCCAGCCGCTCACCCTCTCGGCGGTGACCTCGACCTACTTCGATGACCCGGCCCGATTCCCCCCAGGCAGCGCCACCCTCGACTGCGGACTCCTCATGCGCAACGTACCCGTCACCTGGGAACCCGTGGCCCCCCTGCAGGTCCGGCGAAGAGACACAGCCGAAGCCCGACCCAGCGACGGATAACGCTCAGTTCTCCACAACCCAACTTCTCCGCCGAGGCGAGCAACTTTGCCGGGATGTGATCGCTTCTCCGGGGTGCCCACGATCGGCACGTACCACTCGCTTCGGGCAAGGCTGAGGCGTGAGCGTTACACGCCGTCTCAGAACGCTCCTGCGGGGACGCGGCGTTCTGGCGCGGGCGGTATGCGACGCATGCAGCGCGGAACGGCAGTCATGGCTCCGGGCGCGTTCACGAGGTAGTTCTATCGAGCAGTTCGATGATGATTCCTTGTTCGGCCTTGGCCTCTGCGGAGCCGGTGCCACCCCGACCTGTTGTCCAACGGGCAAGGTCAGACGCAGTCGACCCGCGGTCGTTTTCGAGGTGAGGGTCGACACCAGCGCTCAGCAACGCGTCGACGGCGGCCGAGCATCGGTTTCGCACGGCTCGATGCAGCGGCGTCGCTCCGCCAGCAGCGGTCGCGTTGGGGTCAGCGCCCGCCTCGATGAGGTAGAGAATGACCGCCCGCTGCTGTGGCGGGTTCCAGTGGGCCGACCCGGGCACGCCAATCACCGCCGCGTGGAGCGGTTCGGCGCCCCGCCGGTTTCTGGCCCGGATGTCCGCACCGCGGGTCACGAGTTCCCGCGCCATCCCGGGGTCGTAACTGAACGCCGCAGCATGGAGCGCCGTGTCGCCTTCGTAGACCTGTGCCAGGCGCTGGGCCAAGAAGAACTCATCGCGTCGAGCCAGGCCAGCCGTCACCAACGACGGAGTCGCGTCGAGAAGAGCGACCGCAGTTCGTTGGTCGCTCGCAGCGATCGCTACCAGCAACCGGGCTAAGTCGCTCACGCGCGCCAGATTGCCCGCTCAGAGCGCGTTATGCCACCGGCGACACGCGCCCAGAACGACGGTCGAAGGTGCCCCCGGACGCCGGAACCGTGGCACCGTCGCTCGGTCAGGGTTCCTCGACCGCCGAGATGACGTATCGCTTGACCTGTGCTGACTGGATAGGCGGCGAGTCCGCGTCGGGCTGACCTGCACCACGGAACGCAAGCAGGTGTTCCTCGCTGTCCCATCGTTCGAACACGTTGATCCGACTGGCATCGACCGGATCGGCCGCTTGGACGAAGTCCAGACACCCAATCGACTGACGGGCCAGCTCGACGACCTCCGCGTTGGCGGCAAGGAATCGCTCGCGGTCGTTTGGGTCGAGGATCAGACTGCCGGCGATGATCAACACCGGCTCAGGGTATGCCGACGCACCAACTCACCTGGCGGCGACCCAGCCCGGCGTGTATCGCTCACTTCTCCCCAGGCCGAGCTCGACGTCGAGGCGCGATGTACTGCCGGTTCTCGCTCGCTCGTCAAGGGGTGGGCAGCCGCGGCACTTGCTACTCGCCTCTCGCAATGGTGCGCACCGAGGGATACACGCCGCCGGCTTCCGGTCGGTTCCTGCGCGGTGACCGTCCTTCACCAACTCTGCCACCCGGTGCGTTCTGTGAAAGCCGGTCCCTCGGGTCGGATCGTCGCGCTACATGGTGCGGGCCACGAACAGGTAACGCCACTGCTCGGTCGGGCCGTCGTCATCGAGCACGTAGGTCCCGTCGCGCTCCTCAATCTCCACGGGCGGAGGGAACCGCTCCAGTCGACTTGTCGACGGGCCACCTTCGCAGCGAATCAGCATCCGCTCGCCGGGCATCATCGAGAACAGTTCTAGTCCCTGGACGAGCGCAGAACGACACGTATGCGCTACCGGTGACCGGGCCATCCCAGCTCAGCGAAAACCCGCCGCCATGCGGCGTACTCCTCGCAGTTCTCCCCAGCCCGACACGCCCGCCAATGCGAACGAGTCTGCCGGCTACTTATCGCCCGAGGAACCAGAGCTCGCTGCGGCGGTCGGTAGCGGTGCTGTCGCCCGGTGAGCCGGCCCGCATGCGTGAGGAAGCCCTGCGCCTGCTGCTCAACGCGTGAACGCCCTCTGAGCCGCTCGCGCTTCTTACCGAACCTCTACTCGGGACCAACGCCGGTCTTACGCCTCCTTCCTATGGTGCGGCTACTCGAATCGTTCGAGTGCGAACACCCTCCCGAAAGAAGCCCCCTCATGAATCGAACCAAGTCCTTGCTCCTCGCCGCCGCCCTGGGCGGCTCGGCCCTGATTGGTGGCGGTGCCGCCATGACCCTGATCCAGCCCGCCACGGCGGCGACCACCGCGACGACCACTCCGGCCGCCACGGCTCCAGCCGCCAGCTCGAGTTCGGGCACGGCTGCGACCCCCGCCGCGGGAACGTTCAAGCCGAACGAGGACGCGACCCACGAGAAGGGTGAGAGCGCTGCCCGTGAGGCCCAAGAAGACGCGGGCCAGATGCCGACGGTGCCTTGATCCCGCCACGTTCTCCCGGGTGTCACGTCCCGGGATGAGGGTCCCTCCCGCGGCCCTCACAGATTCGGCCCCCGTTCCCCGTCCTCCGCCGGGTTGAGCGGGGGCCGAATCGCGTCAGGCGCGAGTCGCCTACTTCACTCTGTTGCCCACAGCCCGACCTCGATCTACGCGCCTTCGGCGGATGTCCGGCGGACTGACCCCGCTCGACAGCGGCTAGGCTTGCGGCCACAACTCAGGCTGATCATCGCTTGTGGGAGAGTCCCGCCGATCCTCGGATCGAGGGACGCCGAAGGAGCAACCGCCCCCGGAATCTCTCAGGCCCACGAACCGCAGGCGTAGGCACCGCTGGAAAGCAGCCACTCCCCCACGTCCGCGTGGAGGTCAAGCTCACCGACGGGGAAAACCGGCCCCTCGCCCTGGCGCTGGCGCCGGTGAAACTCTCAGGTTCCGTGACAGCGGGGGGCACCGCCACCGCGGTGCGCACCTGTCCGTCACCCCCCGGTCCGCCTCCCCTGGCCCGTTCGAGAGGAACCCGATGTCCGCCACGCCTGACTCCCATGCCGCTTCCCTCGACGACCTGGAGGCCCACGGCGACTTCATCGGCCGCCACATCGGGCCGGCCGCCGGCGACCAGGACCAGATGCTGTCCATTCTCGGCCTGGCGTCGCTGGACGATCTGATCGACCAGGTCGTGCCCGCCTCGATCCGGTGGGACAAGCCGCTCGAGTTGCCCGGTCCCGTGACGGAGACCGAGGTGGTGGCGCGGTTGAGGCAACTGGCGTCGCGCAACACGGTGATGACGTCGCTGATCGGTATGGGCTACGCCGATTCGCATACGCCGGCGGTCATCATGCGCAACGTTATGGAGAACCCGGCCTGGTACACCG
>DHIQ01000219.1:4776-6497 GCA_002403895.1 Candidatus Neomicrothrix sp. UBA4742
TGGAGAACCCGGCCTGGTACACCGCGTACACCCCGTACCAGCCGGAGATCTCCCAGGGGCGACTGGAGGCGTTGCTGAACTTCCAGACCATGGTGAGCGACCTCACCGGCATGGCTCTGGCCAATGCCTCCCTGCTGGACGAGGGCACGGCCGCGGCGGAGGCCATGGCCATGTGTCGCCGCCTCACCCCCAAAGCCGGCCCCCGCTTCCTGGTCGATGTCGAGTGCCACCCCCAGACCATCGATGTGGTGCGCACCCGGGCAGTCCCGCTCGGTATCGAGGTCGTCGTCGGGGACCTGACGGCAATCCCGGAGGGGACGTTCGGGGTGTTGGTCCAGTACCCGGGTACGAGCGGCGAGGTCCGGGACCACGCCGCGGTCATCGAAGCGGCTCACGAAGTGGGCGCTCTGGTCACCGTGGCCGCTGACCTGTTGAGCCTGGTGCTGCTGCGCCCACCGGGCGAGATCGGTGCGGACGTCGTGGTCGGCACCTCCCAGCGCTTCGGCGTCCCTCTGGGCTTCGGTGGTCCGCACGCGGGGTTCATCGCCACCAGCGACGCCTACAAGCGCACCCTGCCTGGCCGCCTCGTGGGGGTGTCGGTTGATACGGCCGGACGCCAGGCCTATCGGCTCACCCTGCAAACCCGCGAGCAGCACATCCGGCGTGAAAAGGCCACCAGCAACATCTGCACCGCCCAGGTCCTGCTGGCGGTGATGGCTGGCCTGTACGCCACCTACCACGGTCCCGAAGGCCTGACCCGCATCGCCTCCCGGGTCCACCGCCTCACGACCGTCTTGGCCGCCGGTCTGCGCCGGGGCGGCGTCGATGTCATCACCGATGTGCCCTTCGACACCGTGACCGTCCGCGTTCCCGGTCGGGCCGAGGGGCTGGCCGACGCGGCTCGCGCCGCCGGAATCAACCTGCGCGCGGTCGACGCCGACACCCTGGGTATCTCGCTGGACGAGACCACGACCCGGGCCGTCGTCGAGCAGGTCTGGGCCGTTTTCGGGGTTGAGGCATCGGTCGATGAACTGGACCTCACCGTCGACTCCGGGTTCCCGGCGAAGCTCACCCGGACGAGCGAGTTCCTCAATCACCCGGTGTTCAACCGCTACCACTCCGAGACCGAGATGCTCCGCTACCTGCGGCGTTTGGCCGACCGCGACATCGCCCTCGACCGTTCGATGATCCCGCTCGGGTCGTGCACCATGAAGCTGAACGCCACCACCGAGATGATCCCCGTGACGTGGCCCGAGTTCGCCTCCCTCCACCCGTTCGCCCCGCTCGATCAGGCGCAGGGGTATCTGGAGCTCATTCACGAGCTCGAAGCGGCGTTGATCGAAATCACCGGCTATGACGCCATTTCCCTGCAGCCCAACGCCGGCTCCCAGGGCGAGTTCGCCGGCCTGATGGCCATCCAGGCCTACCACCGCAGCCGGGGCGACGACCATCGCACCATCTGCCTCATCCCGGCGTCGGCCCACGGTACCAACGCCGCCAGCGCGGTCATGGCCGGGCTCGAGGTCGTGGTGGTGGCGTGTGATACCGATGGCAACGTCGACGTGGCCGACCTCGAAGCCAAGGCGGACACCGCCGCCGATCGTCTCTCCTGCCTGATGGTCACCTACCCGTCGACCCACGGGGTCTTCGAGGCCAACATCCGCGACGTGTGCGCGGTCGTCCACGAGCACGGCGGGCAGGTCTATCTCGACGGCGCCAAC
>DHIQ01000219.1:6572-8228 GCA_002403895.1 Candidatus Neomicrothrix sp. UBA4742
CGAGGAGCACATCGGCGAGGTGTGTGCGCTCGCCCACGACGCCGGCGGGCAGGTCTACGTCGACGGTGCCAACCTCAACGCGCTCGTGGGCCTTGCGAAGCCCGGCAAGTTCGGGGCCGACGTCAGCCACCTCAACCTCCACAAGACGTTCTGCATCCCCCACGGCGGCGGCGGCCCAGGGGTGGGCCCGGTGGCCGTGCGTGACCACCTCTCGCCGTTCCTGCCCAACCATCCCCTCGTCGATGGGGCGGGGCCGGCGACGGGCACCGGCGCCATCGCCTCGGCGCCGTGGGGCTCAGCCGGCGTCCTGCCCATCTCGTGGGCGTACGTGACGCTCATGGGAGCCGAAGGTCTGCTCGAGGCCACCCGGGTGGCGATCCTCAATGCCAACTACCTGGCCACCCGCCTGGCCCCCCATTATCCGGTGCTCTACACGGGACAGAACGACACAGTGGCCCATGAGTGCATCCTCGATCTGCGTCCCATCACGGCCGAGACCGGCGTGACGGTGGACGACGTGGCCAAGCGCCTCATCGACTACGGATTCCACGCCCCGACCATGTCGTTCCCGGTGGCTGGCACGCTCATGATCGAGGCCACCGAATCCGAGGCCAAGGCCGAGCTGGACCGCTTCGTCGACGCCATGGTCGCCATCCGCGCCGAGATCACCGCCATCGCCGAGGGCCGGGTGGCGCACGACGAGAGCGCCCTGCACCATGCGCCTCACACGGCCGAGGACCTGCTGGTGACGGCCTGGGACCGGCCCTACTCGCGTGAAGAGGCGGCCTATCCCGCGCCGGCGCTGCGGGCGGCCAAGTACTTTCCCCCGGTCAGCCGCATCGACGGCGCCTACGGCGATCGCAACGTGTTCTGCAGTTGCCCTCCGCTCGTCGCCGATCTGGACTGAGCCTGGGCAGACTCGCTTGGCACACGCCTCCGGGCACCAACCGAATGCACACCGGATAGCGCCACCACTCGCCCCGATAGGCGTGCGGTGGGGCGTAGGCCCCCCAGGTCGTCCCCGGCCACCACCGGAATTGACCGGAGGGATCGGGGTACCAGCCCGGCGGGCCCATCGCCGGGCGGGACTCGCTCATTGGCGCGTCACGAAGGGGACCTTGACCACAGTGGCGGCCACCTCGCTACCCCGCTGGTCGATGGCGACCTGGTCGCCGATGTCGACGGACGGCGGGACGAAGGCCAGGGCGATGCCGTGGCCCAGCTCCGGTGAGAAGTTGCCGCTGGTCACCACCCCGACGCTCTCGCCGTCCACCATCACCGCCTGATCGGCGCGAGGCGGGCGCCGGCCTTCCACGGCCAGCCCCCGCAGCCGACGGGCGATCCCTCGCTCCTTCTCGGCGGACAGCGGGTCACGTCCCCGGAACGGACCCTTGTCCCAGCTCACCACCCACCCGAGGCCGGCCTGCAGCGGGGTGATGCCCGAGCCCAGCTCATGGCCGTGCAGCGGGAGGCCGGCTTCGAGCCGTAGAGTGTCCCGTGCGCCGAGGCCAGCCGGCATGATCCCGGCCTCCAGCAGGGCGATCCACAGCGTGGTGGCGTGATCTGCCGGGACCGAGATCTCGACGCCATCCTCGCCCGTGTAGCCCGTCCCTGCCACGGTGAGCGGGATCCCGTTCCTGTCTCTTATACACATCT
>DHIQ01000020.1:0-3166 GCA_002403895.1 Candidatus Neomicrothrix sp. UBA4742
AGGCCGCGGTGGCGTCGAGCAACTTGGTGGTGGTTTCCGCCGTGCGCTCGGCCTGCGTACGCCGCTCGGCCTGGCCCCGCTGCTTGGCACTGGTATGGCTCCGACGTGACGCCCGAGCCCGGTCCTGATGGCGATCGGGGTGGGAGGTGGTCGGGCGCTCGTTCACAACCACCGTTGTACTGCAACACAAACAAACAGTCAACCCTGCTTGTTTTAGTCGCCAAAGGGAATCCCACGGTTGCGGGCGGGTCCCCAACGAGGTGATCGTTTCCCTGTCGTCGTCGATCCCTCTGGGTACACCGGTCACGATCTCGTGATCAGGGTGCACGGCAGCTGACCAACGACTAGAACAGGTTTCAGAAATGGAGGGGGCCGACCAACCGGTCGGCTCCTTCGCGCCCGACCGAGGAGCTCATCATGGACCAGCCGTTCGACGATCCCGACCTCCCCCACCGCTACCGAGGCAAGGTCGTCTTGGTGACCGGCGCGGCGGCGGGCATCGGCCGGGCCACGGCCTTGCGACTGGCCGCGGAGGGAGCCACCGCGTGGTGCGCGGATATCAACGGCGGCGGAGCGGCCCACACGGCCTCATCGATCACCGACCGGGGCGGCGAGGCTCGCTCAAGCCAGGTGGACGTCACCGATCCGGCGGCCTGCGCCGCGCTGGTGGCCGAGGTCGTGGCGGGGTCGGGTGGCCTCGATGTCCTGGCCAACGTGGCCGGCATCGGTGGCATGGCCCATTTCGCCGACGAGACACCCGAACGCTTCAACCGGCTTTTCTCCGTCAACGCCGCCGGTCCGTTCTACCTGTGCCAGGCCGCGCTCCCTCACCTGCTCGAGCGCAAGGGCAACATCATGAACCTGGGATCAACTGCGGGGATGATCGGGCAGGCCTACGTCGCCGCCTATTGCGCCTCCAAGCACGCGCTGGTGGGACTGACCAAGTCCATGGCTATCGAGTTGGGCCGCCAGGGAATCAGGGTCAACGCCGTATGTCCGGGCGGCGTCAACACCAACATCCTGGGGGACTTTCTGCCCCCCGAGGGCGCCAGCATGTCGCTCATCAGCCGCGCCTTCCTGACCCGAGATATGCAAGAACCCGAGTCGGTGGCCGCGCTGGTCGCCTACGTCTGTTCCGACGAGGCGTACTACGTCAACGGGGCCATCCTGGCCATCGACGGGGGCACCACCACCGGCTGACTCCGCTCCTCCGTTTTGGCGGTTGTCGCCAGAATCCGGTGTCCCCGAAGTCCCCCAGCTCGAGGGCGCGACCGACGAGTACGGCGACACCTCCCGCAGTGCCGCCGCTTCCCGGGCGATGGCGGAGTCGGGTGGCGGCTTGAGCCGGGCCGGGGCCCACTCCTCTCGGGGGGCGCCCCCCGGCGCCTGCACCGCCGAGCCTATGGCGTTTGACCCGCTTGACCGCCCGTCGAGGGCTCCTCGGCCCCCGCGGAGCACTCACCGCGGCCGGTAGGGCAAAAGGACTACATCTCGGCTATCCTCCCGCTGCGAAGAACCGCAGGAGCCCCGCCGGGAGCAGGTGCTATGAGCCTCACCGAACGCCTCAAAGCTGCCCAAGCCGTCCGTCAAGCAGAGGCCGCTCCCTCCCTCGGGCCTCCCGCAGAGCCCGCCGAGGCCGTGCTCGACCTACGCACCGCCTCCGAACTGGCCGTCGACCTCACCGGATCCGAGCCCACCCGGGGCATCGCTGACCCGGCCGGCCCCGCCGGGCCCACCGGGGGGATCAGCGGCGGAACCAGCTACGACCCCGTCCGCAGCGGCGACGCCAGCCTTGCCTCCGGTGATGGCAATCCGCTGGTCGCTGACCGGGTCTCATATCAGAATTGCCCGCGTTGCGGTGGGCCTACCCAAGTCGACCTGTTCGACCAGGTGCACCAGATGGTCAGTTTGAGCTGCAACACGTGCTTCCACATGTTCCGGGCGCCGGCCTGAGTCTGGCCTGACCACGCCCCTGCCGCGCGCCCCGAAGCCGAGCAAGCGATCGTGCTCAGGTCGTGGAGTTCAAGCGCTTCTCGCGGTACATGGCCTGGTCAGCGCGAGCCAGGAGGTCGTCGAAGGTGGCCCGCGGGTCGCGGGTGGCCTCCACCCCGATGCTGGCCCCGATTCGGATCGCCTCGCCCTTGATCATCAGCGGGACGCCGATGGCATCGTGCAGGCGCTGCACGACCTCGCGGACCTCGCGCTCGGGCAAGCCCTCGCAGAAGGCCACGAACTCGTCGCCGCCGAGACGGGCCACCGTGTCCACGCTGCGCACTATGCGACGAAGTCGGCGCGCCACCTCGATGAGCACCTGGTCGCCGATGGTGTGACCGTAGGAGTCATTCACCGCCTTGAACCCGTCGAGGTCGATGAACAGTAGCGACACCGCCTCGCTGGCGTCGTGCAGGCGGGCGCAGGCCTGCTGCAGCCGGTCCTCGAGCAGCACCCGGTTGGGTAGGCCGGTGAGCGGATCGTGGGTGGCCTGATGGGTGAGCTCGGATTCGGCTCGACGCCGGTCGGTCACGTCGTCCACCGTGGCGATCCAGCCCGTTGGTTGGTCAGGCCCGAGCGGCACGAAGCGCGCCGCCGCCCAACGAATGAACAGGCCGGTCTGGATCCGGAACATGACCTGTTGGGGCAGCGCGCTGCGGATCACCTCGGTGCTGGCGCTGATCACCTCGGAGCGGTCGTCGGGATGGATCAACCGCTCCCAGCCGTGGCCGATGAGTTGATCGACGGGCAAGTTGAAGATCTGCTGCGCCGCCTCGTTGCAGAACACCACCCATCCACGCGGATCAGCCGACAGGATCCCCAAGGGCAGCGCCTCGGCCAGCGACAGGAAACGGTCGCCGTCCTCGACGAGCTCGGTGCCCGTCCACCTGGCCTCGTCGGTGATATCACGAACGCGCAGCACGGCCCGCCCGACCAGGTGGGTGTCGGTTCGGTCGCTCACCTGGAAGATGGCCACGTCGAGCATCCGCCACGATCCGTCGGCGTGCCGGGCTCGTATCTGGATCCGATCCCGGTAGCCCGAGATCGTCCGAGCACGCTCGACGATGTCGAACAGGTTCGGGAGGTCATCGGGGTGGAGGAACTCGCCGACGTGGCTGCCGAGCCGGTCGAGCGTGTAACCCAGCACCTGATCCTGGGAGCTGCTCACCACGGT